>NZ_JAYWYV010000007.1:0-158451 GCF_048147885.1 Acinetobacter sp. 228
TCAATCAATCTTAACTAAGTCACTGTTTTATCAGAAGTTTTAATCTTCATCACCGCCGATGGATGTGCATTCTACAGTATTTCAGGAGGCTTGCAACCCCATTTTTTAAACTTTACAAACGCATGTTTATTTTATAATCCATAAAATTCATAAGTTACTGTTTTATTTATAAAAATTATTTTAATAAAAGTTTGAGTTATTATTTAATGCAAAACAAAACAATATTAACTTACTGATAAACATGAATTTAAATTACTACCATAAACAAAAAGCAGGAAAAAACTCCTGCTTTTTGTTTGTTTTCAGTTCAAATTAGAATTTCATACTGATTCTTGCCCAGTAATTCCGTCCGATATTATTAAATTGCTCATTGGCAGCAAATCCAAAACCGGAACTGCCCATCTTGTTCAAATGCTCGGCATAGGTACGGTCCAGTACGTTATCGACACCCACAGAAAGATCCATGTTGTCATTTACATGATATGTACCATTTAAAGAGAGAGTACCAAAACCAGCACTTTGCTTAAGATCATAGCCGACAATATTGCCTTCACGCTCACTAATTCGGTTCTGACCATCGACCAGGCGCCAGTAGGCACCCAAAGTATAGTTATCCTGGATATAACGTAAATTTACCCGAGCTTCCAAAGGTGAAATCTGTGGCAACGGCGTATTGTCACTGGTATTTTTACCCCAAGCATACATCGCACTCAGATCAGCCTGAATCGCATCAGTAAACTGATATCCGATTCCGACTTCTGCACCTGCCACTGTTGCATCTACATTTCGGCTATGTGCTTCTAACATTCCCATATTACCTGTTGGCAAGTAAGTCGTGAGGATGTAATCATTGATCACACCTGCATATGCCGATGCCCATGAACTGAAATTACCATGTTCATGCTGGTAGCCAATATCCAGCTGTAAAGTTTTTTCAGTATCAATGTTCTTAAAGGTATTTGGATGACCATTGCCTGATTTTGGACTGAACAGCTCCCAGTAATCCGGCATACGTTCGACATAGCCAATACCCATATAAGTCTTGCCATCATCATGGTCTGGATGCTGATTCTCAAAACGCAAAAAAGCGCTTGGTAAAGTTTTTTTACGCTCCTGGTTTGACTCCACTGCTTCTACTTTGACCTGATCCAGACGCAGGCCACTCACCAACTTATGATTATCACTGACCTCATAACTGAGCTCACCGAAACCACCGATCGACTGGAACTCCATATCTTTAATACGTGGCTTATTCTGATACGCTGTCATCAGATTTCCGTTACGTTTGCTATGCTGATTATTCTGGCTGTCGATACCTGTAATCAGCTGTAATTTATCCCATTCACTGGTCACGGCCATACGCGCATTCAATGTCTTACGCGCCACATTGGTGGCCATAGGCATACTCATCATACCGCCAGGCTTGAACTCGCGCAGACTATAGTTATCCATGACATGGTCATTAAAATTGTAGTTTACCTGTGCTTCAATTTTCTTGATCACATCGCTGACATTTCTCTTTTCAACACGCAAACCCAGACTTTCACGGGCAAACTTGGAGCCATCCATTGCACGGCCGGCATACACAGCTTCACCATCCGCCTTGCCCCCGGTCAACTCTACCCAGGTATCGCTATCCGGTGTCCAGCCTAATGCAACGTCGGCATTCCAGCGCTCCCAATCGGAAGGAACGGTCGTGCCATTACCATCTTTATAACTGTCTGAAACAGAGCGGCTGGTATTCAGGCGAATATATTTCTGTGCATCACCTGCTGCGACTTCAACATTATGGTCAAGACGTCCGAAGGAGCCCAGCAGGACACTGGCCTGACCGCGATAGTGATTGTCTGCATCAAACTGTTCAGGTGAACGCTCAAAAATGACGGTTGCGGCTGAACCGGTATTGGCATATTGCACCGTCTGCGGACCTTTAATGACCGAAATCTGGTCATAGCTTTCCGGGGAAATATAGGAGGTGGGCGAATCCATCCGGCTTGGACAGGCCCCCAGGTTTTCCGTGCCATCCGTTAAAATTTTAATTCGTGAACCGAACATGCCGCGGAAAGTGACATCCCCATTGGTTCCTGCGCCACTATTGACTGAACTAAAACCCACAATGCTTTGCAGATAATCTGCGCCATCTGTGGCAGGAACAGGCTGGATCGGCTGTTTAGGATCGGCATGGACAATCAGTCCATTGGCATCATTACCCGCAGTCGAGGTCACCACAATCGGCGCCATGGTTTGTACAGGCATGGCTTCATTGGCCATTACCGAAGCTGAATAACAGGCAATACAAATCGCAGCCGCAAGTGGCTGTAGAAAAAATTTAGGCTGAGCCATTTTCTATCTCACTGAATACATAAATTGAACACGGTCTAAGTCACTCAAGACCCAGACGAAAAACAACGTGGATTTATGCAAACAGTGGTGGAGCTCTGCCTTGGGGTAACAGGAACAGCCGCTGCAGAGCAAACCAGACATGCTTAAAGGTTTTTTCAAAAGCCAGCAGTCTGACCTGGATTCGATCCAGAACTTCTTTAATGTCCAGTTCAGGCGGCAAGATCAGGTTGCCATAGACGGTACAGTACTGGCATTGATGACTGGCATCATGCTCATGGACATCAGCAGGAATATGCTGTGCTGTAACAGAATGCTGAGCGTGCTGCTCGGCATGGTGAGAATGATCAACAGAGGATTTGTCTAAAAGTGCATGCGTGATGGTTTCACAGACCGGAGCAACCTGATATTGCTTTGGCAATAAAGGCTGTAAAAATACCGCAATCTGTAAAAACACTGCTACCAAGGAAAGTAGCAGACCGCCCCGCAGGACCATAGGCAAGCCCTTAAATTTATCTAGGCCAAGTATAGCAAAGCCCAATCAGAATTGGGCTGGTTTGGCCATTAAAATAGACTTTGAAATTATCCTAACGTTTCACTGCTACTTTGTCTTTATTACGCTGGCGTACCAGTTTTTCCACTTTTTCACGGGCACGCTGGCGTTTTAGTGGCGATAAATAATCAACAAATAACTTGCCATTTAAGTGATCCATTTCATGTTGGATACACACAGCGAGAAGTCCGTCAGCATCGAGCTCAAATGCTTGACCTTCCAGATTAATTGCCTCAATTTTTACGCGTGACGGACGATCAACTTTATCGTATATTTGGGGGACTGATAAACAGCCTTCTTCGTAAGGCTGCGTTTCTTCAGTCAATGGTGTGATTTTGGGGTTAATGAACACCATCGGTTGATCTTTATTTTCAGACAGATCCATAACAATCAGCTGAATATGACGATCCACCTGAGTCGCGGCAAGTCCGATACCTGGTGCTTCATACATGGTTTCAAACATATCCGCAGCGAGCTGACGAATTTCATCAGTCACTTCTTCGACAGGTTGTGCAATGGTACGAAGACGGGGATCCGGGAAACTTAAAATAGGTAATAAGGCCATACTGCATCCTCAATTATGCCATTGATCAAAAAAACCAAATGAAGGGAATGCTTCATCAAAAAAATGTGTGTAAGATCGTTATTATAACGCAACTACGCACATAATTTTAGGAATTATGATAATGAAAAAGGTTTTGAAAGGCATGCCATTTTTTAGTGCCTTGGGGTTTAAAAATCAGATGCTGGCACTTGCCGTCTGTGTTGGCGTCAGTATGGGGACCATTCATTCTGCTGAGGCAGCACCTGCACGCAACGTTAATCCACCGGCATTAAAAGCCAATGCACCAAACGTTTATGTGGTGAAAAAAGGCGATACGCTTTGGGATATCTCAAAACGCTTCCTGAAAAATCCGGTACGTTGGCCGGAAATCTGGGCCAGCAATAAACACGTGAAAAATCCGCACTGGATTTTCCCGGGTGACCGCCTGCTCATGTGTGATTACCAGGGCCGCCCGATTATTGGTAAAGACGAAGGGGATGGTTGTGAGGGTATTATCAGCCGCTATCTGGGCAGCACTACCCTGCAACCCCAGATTCGGGTTGAATCTTTAAATAACACCATTCCCGTGATTCCACTAGAACATATCAGGCAATGGCTAGAGCGTTATACCCTGATGGCGCCTGATTCAGTTCAAGGTACGCCCTATATTCTCGGAACTGCAGATCAGCGCGTACTGGCAGGCAAAGGCCAGAAAGTTTATGCACGTGGCAACGGTCTGGAAGTTGGTCAACGCTATGCCGTTTATCGTGAAGCGGAACCGTATGTATTTACGGATGCAAACGGCAAGAAATATACTGCTGCACTTGAGCTGCAACAGGTGGCGTCTGGTATTGCAGTACGTAACGAAGGTGATGTCACCACACTTGAACTGACGGACAGTTACAATGCTGAAGTACGTCGCGGTGACCGTGTACTCCCTGAATATGATCCAATGTTACCAACCCTGTTCTATCCGACCAGCGCGGAAAATATTGCTGCCGGCGGCCAGATTGTTCGCGTATTGGGATCAATTGGTACCGCAGCACGTCATAGTGTTGTCACCATTGACCGTGGTACGGCACATGGGGTTCAGACGGGTCATGTCTTTAGTGTCAACCAGAAAGGTGAAGTCGTGACTGATCCGAAGACTAAAGAACGTGTGCAACTGCCAGGCGAGCGTATTGGCCAGATCATGGTATTTAAAACCTTCGATCAGTTGAGCTATGCCTATGTGCTGGAGAGCGAATTACCAATCAAGGTTGGTGCAGGAATTCAAGCGCCTCTTTTAGATGAATAAATATTTGTCTAAATAAAAAAACTTAATAACAAGAAGACAACCCTATAGGTCTCAATATGCTGAACCCGTTATCGCGCGCGCAACTGGAAACAATTACGTTATGGTATCTGGTTCAGCATTCTCTTTCGAGTTTCCATAAAATCAGTCAACACTATGCCGAACTGACCCATGCCCTTCAGCCGGATCAAGCCCCTGTCTGGCAGGCACTGGGTATTCATGCCAATCATGTACAGCGCTTAAAAGAATTTTCTCTTCCCGAAGCCCAGCAGAAATTTCAGCGTTGTCTGCAGCAGATCCAGCAGGATAGTGACTTTGTTTTATTGCATGGCGATCCGCATTATCCGCAGCAGTTGCATCCTTATATAGATAAACCCCCAATCATTTTTGGTCAGGGTAGACCCGATACTCTGCTTCAGGCACAAATTGCCATTGTGGGCAGCCGCAAACCCAGTCCACACGGCCGGCAAGTAGCTTATGATTTTGCTTTTTACCTGAGTGAACAGGGTTTTTATATCAATAGCGGTCTGGCACATGGTATTGATGAAGCAGCACATCGGGCTGCCCTACAACATCAGGGGACGATTGCGGTAATGGCCACCGGACTGGATCAAACCTATCCAGCACAACATCAATCATTACGCCAGCAAATCATTGAGCATGGCGGTGCCGTCATCAGTGAGTTTCTGCCAGATACACTGCCTTTGCAGCATCATTTTCCACGGCGCAACCGAATAGTCAGTGGTTTAAGTCTAGGCGTGATTGTGGCAGAGGCTGCATTAAAAAGTGGTTCTCTGATTACGGCTAAACTGGCAGCCGAGCAAGGCAAAACCGTGTTTGCCATTCCGGGACATATTTACAGTGAGCATCATCAGGGCTGCCACCAACTGATTCGTGAGGGTGCGATTCTGATTGACCATCCACAGCAGGTAATTGAAGAACTGGCACTGGCGACGCAATGGCAGGCTTTGGAAAATACTCCCAAACTGGAAGTCGCTGCAGCAGAATCACAACAGATCCCGCCACATCTGCTCAGTCTGTACAACCAGCTGGACTGGGTGGGACAGAGTCTGGATCAACTGGGAACGCAGGTTCAGCAAGAGGTATCTGCTTTGACCAGTCAACTGATGGAACTGGAGTTACTCGGTTTTTGCACCCAGCAAGCCGGCCTGTATCTACGTTGTCGGATTCTCAAATAAGGTTCACAATAGCGCTTTGTTGTTTGATAAAGGTATTCACATGATCACTACCTCTGTTGCCGAAGCAGCAGCATGGCTTAAAGACGGACAAGTCTTGGCATATCCCACAGAGGCTGTTTGGGGCTTGGGTTGCGACCCCTATAATGAACAGGCATTTCATCAGATTTTAGAATTGAAGCAGCGCCCGATTGAGAAAGGTGTGATTCTGCTAGCAGCTCATCTTTCACAGGTAGAACATCTGCTACAGGATTTAAGCGAAGAAATGCGTGACAAAGTGATTGAATCCTGGAACCATGACAGGCCTGCTGAGCGTGCGACCACCTGGCTGCTTCCTGCAAATAAAGAGATTCCTGACTGGATTAAAGGTCAGCATACTCAAGTGGCCGTACGTGTAACCACTCACCCGCTCTGCGTGGCACTGTGTCAGGCCTTTGGTGGTTTTATCGTTTCGACCAGCGCCAATCCTGCCGGCATGGAACCTGCCCGCTCACTTCAGGATGCCCTCCGCTATTTTGACCAGAACCTGAATTATCTGAATGGCGACCTTGGTTTAAGTCAGCAACCGAGCCGGATTATTGATGCACTCACTGGCGCGGTTATTCGTGACTGAGACTTAGCGGATTTAGTCGGGATATTCAAACCCGACTAAAGTTTTAAGACAAAAAAAAGCTCAACCATATAGGGATGGCTGAGCATAAAAAAGGATGTGCATAAATCACATCCAGAGGGTTCAGAAAATCTCTGGGAGCCTGATAAAACAAGGTTTTTTTTGCCTGATCATTCTCGATGGGCGCATTATGCGAGAAATTAGTCACAACAACAAGTACAATAAAAAACTCAATTAATACATTTTTTCTATTAACAAAGTAGAACTTTTATTAAAAATTCAAAATATCTCGCTCATTCCATTCCGATTTTAAAATAAAGTGCTAATTTTCTATTTATTTTTGCATTCAGAAATCAGTATTTAACAAATGAATTCTCTTAAAAAAACATGCCTGAATGATCAATATTTAAACGATTAAGGATTTTAAAAACTGGCCTACTTCCTTATGACTTGGCTTTTCCCGGGGTATTGCGCCCATAAAACCCCCAATAAAATAATACTGCCGCCAATAGTGTGATACATCGTCCAAGCTTCGCCTAACCACAAATATGCGACTACTGCGGTAAAGACAGGCATCAGGTTCATAAAAATACTGCTACGATTTGGACCAAGCTGCTGCACAGCCATCATCCAGAATAAGGGCGCGGCAATGGAAGGAAAAATTCCGGCATAGACAATGCTAGCTGCATTCGCGCTATTGATGCTGTCCAGACCTAAAAACAGTATCAAAGGAATATGGTAAAGAAAAGCCATAAAAATCTGGATATACAGACTCAGTAGTAGTGGAATCTGAATCTTCCATTTCTTCAGCAATACGCCATAACAGGAATAGAAAAATACCGCGATCAACATCAGCAGATCGCCAATATAACTTTCACCCACGCTTAAAAACTGCAGGCCCTGCCCTTGCGCCATGACATACATCAGGCCAATAAACGACAAAAGGCTTCCCAGCACTGCAGCCTGCGTCGGGCGAATCCTTAAAACAAAAATACCCACGATAATGGTAAAAATAGGAATAAAGGCATTGATCAGGCCCATGTTGGTGGCAGTAGTGTAGTGTGCCGAGCTATAAGCCAGTCCCTGATACAGTACCATTCCCAACGCACTCAAAATGGCAAAATGTCCGAGATGTGGACGGATTTCTGGCCAGGCTGCTTTGACTCTGGGCAACATAAAGGGAGTTAAAATTAGCAAAGCCAAGGCCCAGCGGTAAAAACTGATACTGATGGGAGAAATATAATCTGCCACATAACGGGTAACCGTCATATTCAGAGACCAAATCAAAACTGCGGCCAGGGGTAAGGCCATGGCCCACCAGGCTGCTTTTTGTTGTTGTATCATACTGTCATCCATGAGTCGCTGGTCTTGTATTAAGCTATTCCTATTCGCACCCTAGCATAATAGATTTTTCACATAATATTGCAGCAATTTTACTGCCTTGAGTAAATCAGCTCACCTGTTTGTACTTGTACTAAATCTGAATACCCGTTAAAACAAATACCGATTCAGTCGCAATAAACAGGAAATCTAATGACTCGCTCTGTATATGACATTCCGGTCAAAACCATTGACGGAACAGAAACCACTTTAAACCAATACCAGGGTAAGGTTTTGCTGGTAGTCAACGTCGCTTCTAAATGTGGCCTGACGCCGCAATATGAAGGTTTACAAAAACTGTATGATGACAAAAAAGCTGAAGGTCTGGAAATTCTGGGCTTTCCTGCCAACAACTTTTTGGAGCAGGAACCAGGCAGTGAAGCCGAGATTCAGGAATTCTGTTCGGTGAATTATAAAGTCGACTTTCCGTTATTCGCAAAAATCTCTGTGGCGGGCGAAGACAAGCATCCTTTATATACCACTCTTACACAGGCTGTACCGGAACGTATCGGCGAGGGACCTTGGTGGAAAGATCTGGTCGATTATGGCCTGACCCCAAACCAACCACCAGAAGTACTCTGGAACTTTGAAAAATTCCTGATCAATAAAAATGGCGAAGTGGTGGCACGTTTTGCACCAGACATCACTGCAGATGATCCACGGATTGTAGATGCGGTGAATGCAGAACTTACAAAATAATGCTCTGCTCTCTCAATAAGTATTAAGATTAAAATAAGTATCTGTTTTTATAATGGATACTTATTTCTATTTAAAACTCTTATTTCACTAAATTGATATTCACCTACATTTTTAAAGACTCAACCAATCCGTGCACAATCAGCAATTGCTTAGGATGCAGGAAAATAATAGTCGAATGAAATTTCACATAATAAAGTCTTCAATTTAATCACCGACCAAACAAGTCGCCCGCTTAAAACAAAATATTTACTTATTCATTTTTATTAGATTTTTCTCACTTCTGCCTGGCTAATTATTTAAAATCCAGAAGAATTGTTATGAGTTTGCAACAATCTTTTTTATCTCCATAGTTTGTCCTTATATTAAACACTATTCAAATTCTATCACCTGTATCGAGACCCTGATTCTATGTCCAAAATTCTTGCCAATGCTGTCCTTCCTTTCGCATTATTTAGCTCGGGAATTTTACTGATGGGCTGCGAACAGGCTGTCGAAACACCCACTGAACAGGCAGATACAACAACGTCAGATCTGAAACCAACCTCTCAGCAACAAGGCTCGGCAACACCAACTGAACTTAAATCTGGCAATATGTTTTATATGGTTCGGGATGTCGCCGACTTGCAGCTCAAGGCCGGCAGTTATGTGGAACAGTTAAAACAGACCCAGACCGAACTGCAAACGGCGGTCGAAGCCAAAGATACCCAGCAGCTGCAATCCACTGCGACCCAGCTTCAACAGCAACTCAGCAGTTTTAATCAGGTGCTGGGTAACCTGAACTTAAAAAGTCAGGAAATTGACCAGATTCGTAATAATATGATGTCTGCAAACCAGCAAGTGCTGGCTTCTCCCCTCTTGAATGGTCAGGTGGATTTTAGCCAAGTGGACTTGAAAAAGATTGAATCGCAGATGGTCAATGTTCAAGCCGAAATGATCAAACTGGCCGGCTTGCTGATCCAGAATCCCGAGCAGAAACAAGGTTAAAACTCATTCAATCCCTTTCATCAAAAAACCAATCCGGCAAGAACCAGATTGGCTTTTATTTTCCCTCAATGAGGAATTAAAGTCGCATATCGATCACGATCCGGCCATCAATTTTCCCTTGTTCCATACGCTGAAAAATATCATTGATATTTTGCAGCGGCTCAACATTAATATGTGCCTTAACCTTACCCCGGGCAGCAATATCCAATGCTTCCTTGAGATCCAGTCGTGTACCCACTATCGAGCCGCGCACCGTAATGCCGTCAAGTACCATATCAAAAATCGACAAGTCAAACTTGCCTGGTGGTAAACCATTTAGCACCATAGTTCCCCCCCGACGCACGATCGAGACTGCCTGTTCAAAAGCTTTGGGAGAGACTGCTGTTACCAATACCCCATGACAACCTTCTCCAGTGGCTTTCATCACTTCTTCTTTTACATCGGATTTCAGTGCATTTATGCCCACATCAGCACCCAGATTTTTGGCCAGTTCCAGTTTTGAGTCATCCACATCTATGGCAATAACATTAAATCCCATGGTTTTGGCATATTGAACAGCAATATGACCCAGACCGCCAATGCCCGAAATTGCCATCCAGTCTCCTGTTTTGGCATCAGCCATTTTCAGACCTTTATAGACAGTGACGCCTGCACAGAGAATAGGTGCAATTTCAAGTAAGTCTACTCCCTCCGGAATTACTCCTACATAATCTCCATCGGCCAGACAATATTCAGCAAAGCTGCCGTTGACCGAATACCCCGAATTTTGCTGTTTTCTACACAGGGTTTCCCAGCCCGCATAACAATGTTCACAATGGCCACAAGCCGAATACAGCCATGGAATACCGACAATATCTCCTATTTTTAAATGGTCAATGCCTTCACCTATTTCAATCACTTCTCCTACTCCCTCATGCCCGGGAATAAAAGGTAAGCTCGGTTGCACCGGCCAGTCGCCATGCATGGCATGCAGATCGGTATGACAAACACCTGTGGCAATGATCTTGACCAGGACTTTGCCTGGACGAACTTGAGGGATGTTGAGTTCTTGGATTTCTAAGGGTTGGTTAAATGCAGTTACGACCGCTGCTTTCATTGTTGTTGGCATATTAATTCTCTCTTCTATTATTATAATTTCAGATTATTTTTGAATAACCTCCTTAATTATAGACAATAGAAAAACTGCAACAACTATAGAATTGTATTTCTCCGCTATTCTTTAAAAATTCTTAAAATTTTTTTGGCTGTTATTTTTAAATTATGCTCGACTATCTCCAAACAAATATTTTTATTTACACATAAATATAAGAATAATAATGATTTAATTAAATTCACTATCAGCAGATATAATATTTTTATCCAAATAAGATAGCTTCAAATTTTAGACTACATCTTCTTAAGCCCGTATCTTTATAATAAGGTGATAATTAGTCATATTCGAAAGGAATTTAATCAATACTAATTAAAAGAAAGCCACTTCAGCAGTGGCTTTCTAGTTTGGTGTTGGGCTTATTTTTTGGGCTTTTCACGACGACCAGTTTTTTCTGTACAAATTCTCTGAAACCATCAATGGAGAGTTCATGACCATAACCCGAGTTCTTGATTCCGCCAAATGGCAGTTCTGGCGCAGTATCGGTATACCAGTTAATCCAGATCATGCCCGTTTCGACACGTGAAGCCAGCTTTTTCGCCCGCTCGATATCTTGTGAATGAATCACGCCACCCAGACCATAATTGGAATCATTGGCAATCGAAACAATCTCATCCTCATCCTTGGCCACATAAATCTGGGCAACCGGACCAAAGAATTCTTCATACCAAGCCGGATTATCTCGGCTGATATTTTCCAAAATCGTCGGCTGATAGAAATTGCCTGCATGCTCATACGGCTTGCCCCCAGTGACCACTTTCGCACCATGTTCTACCGCCTTATCGACCTGTTCGGTCAGCTTTTCCAAAGCATCAGCGGAAGACAGTGGACCCAGTGTGGTTTCAGGATCAAGCGGATCGCCAATTTTTAACCCTTCAAATACCTTGATCATGCCAGCCTTAAATTCTTCTGCAATTTTTTCATGCAGGATAAAGCGTTTGGCTGCTGTACAGACTTGACCGGTATTGTTCACCCGTGCTTGGCAGCCTATCTTGATGGCCTTTTCCAGATCAGCATCATCCAGCACAATAAAGACATCATTACCGCCCAGTTCCAGCGTTGATTTTTTAAGATGTTTTCCGGCCTGTTCAGCGACAGCACTGCCCGCACCTTCTGAACCTGTGAGTGCTACACCACGCACACGCTTGTCTGCAATTACTTCAGCGACCTGATCACTACTGATAAACAGATTGGTCCAGACACCTTTGGGTGCACCTGCATCCAAAATCAGTTGTTCAAAGGCTTCCGCACATTGCGGTACAATGCCAGCATGTTTTGCCAGAACCGGATTACCAATGGCACAGTTCGGCGCAAATACCCGCATCAGTTGATAAAATGGGAAATTCCACGGTTCAACTGCCATGATAATACCCAATGGATGATGCTCGACCCAGGCTTCACCCAGATCGGTCTGATAAGACACTGGCGCTAAAAATTCTTTGGCATGATCGGCATAGTATTCTGCAATTTTGGCGCAGGTTTCGATTTCACCTTCACTCTGCTTAATCAGTTTTCCCATATCCTGGGTCATAAGCTTGGCCAGTTCGGATTTTTGCGCTCGCATGTTGGTAGCCAATTTACGCAGTACTGCAATACGGGTATCGACCTGCTGTGACCATTCTGACTTTAGGATTTTTTCTGCAGTATCGAGTGCATGTTGAATATCTTGATCGCTATGCGATGGGTAGTCTTTCAATTTTTGATTGGTAAATGGATTAATAGATTGATAAGCCATGGTTTTCCCTTTTTCAATTATAAGTTTTGCCTGTTCTAAACTTCTATCGTATTAAGCTATAACAAGCGAAATCTGTTCGAATCATTTAACTTATCACTGATTTTTTTATGGTGTGTGCAGGTTTACAGATTGGTTCAAAACATTACTGAGAAAGGGTAAAAGTTATATCGAGTGGTACAAATTAAAATTTATTTAAGAATCGGAAATGTAAAACCAACACTCTCAAGATCGATACTTGCAAAAATTCCAAGCTAAAACAAATAATCTAAATCAGCTGTTTTAAGGTGATGCTAAAAATATAAATTTCAAATTTTCAGGTGTGTAGTACATTATTCTATATAGTAGAAAAAAGAAAATTCATAATGAGTCAAATACCATCTAATATCATTCAAACAGCAGAAAACTATTTTGATAATACAGTTTTAGAAACGACTGATACTATTTTTCAAGAAATTTTAAAAGCTTTTCCAATAGCATCTTCAGGTTTAGCGATTTATAAAGTTTTCAGAAGCTATAACGAAAAGCAAAAATTAAAAAATATCCTGGAATTTATAAAGGAAGGTGAAAAGTTAGCATCAGGAACATTACTAAAAATCTTCAAGAATCAAAACAACTTAGAAATAGGTGGTGAATTACTCAATGCTTTAGATAAAGTCTATTTAATCCATCAATCTAAAATGCTCGCTCGTTTAGCTCTTTTATATGATGCGAAAGAAATAAATCGTGAAAATTTTTTAAGATATGCTCATATTATTCCTCAATTTACATCGTTTTTATTAGAAGGGTTAGAAAAAGCCTACTTATCATTTGAAATGAACAAATTCGAGAAGGATTACCGCCTTACGAATAATGAATGTAACTTTTCAGCATCTGAATTAGAAAAGTTTGGTTTTTTGTACGTAGTAGCTACATTTGGTTCTGGCAATAATTATGGTAGAGAAAAAGACTTAATCTTTTTTTATGAACACATATATAAAAACAAACATGATAAGAACCTATGAACCATAAAAAAACCACCCTTTCGGGTGGTTTCTTCAATCTTAAACCTGCAATTACATTGCGCGGTTTTTGATTTTGCGGATCGTTTCCAGCTGAGCAGCAGTTTCTGCAAGAGCAGCCAAAGCAGCAGCAGCGTCCAAATCGCCCTTTTGATTTGCTAGCAATTGTTCAGCGTGTTTACGCGCTTCAATAATTGCAGCTTCATCTAAGTTTTCTGCACGGACTGCAGTATCTGCAAGAACCGTAACAACATGCGGTTGAACTTCTAGAACACCACCAGATACATAGATTAATTCTTCTGTACCGTTTTCCAAAATAACGCGGATCGCGCCAGGTTGGAGCAAAGTTACCAGCGGAGCGTGACCAGGCATAATACCTAACTCACCGCCAGCACCTTTAGCAATTAGCATAGTTACAGTGCCTGAGTACAAAGACTCCTGAACACTTACAACGTCACATTGCATAGTCGCCATGAGAATCTCCTAAATTAGGGAACTAATTAAAGTTTCTCAGCTTTAGCAATCACTTCGTCAATACCACCAACCATGTAGAACGCCTGTTCTGGGATGTGATCGTATTCACCAGCTAGAAGACCTTTAAAGCCACGAATCGTTTCTTTAAGAGATACTAATTTACCAGGAGCACCAGTAAATACTTCAGCTACGTGGAACGGTTGAGAGAAGAAACGCTGGATTTTACGCGCACGGTAAACAACCAGTTTATCTTCTTCAGCAAGCTCGTCCATACCAAGAATCGCGATGATGTCTTTAAGCTCTTTATAACGTTGCAATACGTTCTGTACAGAACGTGCAATTTCATAATGCTCTTGACCAACAACTAACGGATCTAACTGGCGTGAAGTTGAGTCTAGTGGATCGATCGCTGGGTAAATACCAGAAGATGCGATGTCACGGCTCAATACAACAGTTGCGTCCAAGTGAGCAAACGTTGTAGCAGGCGATGGATCTGTCAAGTCATCGGCAGGTACGTATACCGCTTGGATTGACGTAATAGAACCAGACTTAGTCGATGTAATACGTTCTTGAAGAACACCCATCTCTTCTGCAAGTGTAGGCTGGTAACCTACTGCAGATGGCATACGACCTAGAAGTGCTGATACTTCAGTACCCGCTAGTGTATAACGATAGATGTTATCTACGAACAATAGTACGTCACGGCCTTTACCGTTTTCGTCTTTCTCGTCACGGAAATATTCAGCCATGGTCAAACCAGTCAACGCTACGCGTAAACGGTTACCCGGTGGCTCGTTCATCTGACCGTAGACCATTGCTACTTTGTCTAGAACGTTAGAATCTTTCATTTCGTGATAGAAGTCATTACCTTCACGAGTACGCTCACCAACACCAGCAAACACAGATAAACCTGAGTGAGCTTTCGCGATGTTGTTGATCAATTCCATCATGTTTACAGTTTTACCAACACCGGCACCACCGAACAGACCAACTTTACCACCTTTAGCGAACGGGCATAGCAAGTCGATGACTTTAATACCAGTTTCTAGAAGGTCAGTAGAAGCTGCTTGTTCTGCATAAGAAGGTGCAGAGCGGTGAATTGGTAAACGCGCTTCAGTCGCAACAGGACCAGCTTCGTCGATCGGGCGACCAAGAACGTCCATGATACGGCCTAGAGTCGCTGTACCTACTGGTACAGAAATCGGCGCGCCAGTGTTAACTACGTTCAAACCACGCTTAAGGCCTTCAGTAGAACCCATTGCAATAGTACGAACTACGCCATCACCAAGCTGTTGCTGAACTTCTAAAGTAGTTTCAGTACCATCTACTTGGAGAGCGTCATAGATCTTAGGAACGCTGTTGCGTTCAAACTCGACGTCGATAACCGCGCCGATGATCTGAATGATACGACCGCTATTCATTGCTGTCTCCTCAATTCAAAATAATGTTAAACGGCAGCGGCACCACCAACGATCTCAGAAATTTCCTGAGTAATCGCGGCTTGACGCAGCTTGTTATAAATAAGTTGCAGGCTCTTAATGATCTCGCCTGCGTTGTCTGTCGCTGCTTTCATAGCGACCATACGTGCAGACTGCTCACATGCGATGTTTTCAATCACACCTTGATACACCACAGACTCGATATAGCGAACCAACAAGCCATTTAAAAGCTCTTCAGCTTCAGGCTCGTAGATATAATCCCAACCGTATTGACGGTTAAGAGTCTTGTCTTCTTCAGCAGCAGCCAAAGGAACAAGTTGTTCGATCTTTTGATTTTGAGTCATGGCATTGACAAAGCCGTTTGACACTAGATAAATACGATCTAACTCGCCTTTATCATAAGCATCCAACATCACCTGTACAGAACCAGATAACTGCTCAAGACTTGGAGTATCACCGACTTGCGTCGTCGCCCCAAGCACTTTACCGCCGTAGTTTTTAAAAAACGAAACCGCTTTTTGACCAATTAAAGCAAATTGAACTTCAATTGACTGCTCTTGTTGCTGTTGAACGTGTTTAACCACTTTTTTGAACAGGTTAATGTTCAAACCACCAGCAAGGCCACGATCTGATGACACAATAATATAGCCAACGCGCTTAACCGGGCGTTCAACCATATAACGGTGTTTGTATTCAGGATTCGCTTGAACCAAATGAGCAATTACACGGTGCATATTTTCGGCATACGGACGGCCTTGAGCCATGCGCTCTTGCGCACGACGCATCTTAGAAGCTGCTACCATTTGCATCGCTCGAGTAATCTTTTGCGTGCTCTTGATACTAGCTACTTTGGCGCGAATTTCTTTTAAATTTGCCATACGCTTAACCTAGTATTCGAAAGCCCTTGCGAGCTTCCGAAGGTTGATTCCGTGAACCAAACCAACACTAATCTAGCAAGTTGCTAAATTAGTAAGTTTGAGTCGCTTTAAAGCTTTCAATACCTGCTTTGATTGCAGCTTCGATGTCTTTGTTGTAATCACCAGAGGCATCGATTTGTTGCATTAACGCAGCATGTTCTGAACGGAAGTAAGAAATCAACGCAGCATCAAAGTCTACGATTTT
This sequence comes from Acinetobacter sp. 228, assembly GCF_048147885.1. Taxonomy (NCBI): domain Bacteria; kingdom Pseudomonadati; phylum Pseudomonadota; class Gammaproteobacteria; order Moraxellales; family Moraxellaceae; genus Acinetobacter; species Acinetobacter sp. 228. The sequence continues at coordinate 16,519 of NZ_JAYWYV010000007.1, forward strand.
CTTAACGTCTACGTCAGCCATGTAGCCTTCGTTAGATGCATAAATTGAAACAGCCTGGTCAGCAATTGAGTATGGAGCATATTGTTTCTGCTTCATTAACTCAGTTACACGTTGACCATGTTCAAGTTGCTTACGAGTTGCTTCGTCAAGATCAGAAGCGAACTGAGCAAATGCTGCCAATTCACGGTATTGCGCCAAAGCAGTACGGATACCACCAGACAATTTCTTGATGATCTTGGTTTGCGCTGAACCACCAACACGAGATACAGAGATACCCGCGTTCACAGCAGGACGAATACCTGCGTTGAATAATGATGTTTCAAGGAAGATCTGACCATCAGTAATCGAAATTACGTTGGTTGGTACGAATGCAGATACGTCACCCGCTTGAGTTTCAATAATCGGCAATGCAGTTAATGAACCAGTTTGGCCTTTAACTTCACCGTTAGTGAATTTCTCAACGTAGTCAGCAGATACACGAGAAGCACGTTCAAGTAGACGTGAATGTAGATAGAACACGTCACCTGGATAAGCTTCACGACCTGGTGGACGGCGTAAAAGCAATGAAATTTGACGATACGCAACAGCTTGCTTAGACAAGTCATCATAAATGATTAACGCGTCTTCACCACGGTCACGGTAGTATTCACCCATTGTACAGCCAGAGTACGGAGCCAAATACAGCATTGCTGCTGGATCAGATGCACCTGCTGCGACAACAGTGGTATACGCCATAGCGCCAGTTTCTTCTAGCTTGCGTACTACGTTAGCGATAGTCGATTGTTTTTGACCGATGGCTACGTATACACATTTAATGCCAGAGTTTTTCTGAGCGATGATCGCGTCGATCGCCATTGCTGTTTTACCAGTTTGACGGTCACCAATGATCAACTCACGCTGACCACGGCCTACAGGGATCATTGTATCTACTGATTTATAACCAGTTTGTACAGGTTGATCCACTGACTGACGCCAAATTACGCCTGGTGCTACTTTTTCAACAGCATCAGTTAATTTAGCATCGATCGGGCCTTTACCATCAATCGGGTTACCCAAAGCATCTACTACACGGCCTAAAAGTTCTGGACCAACCGGAACTTCTAATACACGACCTGTGCAACGCGCTTTTTGACCTTCTTGAAGGTTCAAGTAGTTACCTAAAACAACGACGCCCACTGAATCCTGTTCTAGGTTCAGTGCCATACCGTAAAGGCCGCCGTCGAATTCGATCATTTCACCGTACATAGCGTCAGCTAAGCCGTGAATACGCACAATACCGTCGGAAACCATAACAATGGTCCCTTCGTTCTTAGCGGTTGCGCTGGTGTCCAGATCGCCGATACGCTGTTTAATGAGCGCACTGATCTCGGATGGATTCAGTTGTTGCATTGCGCTATACCTCAATCTTTTTAAAGTTCAGTCTTCTTATTTATTAAGCAAGAAGACGAGTACGCATTTTTTCAAGCTTATTAAGCGCAGAATCATCTATCACTTGGTCGCCTGCACGAATAACTACACCAGCAATAAGCTCTGGTTTCACTTCCACAGAAACATTCACTGCTGCGTTAAAGCGTTTTTTCAACGCATCTGCAAGCAATTGTTCTTGGTCAGAAGTCAATGGGAATGCTGATTCAATCACAACATCCACAGTATTGTTATTCTGTGATTTGAGCTGTTCATATTCTGCAGCGATTTCAGGAAGAAGTTCCAAACGGTTGTTTTCAGCAAGCAATGTCAAGAAGTTAGACACTGCTGCAGTTTGGTCTTCACCTAAAACTTTAGCAAAAAGAGACACCTGCTCAGCAGGTGTAAGCTCTGGGCGATTTAGATAAGCTGAAAATGCTTCGTCTTGCACCGCAGCACTGAGCAATTCAAGTGCAGTCGACCAAGAGTCAGTTGCACCCTGCTCAGAAGCGTAAGCAAATGCTGCTTTAGCGTAAGGGCGTGCCAACGTCAAGAGTTCAGCCATAATCCGCCTCTCTTAAAGTTTAGCAGCCAGCTGAGTCAGCATGGCATTGTGAGCTTCTGCATCAACTTGCTGGCTAAGAATTTTCTCAGCACCAGTCACTGCAAGAGCAGCCACTTGTTGACGCAATTCTTCGCGAGCAGAATTGATTTCAGTATCAACAGCTTCTTTAGCCTGTTGACGAATACGCTCACCTTCAGCCGCAGCCTGGTTACGCGCTTCTTCGATCAATTGTGCACCACGACGGTTCGCTTGTTCGATCAATTGAGCCGCTTGTGCTTTTGCCGCGTCCAGTTCAGCTTTCACTTGTGCTTGCGCATCTGCAAGGTCAGCCTTCGCTTTTTCAGCAGCGTTTAAGCCATCAGCGATACGACGCTGACGTTCACTAATCGCATTGATTAGTGGTGGCCATACAAACTTCATGCAGAATGCGACGAAAATCGCAAATGCAATCGCTTGGCCAAACAATGTGAGGTTGATATTCATTGCAAATTCCTCAAATAGTGAATTTCGGAATTAAGCTGATTAACCTACAAATGGATTAGCGAAGATGAAGAACAAGCCAATACCAACACCGATCATAGGCACAGCATCAAGAAGACCCGCGATTAAGAACATACGAGTTTGAAGTTGTGGAGCCAATTCTGGTTGACGAGCTACAGCTTCAAGGAAACGGCCGCCTAGAAGACCAAAACCAATCGCAGTACCTAAAGCACCAAAAGCGATCAAGATAGCAGATGCAATTGCAACTAGACCTAAAGTGAGTTCCATGATAATTCCTCAGAGGTTAGGTTTTATACCAAATTAAGTTAGAAAACTGTGCCCAACCATCTCGTGACAGTCAGGCAATACCATTAATGTTTTTCGCTAGCCATACTCAAGTATACGATAGTCAGCATCATGAAAATGAATGCCTGTAGCGTAATAACAAGAATGTGGAAGATCGCCCAAGGCACAGACAACGCCCACTGGATCCAGAACGGCAATAACGCGATTAGGATGAAGATTAACTCACCTGCATACATGTTACCGAACAGTCGGAGAGCCAATGAAACTGGACGAGCAAGGAAGGTTACCAATTCCAAAATCAAGTTCACTGGAATAAGCAACGCTTTTGCAACTGGGTTACTTGGATTGAATGGGTTAAGTGCCAATTCGCCGACAAAACCACTAATACCCTTTTCACGGATACTGTAAAACAAGATCAGTGCAAATACAGACAATGACATACCAAGGGTAATGTTAGGGTCAGTAGATGGAACAATCTTGAAGTAAACGTGATGAGGGTCCATACCAAACACGTTTGCACCAATCAATTGAGCTGTATACGGGATAAAGTCAACTGGGATCAAGTCCATTGCGTTCATGAGGAAAATCCACACGAAAATGGTCAATGCAAGTGGTGCAATTAAGCGTGATTTGCCATGGAAAGTGTCGCGAACACTTGAGTCAACAAACTCAATGATCATTTCAATTGCAGACTGGAACTTGGTTGGAACACCAGCATTTGCAGCTTTCGCTACAATCCAGAACAGCAAACAGAAAATGACACCAAGGCCGATTGACCAACCCATTGAATCCAAGTGAATAGCAGTGAACCCCATCTGTTGAGCTTCATCAGCAGTCTCAGCCAACTTCCAAGAACCATCCGGCATCTTGCCATAGGTCATGTTGGTCAAGTGATGCTTGATATACTCGGTCGAAGTAAGCGCATGTTCTTCAGCAGCCATAAATCACACCTGGTCAATGTCAAATACTAAATAGAGTGAACGAACATCGCGTGCTGCCTGACATCTCGTTCATCTCCTAAAAAACTTTTCAATTTTTTGTTGTGCCTATACTCATTTTTGTAGACGTGACGCCCAAAATGGAGCGACCCACGACATGGCCTGAACGAGCATAAAACCACAAAACAACGCCACCGCTGACAACGGCTTAACATTGCTTAAAATCAAAATGAAACCAACAATCACAATGGCAAACTTTCCCATTAAGCCTTTATACATGTTCGACAGAACTTGTTTAGACGCGCGGGCTCCTGCTGCTCGAAACGATTGCCACGAAAAATAACAAGTCGCGAGCCAACATACGAGCGCACCTAATGCTGCACTCAAGGCTGCGGTTGAGTCTTTCACGACCCAGCCGATCAAGGCTGAAACAGGGATCATACAGGCTTGCAGGAGGACCAAAGCTTTCGCTAATCGTCGGTCAATCAAGCGACTAGTTCGGCTCATTATTTATTCACTCACAGCAATCATGCTTGACAAGTTTAACAGGTGATTATTTTTAATCGCAGGCATTATAGAGTTACACCCCTGAACATGCAATCTTTTCCCGACCTTAGTCGCGTTTTTTTAAATCGGGTCAATGCTGCTAAACTAATCAAAATCTGTGCATTTTTTAAATCATTAGCGCGCATTTATCACACATTTTTGAGTTTTTGCCGCCAATTGCTGCCACGCTTCTACGAAGTCCCCTGCACCGCTCATGCTTTCATCTACATCCTGGAACACCACCGGTTTGAGTTTTCGGTACTGATTTTCACTGGCATGACCTTCGGCCAGCAGACACATTTTACGTTGTGGACGATGATCCTGCAGAAACTTGATTTGTGCCACAGTTGGCGAGACATGCGGATCATCTGTTAATGCCCCCATGAATTTTAAATTCAGTGGGCGTTCCAGATACTGATAGGCATCGTGATAAGACCAATAGGGCTGGGCTTTACTGCTTGAACCATAACGCTGGGCCGTAGCAAACATGTTTTGTGCAAAGTCACGGGCATTTTTCCAATAGCGTTCGCGATGCTCCGGCAATTGCTGCGAACGCAATGCAGCAATAAAGAAACCAATCCGCACTGCATTGTTGGGATCAAGCCAGACATGCGTATCTACCGTATTTTTTAAGGCCTCGCCACGCGGATTACGCATCGGCAAGGTAGTCAAGATCCCGGAGTCTAAAAGTGCAATACCTTTATTACTTTCAGTCAGCACTTTCGCCAATGGTGCTTCATGCGCCTTGCCGAGCCAGATGACCAGACCTGCATCCTGAATGGTTTTACGATGTGCCGGGGTAAGACTGACATCATGCCCGCTCTGATTGGCCAGCAATAAGGTCGGCTGTTCCACGCCTTGGGTAACTTTCTTGGCGATCAGATAGATCGGCTGAGTAGACACCACCAGACTTTGTGACCAACTGAGTGTGCTGAACAAGGCCAGCAGACTTATTGCAAGGAGACGGAACATGGGCAGGAATCACTTAAAAAACGATAAAATCAGTGAGTGTTATAATATAACAAAAATACAAAAATACCTATGCCCAATCGAAACTCAGAACGCTTCATGCTAAGATTTGAAATCTATTAATTTTCAGTTTCGCACTTGAGGTGAACTATGGGTTCCTGTTCGCACGAACACCACAACGCATTGCACGGCGTGCACGACTATCCGAATGTCGCACAACGTCTTGTCGAAGCTGAAAGTCTTTGTGCAGCAAGCGGCGCACGTCTGACACCTTTACGTAAAGAAGTGCTGGAACTCATTCTGAATGCGCATGGCCCAATGGGTGCCTATGATCTGTTGGCACAAATGAAAAATGCCAGCGATCGTCCTGCAGCACCACCAACGGTGTATCGCACTCTGGATTTTTTATTAAGCAAAGGTCTGATTCATCGCCTGACCTCGATCAATGCCTATATTCCTTGTTGCCATCCGCGTGAAGGACATCAGGCCGCTTTTTTAATCTGTACCCGATGTAAAGCCGTCAAAGAAGCTTCAGCGCAGGGTCTACTGGATCAACTCGATGCACTGGCAAGCTCGGACGACTTCACTGCACATCATAGTATTATTGAAATTTCAGGAATTTGTCAGCAGTGCCGCAACAAAGCTTAAGTGCTCCTCCCCTGATTCAGCTTTCCAAGATCTGGGTCAAAATCGATGAGCGCGATATTCTAAAAGCCATTGATTTCTCGCTACAAGAGAAAGAAATTGTCACACTGATTGGTCCAAACGGTGCGGGTAAGTCAACCTTAATTAAAGTCATGCTCGGCATTCTGAAACCGCAATCAGGTGAAATCACGACTGCGCGCAAGCTTAAATTCTCTTATGTGCCACAGAAATTCAATCCTTCACATAGCTTGCCGCTCCGGGTAAAGGATTTACTGGCACTAGAAAAGTGCCCCGCCAAAATTAAAACCGAGATTATTCGCGATACCGGCATTAATAACCTACAAGACTCCAAAGTTCAGCAGTTGTCTGGTGGCGAACGTCAACGGGTGCTACTGGCTCGCGCCTTGTTGCGCCAGCCGGATATTCTAGTTCTCGATGAACCGATGCAGGGTCTGGACATCCAGTCCGAAGCGGAACTCTATGAATATGTCCGCAGCCTGCCAGAAAAATATGGCTGTGCCATTCTCATGGTTTCACATGACCTGCAATGGGTGATGCAGGGTACACATCGTGTCGTTTGTCTGAACAAGCATATCTGTTGTAGTGGCCTGCCAGAAAGCGTGCAGCAACATCCGGAATACCAGGCTATTTTTGGTACCAACCGGGTGTTTTACCAACATCATCATGACCACTGTGCTCATGGAGACTCTGCGACCCCCTGTCAGCATGATTCACGCCCTCATATCCACCCAGAGCCGGAAGCTTAAACCATGATGGATTGGTTACAACTCCTTTTACCTGCATGGATCATGGGTACGCTATTGGTATTTCTGACTGCCCCACTGGGCTGTCTCATGCTGTGGCGTCGTATGTCCTTTTTTGCCGACACCATGGCACACGGCACTTTATTGGGTGTAGCGCTTGCTGGCGCTTTAAGTTTACCGCTTTGGGTAGGTGTGACCTTTTTGGCCCTACTTTTGGTCGGAATTCTCTGGATTTTGCACGATCCTCGCTTGCCCAATGATGCCCTACTTGCACTTTGCTCAGCGACCCTGCTCTGCTCAGGATTGTTATTCATCCAGCATTTACCCAGCTTAAGACCGGAACTGCTCAGCTATTTATTTGGTGATTTACTCACGATTTCCTGGACTGACTTACCGACTTTTGCCATTGTCATTGGTCTGGCCTTAGCCGTGCTATATAAAAGTTGGCAAGCGCAGATCCAAATCGCGATTGATCCAGACATGGCGGTCAGTGAAGGCGTCAATGCCAAATGGCAACGCCTGATTTTCATGTTGCTGTTAGCACTCTTTACCGTGCTTGCTCTAAAAGCAGTCGGTTCACTCTTGATGGGTGCATTATTGGTGATCCCTGCCCTGACTGCCCGATTACTGGCAAACTCCCCTCGTCAAATGGTGATCTGGGCATTCGTGATTGCACAAATTGGGGTGACCGTAGGCCTCTGGTCTAGTGCAGGCCTCAACACTTCAACAGGTCTAACCATTGTCCTGACCATGGCCACCCTATTTGCATTAATTTTTTGTATCCAGAAGTTTAAAAAGCTGAGTTAATCTTTCTTTCGCATCGTTATAACTTTTATATACTTTTTATTTTCTATTAACCCATTCAGCTCTCTCCAAAGGAGAGAGCAAACAATCTCTATTGATGCACCAAACTCAATAAAAATGCTGCGCCAGCAAATAAACCGGCAAAAGTCCGGTTCATGACTTTTTGTTGTTTCGGCGATCTAAGTAGCCTTAAAACTTTAGCCGCCAGTCCGGTATAACCGGCCATCACAATCAGATCAATTGTCACCATCGTTGCTGCCATAATCAGATATTGAATCCATTGCGGCTTGGACAAGTCCAGAAATTGTGGCAGGACTGCCAGTAAAAATACGATGGCTTTGGGATTACTCATATTGACCAAGAAACCATGTAATACCAGTTTCCCTGCCGATTTACGTGCCAATTCGTGTTTAATTTCGATAGATTGTGCGGGTGCTTTCCACTGTAAATATGCCAAATACAACAAATAAGCCACGCCAAACCATTTCACCGCCAAAAATGCCCATGGTGTGGTTGCAAACAAAACTCCCACACCTGCCGCAACCACTGCAATCTGCACCAATAACGCCAGTTGCAGACCCAGCGCATTCCAGTAACCATGCCGAAAACCATAGTTGAGCCCACTCGACATTGATGCAATTGCTCCTGCGCCCGGGGACACACTAATCACCCAGCAGGCCAGCATATAGGCAAACCATATTTGATAGGACATGAACATTTCACTCAGCAAAACCCACCCAATATTATATGAATCTTCCAATAAAATCAGGCTAAAAACCTGCTTAAATATAAAGCATCGGACTATTCACTCTGTGTGGCTTCAGGCACAATATAGAAATTAGAAAACAGGACTTATTCTTACAGGAGCCATGAATGACAGCCCAATCGGTAATCTTGCCACTTCCTTCAGATCATGCCCGCTTTATTGTTTTACGTATTAAAGATTTAAGTATTGAAAAATTAAAAGAACAACTTGAACATCTGTTTACTTCACGTGATCGGCTGATCACGCAACATCCTCAAGCACAAATTAAAACGGCGGTAGCCTTTGGGCCTGAGCTCTGGTCACGCCTGTACTCACAAAGTCCTGCAGGTTTTAAACAGCTTGAACCCATTCATGGTTCATTTGAAATGCCTGTGGTTCCGGCAGATATGATCATTCATATTGCCAGTGCCCGTGCTGATATCTGTTTTGCGCTCAGTCAGGCTTTTTTTGAAGGCATTCAGGATCAGGTTCAGGTGCTGGATGAGCGGGTTTGCTTCCGCTATTTTGATGGTCGTGACATAACTGGCTTTATTGATGGAACTGAAAATCCGCAATTCCCGGATGATCGTGCTGAAGTCGCATTATTAGGTGAAGATTCAGGTATTTTCCAAGATGGTTCATTTATTTTTGCCCAACGTTACGCGCATAACCTGGAAAAATGGAAAAAGCTAAAAGTTGATACTCAGGAACAGGTTATGGGTCGTACCAAGCTTGAATCGATTGAGCTGGATGATGAAGTCAAACCTGAAAATGCGCACGTGTCACGTACTGTAGTGGAAGATGAAGAAGGCGAAGAAATGGAAATCCTACGTCATTCTCTGCCTTATGGTGATGGACGTGGTGACCAGGGTCTATTCTTTATTGCCTACACCAAAGACCTTACGATTATCGATGCTATGTTAGAACGTATGTTTGGTACCTCTGGCGATGGAATTCATGATCGTCTGCTGCATTTCGTAACACCTCTAGATGGTGCCTATTACTTTGCACCGAGTGAGGAGTTGCTGGAAGAGGTTTTGGAAGGGTAAAAGAAAAAAGGATTGCTACATTAATAATGTAGCAATCAAATAAACTATTTTTTAAGTGATTTTTGAGAGTTTATACTTTCACACCCTAATGTAGATGACAAACATTTCAATTCAGAATTTAATATTAATTTATACTTCTCTAATTTACCACTAGACTCTCTAACATCTGCTTCATATAAATATTTTTTTTCTTTTAGAATATAAGAAAAATTATCACCCGCTAATATATTTACATAATCACTCTCTAAATTAGCAGATGAAGAGTCTACTACTGGAGCTTCAACAACTAAATTTGATAATTTGTTATATATAAATAAATTAGAGCTAAATTTTTTATAAGGTCTTTTTACATAATCTATTTCGCTGAATTCTCGTGTTCGAAAAGCTACTATTTTTTCATCTTGATAGAGTATTTTTAAATCAACACTAGACTTCAAAGGTACTGTACTTTTAAATAAATAATATTCTTTTTGATTATTTAAGACCTCAATACCATAAATTTTAAGGACGTAATTCCCACCAGAATATTTTTTATTTTTATTTCCATAATCAATTAAACCTAACTTTAAGTTATTATTTAATTGAGAGAATTCACCAAAATGATCTAAAAATAAAACTGGTTCATTAATCTGTATAGCACTCTGCTGATAATCGTTCCAATCTATATTTTTAGAATGACATGATAATGAAAAAAAACTACCAATTATTACCAGAAATTTAATTATTTTCATATTTCAAAAAGCCTAAATTAATTTTGTTAGAAAAAAAGGAATAGGATCAAATCTTCCTTGTAAACCTTTACCCAACAATGGCGAACTTCTCGTCTCAAAATGCAAATGTCCACCCTTTGATATAGTAGTCATTCCACTCGCATTTCCACTAGACCCTGTTTTACCTAAAACTGTCGTAACATCCACAGCATCTCCCTTTTCAACATTTATAATAGATAAATGAGCATAAAAAAAATAAATAAAATTGCTATTTATAATTTTTTTTAATGCATATTTTTTTTGTTGTATAGGCAGGTCATCAATATTTACTTCTAATACAACAATTTTACCATATGGCCCTCCACTATCCTTTGCGACAGCAATAATGCCACTACATACTGCAAAAATATTTGTACCTGAGTCAGCAGCTAGATCTATACCTTGATGATTTCTTGTACCTCCATTTCTAACCTTCCCAAAGGTGGCACTTTTGATATTTGCAAGACCAGCAGTTCTTAACTTATTTACTGATAAAGGATCTACCCATATTTCACTTCCTCCTACAGTTTTATTTTCTTGTACTTCTTTACTTGAGATTGGTGTTGGTGTTGGTGTTGGTGTTGGTGTTGGTGTTGGTGTTGGTGTTGGTGTTGGTGTTGGTGTTGGTGAAGAAGCTTGTCCTAATAAAATTTTTATTGTTTCCTCTAAAGATAAATTCGCCCCGGAAGTTTTTGATTTATCCAGTACATAATCATAAATATTAATATGTGCATCAATATAAGCTCTTAACCATGCTCCATAGGCAGCTTTTGCATCATCATTATATCTTTTCAAATAATCTGAAGCTCTTTGTTTACCTTTACTTCCAAATTGTGCAAATAATAAATTTTTCGCTCTTTCTTGAGAAAAACTATTCTGTATGAATGACCTAGTACCGCCTGCTCCTTCATGATGTAATAGATAAGCAAGTTTCGCGATTGAACTTGGTTCTGTTAATTTTTGATAAGGTAATTTTGACCATTTAAAGTTAACAACTGCATAAGCTGCTGCTGCATCAATAGAGAATTCAGGATTGAATCTCAGACTGAGAAGTTGCTTCTCAGTAAGTTTCTTAATTTTTGAAGCATATTGCCCTATTAAAGTATCTTGATTTTTACAAATTTCAAGCCACGTACCTTTTAAAAATTGTGTTAATCCAGCAGCATTTGTACTTGCATTAAAACTTTCCGGATCCCATTCACCATTACTTTTTTTTGCAGCCTCAGCATGGATTAAAGCTGCGAGGCTATGAGGTGTAAACCCATGACGCCTTGAAGCATCTATAACAAATTTTCTATATTTATTATTTACTGTATTTAGAATAAAGTTCTCTTCTGTAAATTGACTTGCAATTATATGAGTACTATTACCCAAATCAGTCCTTTTTTGATCGTTTCTTGGTTCGGGTAAAATTATAGATGATTGACTAGTATTTTGTTCATCTCCTCCCCTTATAATTGGCTCTGCTAAATTTTTTAATGATTTTTTAATTTCATCAACTTTCTGCTGGACTATACCTGATTTAGGATAGTGAGTACCTGAAACCTTCATTTGCCTTGAAGTCAACCTTAAAACTTTTTTCCCTATAGGTAAACTTTTATAATTAGCTATTAAATCAAAGGTACCTTTAATATTTTTATAATAAACTTTTAGTCCCTTTGAATGATCTAAAATTTCTAAATCATAGATCACACCATCTTTGAAAACTATGTCATTTGACTTACCATCATATTCTAATTTTACAATACCTTTTGGGATTAACTTAAAGGACAAATCTAATAATATAATTCTTAAAACTACTTCAGCATTAATCTTATCTGTTTTACTAATATATATTTTTTGACCTATTTTTATTTTATGAATAGCAGAACTATTTAACTCATTAAGTTCAGCTATTTTTTTTACAGTAATATTAAATTTTCTTGAGATACCCCATAATGTATCTCCTTTTTTTACAATATAATAATTCACAGAGAGTACCTTTATAATTATTTAATGTCTTCTAACTGAATTCCATGCTCTCCCACATCAAATTCATCTTCTATATCAGTTACTTTAGTTTCCAAATCTTCAAAGATACTTGACCATTGATTAAATCCAACTAATGCTTCATAAGCTAATGATTCTTCAAAAATAGATAATTGAGTCTTACCATTCAAATCAGTTTTACTTTCCCACAAGATTTCCTTATTTTTGGGTGTGAACATAGTTACCTGTGCACCTTCAATGCCTTTACCACCTAAACTACTGAATAAAAAATCTACAGCGTAGGGGCCAGCTTTAGGTAACTCAGGAATTTCATAGAAAATTTTAGCCCCTCCTATAAAACTATGCTGCCCTGCCTTACACTCAAATTTCCCACCAGTTGTGACCATTACTCCACCACCATTGATCTTAATTTGAGACCCTCCAGCGGTCAGTACGATCTCCTTCGGACTGGTGATTTCGATCTTGTCTTCAGTCGAAATAAGCTTGATTACCTTGCGGGCAATCGCTTCAATCGCATCATCTTGGGCTTGTAGTTCAATTTTTCCTTGAGCAGCATAGAGACTCGCACCCTCTTGAGTAGCAAATAAACTGATCTTGTCCTGTGCATGAGCAACTAAAGATTTCTGTGTGGATAAATGAATATTATTCCCGGCACTCTGATTGATTTGCTGATCAGCGGATAAATGAATATTTTCATTTGTGCTCAGTGCAATCGTTTGGGGGGCAGTTAATAACATCACGGCCTGTTTAAATGCGGCAGCCTTGGCTTGATCTTCAGCTTCAATCTGACTCAGAAACTGTTTTAAACTATCAAAAAATTGCAGCGGATCAGTCTGCTGTTGTTCAGCAATATCACTCAAGGCTTTACTATGATCGAGATTCGATTCAATCTGCTCTTTGGCACGACTCGCATCCAGGTGATTGCCTGCTGCTGAATCTTGCCGATAAGTGGAGATTAATAAGCCTTTTCCTGCACGTATGGCACCCCACTGGTCTGTCCTTAGTTCAAAACCTTCTCCTCGACCTTCGCTGCTTTCACTTTCTTTAGGATGGCTTAGATTTCCCAGATTGAGCTGACTGGCTGCATGACTACTTTGCAGCTGCGCACTAATCTGTTCAGGGGTATCATCGAAACGCAACTGGTTAAAGCCATCCCCATCGACCTCCTGAGAACGGATGCCACTGAGTTTTTTGGTCGCAGGAAGTTCTCCTTTTGCATCAAACATGGTCGGATGCCGTTCTGCTTCATGAATCCGTCCCACCACAAAGGGCCGGTCGATATCACCTTCAAAGAAGTCAATCACTACAATTTCGCCAATTCGCGGATGCAACCTGATGCCATAACCCTCACCCGCCCAAGGGGTCAAAACATCCACCCAAGCAGAATCGCTATCATTGTCATTGCTGCCTGCACCGCCATCATGCTGATGATCCTCACTCCGGGTAAACAGAAAACGAACTTTCACCCGTCCCCATGCATCGACATGAATCGTTTCACCTTCAGGTCCGACCACTCGAGCCCGTTGCGGATATGCAGAAGGCCGATGAATGAAAGGCTGATATTCAGGAACAACCGGGATTTCGCGGCGCACAATCTGTAGTTCATTAGCCTGTCGTTCCTCCTGTGTCATCTGCCAACCACTCTTCTCAAGCAAACTGTCCAGCTGCGATAAGATATCTTTGGGTAAATTGTTCTGGTTATAAAACTGCTTAGCCAAAATCAGAAATTCACGTTGATGGGCAGGATGCTGATCAATTTCAGGATGCTGTTGCAGTTCAAACCAGTATCCAACCTGAGCATCTCGTACGCTGCTACTGGCTTTAAAATATTTGGACTGCAAAGCATGATAGTCACTGAGCTGCTGATTGAGTCGTTCCAGTTGAGTTATACCAGATACTGTCACCTGATCCTCATGATTTAAGTCGCCGGTCCAGGCCGGACTGATGTTCCAGGCATCTTCAAGCTGAAGAGTGGCATTTGCGTGAATATCACTTTGCTGATGATTACTGAATAAAGGCTGGCTTTGATCCTGGGCGAGTTGCTGGGCGTGCCAGCGCTGGGTCTGGGTACTATTCGGATTGAGCTGACGTACCGCAATCAGACTGTTCAGCGTGTCGAGCTGTTCGGTGGCATGACTGCGATGAAACCGGATGGAGCGGCGTTTTAAAGCTGAAAAATATTGGGAATGATCTACCAGTTTTAAAAGCTGAGCTTGAATCTCGCTGGCTGATACAGGCACAGTTAATTGCTTTTCATCAATCAGCCAGTTAATTCCTTCGCTACGCCATAAACGGGTCAGAAAATCATAATCCGATTCATTCGACTGCATCACAAAAGGCCGGACATCATAGTCTCGGCTGAGTCCTGTCAAATCCAGGCTGAGACTGGCAGCGAATAATGCACTTCTGTTTTGCCATTCACTGAACAGGATTTCACTGATCTCGCGCACCGTCTTGTTCATAAAAACCCGACTGTTACGGCGCTTCTGCCAGAGTGCAGTCGGGTCATTTAGCGTCAATTTATACAGGGTCAAAGCTCCATCATTCTGTCCTTGACTGGCTGCAGTAATAATGCCCGTAGTCCGGAAAAGTTCACCCCGGTCTGTGACCTGATCAATGGCCACCCGACAGCCGATAAATTGTTTCAAGGCAATATGAGCATGAGTGGAAAGACAGATCAGTTCAGCCTGCAAGCCTTGATTGATCTGATGCTGACCCTCAATCCGCTGAATCAAAACCTGATGATTTAAAGGAGGATGTGAAAACTGTAAATGTAGCGCACGATGCTGTCGCTTAAGCCCGAGCTGCTCCAGCAGCATATGGATAGGTTTTGGCATTTTATAGTTATCATTTTAAGCTTTATTATTGTGCGGCAGATTTTAGGAAAAGTTATCTATTTCGTCCAGTTTACGATGCATTTCACATAATTAGGCCTTTAATTTATGGCCCTTCAATTAAAAATCTTAAATCGCATGTGGTGCATCTTAATTTAAAATATTGCCCAATATTCCCTATTTTTCTGATTATCCAATACGGAACTTGCTGCTACACTCATTCAGATCTCATTCTTCAAGGCCAAGGATATGCTGGAACTCCCTTCTAAATTACCTGATTTGGGCGTGACCATTTTTAGTACCATGTCGGCCTTGGCACAAAAACTCGGAGCCTTGAATCTTTCTCAAGGATTTCCGGACTTTGCAGCGCCTCCTGCCTTGATTGAAGCTTTAAAGCGGGCCAGCCAGAATGGATTTAACCAGTACGCTCCGGGAGATGGTCTGCCAGTCTTGCGCAGTCTGGTGGCAGATCTCTATCAGCAGCGTGATCAACTGATTATTGATCCTGTCGAGGAAATCACGATTACGCCTGGGGCCACGATTGCGATTTTTTGTGCCATTCAAGCCACGGTGCGTGCCGGGGAAGAAGTAATTATTTTCGATCCAAGCTACGACAGTTATGGACCTGCGGTTCAACTGGTTGGGGCAAAGCCAGTGCATATTGCTTTGCAGCATCCTGATTTTTCTGTGGACTGGAATCAGGTCAAAGATGCCATTAATGATCGTACCCGCATGATTGTGGTGAATACTCCGCATAATCCGAGTGGGAGTGTCTGGTCCAAGGCAGACTGGCAGCAACTGATCGAGCTGATTCGCGAGCGCAATATTGTGGTGCTGTCCGATGAAGTCTATGAACATCTGGTTTTTGACGGTGTTCAGCACTATTCGGCGTGGTCATTTCCAGAACTTCGCGAGCGTAGCTTCGTGATTGGTTCTTTTGGTAAAACCTTCCATGTCACGGGCTGGAAAACCGGATTTTGTATTGCTGCACCGGCACTCATGAAAATGTTCAGACAGATTTATCAGTTTGCCAGTTTCTGCGGTGTGACGCCCGTTCAAGTTGCCTTAGCGGAATATATGCAACTGCATCCTGAGCATATACCTGGACTGTCCTCTTTCTATCAAAACAAACGGGATTTATTTAACTCATCCATTGAAACGTCACGCTTTAAGTGGACACCCTCTCAAGGAACTTATTTCCAGAACTTAGATTATTCAGAGATTCGGCCTGAGCTCGATGATTTGTCCATGTGCCATTTTCTGGCAGAACAACATGGGATTGTCGCGATTCCAGTCTCTGCGTTCTACCAGCACCCTCCTGACGATTTACGTCTGCTCAGGTTCTGCTTTGCAAAAAAAGAACAAACTCTGGTCCAGGCAGGTCAAATTCTTTCAAAGGTTTAACTCACCTTTTTAACTAAAAACCTTATAAAATAAGTAGCTTAGTTACCTAAAAGCTAAGGCTTTTTTCTATACTCTAGCCAATAATAGTTACAGCAATAAATAAGTAGATAATAATCCAATCACAGGATGTCGCATGGCACAGCAAGCATTGATTCACCAAGAGAATTTATGGAAAGCCTTTCTGGTTTTTCTGGTGCCATTGATTGTGACCAATATCCTGCAAAGTCTTTCTGGCACGGTCAATACAATATTTGTGGGGCAAATGCTAGGCGTCAACGCCATTGCTGCTGTTGCGGTATTTTTTCCAATCCTGTTTTGCCTAATGGCTTTTGTGATTGGCTTATCCGCCGGTTCTACCGTACTGATTGGCCAGGCCTGGGGCGGGAAAAATATAGAAAAAGTCCGCTGTGTGGTTGGTTCAACTTTATTTATGACCTTGATTGGCGGCAGTTTGATTGCACTTTTTGGGGTGATTTTTGCTGAAAATATTCTCTTGGCACTCGGCACAGATCCGGATGTAATGCATTTGTCCCTGCCTTATGTGCAGTGGATGCTGGTAGGTAGCCCCTTAATTTTTATCTATATTTTTTATACCTCCATTCTGCGTGGTGTCGGAGACAGTACCACGCCCCTATTTGCTTCCGTCATTACCATTGGGGTGGGCCTGGTGGTGACACCGGTCCTGATTGGCGGTTATTTTGGCTTTCCTAAAATGGGCATTATTTCACCGGCACTTGCTACCATTCTGGGAAATCTCGCAGTTCTGGTATTTTTGATTTTGTATCTGAAGCGCAAGCAGCATCCGCTCAAGCTCGACTGGGCTTTATTAAAAAATATTCGTCATCAGCCCCAGTTAAGCAAAACCATCCTTAAACTGGGAGTTCCAACTGGTGTACAAATGGTCACGACTTCAGTGGCTGGTCTGGTAATTGTGGGACTGGTTAACCGTTATGGTGCAGAAGCAACAGCCGCCTATGGCGCAGTCAATCAGGTCTTAAATTATATTCAGTTCCCTGCCTTATCGATTGCGATTGCTGCATCTGTATTTGCTGCTCAAGCCATTGGTGCAGGCAAATCGGATCTGCTGAATAAAGTTACCCGCACTGCGCTCATTATGAATATCCTGTTCACCGGTGGTCTGGTGATTCTGGCTTACCTGTTTTCCAAATATCTGATGGCGCTGTTTATTACCGACCCCCAGGTGGTGGTGCTCGGTCAAAAACTGCTGTTCATTGTTTTGTGGGCAATTCTGTTTTTTGGCGCCAGTGCCATTTTTGCTTCGATCATGCGTTCCAGTGGTACGGTAACTATGCCAATGCTGATTAATATTTTCGCCATTCTATGTATTGAAGTTCCCGCCGCTTATCTGTTTAGCCGGTGGTGGGGCCTGGAAGGTATCTGGTATGCCTATGCATTGGCCTTTGTCAGCATGTGTATTTTGCAGGGACTGTATTATCAGTTTGTCTGGAAGAAAAAGACCATTGAGACCTTGATATAGATAAAAAGTTTATAATTCAAAAGCCTTACATTACCTCAGATACTGACCTTCTAAAGAGTCAGATTAGGATTATCGTGATAAAAAGAAAACCCGCTTTTGCGGGTCTGTTTTACAATTTCTTAAGCAGACTTTTTCTTTCTTTTACCAAATTGGGTCGCCAGTGCAGTGACATGCTGATAACCGGTCGGCAAGATTCGCTGAATCAGGTCTATCGCTTTGGCATCATTGCCGATGAGTAGACGGCGCTTGTCTTTTTGTACCGCCTCCAGAATTTGACGAGCAGCTTCTGCAGGTGGACAACGCAATAATTTATTAAAATTACGGGCCGATTTTTCCGGATTCATACCTAAAGTCAGCAGGCTGTTATTCATTTTTGCTGCATTGGCAATATTGGTACGGATCCCGCCCGGATGCACACAGAGCGCACTGACTCCGCAATTTTCCATGTCCAGTTCCTGACGCAGGGATTCAGTAAAGCCACGTACTGCAAACTTGGTCGCATTATAAGCAGACTGGGTCGGTTGAGCCGTTAAACCAAACAGGCTGGAAATATTGATAATATGGCCATCGCCAGTTTTCTTGATCAGTGGCAGAAATTCTTTGGTGCCATACACCACACCCCAGAAATTGATTCCGACGATCCATTCCAGTTCTTCATAAGATGCCCCTTCCACTGTTGAACCCAGTGCAACACCGGCATTGTTAAAGATCATATTGACACTACCATGATCCTGTTCAACCTGCGCCGCCCAGTTACGCACCTGGTCCAGGTCAGCCACGTTTACTTTCTGAATGGTGACACGGACATCACTCTCTTTGAGCAATTCGAGCGTTTGCGCCAGACCCTGTTCATTGATATCACTCAGTGCCAGATGACAACCCTGCTGGGCCAGTAGTACCGCCAGTTGCTGGCCAATACCTGAACCGGCCCCGGTAATCGCGGCAACTTTATTGTTAAAATTTTTCATTTAATTTCCTTATGTAAACTACTGCCATTCCATGACAGCAGGATCTTGTTCTGTTGTTTCAGGAGCTAGCACAGATCCTCAATATAGTTTTGACAATACAGATTGTCAATAATTATCCCATATCCTTAGAGGCCAACTTTCGGGACAGAATTTCTCATGTAGGTCTAAGCGTGATTTATTGCTAAGATATTCAAAATCTTTATACAGATGAGCACTCAGGCCTTATGACCGATTCAATCGACTCAGCAGTGAAACCACGAGCCGCCAAAACCAGACAACGTCAGTTTAAAGGCCTGTCGATGGCGGAGCGGCAGCAGGCACGTCGTGAAAAGTTGATCGAAGCTGGAATTGAAGCCTATGGCAGTTACGGCTTTTTTTCAGTCACGGTCAAAGATATCTGCAATGAAGCCAAACTGACTGAACGTTATTTTTATGAATCTTTCAAGAAAAGCGAAGATCTGTTTCAGACCATTTTTTTGAAACTGATTGATGAACTGCAACAGAATGTGATGCAGGCCATGATGCAGGCATCGAGTGATCCGAAAAAAATGATCGAAGCCGGTTTGACAGCCCTACTCACCACCTTGCGTGACAATCCACGTATGGCCAGGATCATTTATATTGATGCCATGCTGGTACAGGAACTGCATAATCAGGCCACCATTCATGAAACCATGTCGCGTTTTGACCGTATGATTCATGCTTTTGTCATGTTAATGATGCCGCAGTTAAATCGTAGCGAGCAGGAAATTTCCCTGGTTTCGACCGGTTTAAATGGTTATGTCACCCAAATTGCCATTCGTTGGGTGATGAGCGGTTTTAAGCATTCGCTTGAAGAAGTTTTATCATCTTGCAGTGTGGTTTTTTTAGCACTATTAGAGTCATTTTCCGAGAAAAAATAGCTGTTAAATCCTTTTGTTAAAAAGGTATTATGAGCTTTCCAGTGTAGTTGTGAATTTATGCTTTATCTTGGAAACAGGTAAAATTAATTTATGATTTTTTAACAATTTTATGCGCTATATTTGTCACAAATCTTTGTGAATTTCAGCAGTTTTTCCCTTTCTGCAATGATACTGTCATAATTAGTCTTTGTAATAAGCCTGTCATAAATATAAAACGGCTCACCGTTTACATGAAATAGGGTATTGCGTTGTGAAAGATGACTACATATTAATCGTCGATGACGAGCTCCCGATTCGGGAAATGATCCATACCTCTCTGGATATGGCCGGTTTTCAGTGCTTGCAGGCAGAAGATGCCAAGCAGGCGCATCAGATGATTGTGGATCAACGTCCGGCACTGATTTTGCTGGACTGGATGATGCCAGGTGGTGTCAGCGGTGTGGACTTATGTCGTCGTCTGAAACGTGATGAAAGCCTGTCTGAAATCCCGGTGATCATGCTGACAGCACGCGGTGAAGAAGACCACAAGGTACAAGGTCTGGATGCCGGTGCCGATGACTACATGACCAAACCGTTCTCGACCCGGGAACTGGTTTCCCGGATTAAGGCGGTACTGCGCCGTGCCAATGCCCTGAGCGGTGAAAAAACCATTGATGCCAATGGCCTGATTCTGGATCCGGTCAGCCAGCGGGTGAATTTTGGCAATAATATTCTGGAAATGGGACCCACCGAATACCGTTTGCTGGCATTCTTCATGACCCATCCGGAACGTGCCTATACCCGTGCGCAATTGCTGGATCAGGTGTGGGGCGGTAACGTCTATATTGAAGACCGGACCATTGATGTGCATATCCGTCGCCTGCGCAAGGTGCTGGAACCCTATGGTGTGGACCGTTATGTACAGACCGTACGTGGCACAGGTTATCGTTTCTCGACCCGTTCCGATGTCGCTTTAGGTTAAATATCATTTAAGGTAAATCTTGTTTTATGTATGAACCCTACCCTGTCCCCGAACTGGCACGCGAGCACAAAAGAATCCGTTACAGCAGTTTATGGGATTTCGCCAAACAGGATTTACGCCTGCTGGCTTTTTTTCTGATTATTGCCAGCTTTATTGGTTTTGGGAGTGGGTATTTCTGGATTTGTATCGTAATCGCCTTCGTGGCGTTCTTTGCGACCCAGATGCGTTCTTTATACTTGGTCAATGAATGGATTTCCAACCGCCCCTATGATGTTCCGCCCAATATTGGCGGAATTTGGGGTGCACTGCTTTTCAATGTTTACCGCGCCCAGCGTCAGGAACGGATTGTTCAGGCAGAAATGGTTGAACTGATCGATCGTGCACAGTCTTCTCTGGTAGCCTTGCAAGAAGCTGTCGTTTTAATTGATGAAAACCAGCAGATTGAATGGTGGAATCCTGCTGCGGAACGTCTGCTCGGAATCTCGAGTGATGACCGTGGCCGTAATATCCTGACCTTGCTGCGCCAACCGAATTTTATTGAATACTATCATCATATTGATGAATCTCCGGACGGCCTGAAAATGCGCTCTTCACTGTTTGAAGACCATTATGTACAGGTCAAAATGACACGTTTTGGCGGAGAAAGCCGAGTACTGGTCGCTTATGATGTAACCCGGATGCATAATCTGGAACAGATGCGTAAAGATTTCGTCGATAATATTTCCCATGAACTACGAACTCCTTTGACCGTACTCAGTGGCTATATTGAAACCTTTACCGATCAGGAAGACATCAATCCACGCTGGAAACGTGCCTTTGATCAGATGCAGTCGCAGACCCGACGCATGAATGCACTGGTCAATGACCTGCTATTACTGTCACGTCTGGAAAATGACAAGAATATTGCCAAAAACCAGATCATTGAAATGCCGAGTCTGATGAACCAGCTGTTCGATGATGCCCAGGCCTATAATATGGATTATGGTCATACCCTGAATCTGGACATTGACAGCCATTGCGATCTGATCGGTTCAGACATGGAACTGGCCAGCGCTTTTAGTAATCTGATCACCAATGCCATCAAATATACGCCTAAAGGTGGCACCATCACTATCGGCTGGCATGATGATGGTGAATCGGCCTATTTTGTGGTGCAAGATAACGGTATCGGCATTGATCCCAAGCATCTGCCACGTCTGACCGAGCGTTTTTACCGTATCGATTCAGACCGCAGTCGCCGTACTGGTGGTACCGGTTTGGGACTTGCCATCGTCAAACATGTATTGATGCAACATCAGGCACATCTGGAAATCGAGTCCAAAGAAAACCAAGGTTCCACGTTTAAGGTGGTTTTCCCCAAAGAACGTCTCAGCTTCCCGGACTAATCTCACAAAATCAAAAAAGGTGCCATCGGCACCTTTTCTTTTAAGCATTTAAGAGCTGATCTGTTTTTCCCTGCTCAGCGCACGCGCATAGGCTGCACGTTGTGAGACCCGTTTCAGATAGGCCTGAATCGCTGGATAACTTTGGCCTGTCCGGCTCTGCATCGCTTCCAAAGGAAAACTCATCTGAATATCGGCAAAACTGAAATGTCCGGCAAAATAATCATGCTCGCTCAAATAGCTTTCCAGAAACTGGATATGATCTTTTAAGCGGCTCTGTACAAACTGTTTCTTCACTCCATCACAGATTTTCTTGGCTACAGGCCGAATCAGCAACGGGGTATGTTTTGGTACAGTGGTCATCACCAGTTGCATCACCAGCAGCGGCATTAACGAACCTTCCGCATAATGCATCCAGTAACGGTACTGGGCCTTGTCGGCAGGATCTTCGGGACGAAACTGCTGCTGTTCGTCATAGGTTTCCTGTAAATATTCCAGGATCGCTGCAGATTCCGCCAGTACCTGACCCTGATCGACCAGAATCGGAGCTTTGCCCAATGGATGGATCTGTTTTAAGGCCGGTGGCGCAGAAAGATTGGGCTGACGCTTATAGTATTTAACCTCGTAATCCAGTCCTAACTCTTCCATGGCCCACAGGATACGAAATGACCGTGATTGTTCGAGATGATGTAAAACACGCATATTAGACTCATGATTTTATTGTTCTTGCTCATTGAGCATAGCAAAAAGCAGCCGACTCCAGCTCATTTTTTGATGACTGTAATGATATGTATCCCATGTTGCAGATTCACTCTTTGAGTTCAATTCAGCCAGCGCTTTATATTCCCATCATTTTAGCATTTATCGTGAAGCACGCATCCGCTCTGGAAATGCAGGAGCTTCTAAACGTAGCCCATCATAGGCTGGAATAGAACCAAAACGTTCATGCCCTTCTATCCATTGTTCCCGTGCAATTTTAAGGTCCTCTACCGTACGCCCGACCAGATTCCACCATAATAAAATCGGGCTTTCAAATGGCTCTCCTCCAATCAATAACACCCGGCTTCTGGCATGAATTTCAGCATTGACCTGTTGCAACCCCGGCTCCAGGATCAGCATATTATCCTCTGTCAGTTCATGTCCATTTATACTGGCCGTACCTTCAAGTACCATAAAGCCATATTCAAATTTCGGATTCAGTGGCAAACGCATACTGCTACTTTCATCTGCATACAGATCCACGCCCAGCAATTCACTATGCACTTTAACCGGTGATCTGGTATTTAAATACTCTCCAACCAGCACGGTAAACTCGATACCCTGCTCATTGACCACCGGTAATTCAGGATAATGGTCAAACCCCGGTGCCATATTGATCTTGTCATCCGGCAAGGCAATCCACAACTGTGCTGCATGCATATGGGTCTCACTTTCCGGAGAGACTTCAGTATGTGAGATACCATAGCCCGAGGTCATCAGATTGACCTGCTTGGGACGAATCAATTGCTGATTTCCCAGACTGTCATTGTGCATCATGCTGCCTTCGATCATCCAGGTAAAAGTCTGCAGCCCGATATGCGGATGTGGTCCGATATCTAGGCCATCTCCTTGCGGGAAAATGGCAGGACCGGCGTGATCGAGAAAACACCAGGCACCTATCATGCGCTTGTGTCTGCTTGGCAAGGCACGTTTAATCACGGTACCCTGCCCGATTTCTGCGCGGCGTAAAGGAAATTCCTGAATAAACCGGTTTACATACTTTTCACAATCATCAGAATTGGACAGTTCAATATCACTATTGGTCGACATGGCTGAGTTTACCTCGGCATTTTCATTCTAGTTCCGGAGTGGGTGAGACATTCACATTAGACTGATCCAAAATGCCCCTTGCTCAGGACAATGTACAGGGTCTAGATTCAAAATCTATCTCTAGAAATATTTAGATACGTATTAAGTATTCTAATGGCTACCCTATTTAAAATCTGAACAGCTGATACGATTTATATTGTAAATACAAATACTTGAGTTAGCTTAAAATTTTTGATGCAGCTACCTGGCTTAAGGAGATGATATGGGGTTATACAAAGAAGTATTGCGCAATCATGTTTCACGTGAAACGAATGAATAGTTTTTTAAAATTCTGGCAAATAAGATGATTTTTCATGTATTTCAAATACTTCCATTATTAAAAAACACAAATTTTGTTACGTTTTAAATGTAAAAACCTTCCGGATACCCAATTTTTGGGAGGTTATTTTTTATGCAATCACGGCATAATAGGCACCTATAAAAATAATACTGGACCAGGACATGTCTGCTAAGAATGAGAATATATATTCAACGACGAATGTATCTTTTCAAAATTCGACGACTGATAAATCACTAAAACTATCTGAATGTGATCTGAAAAACCGTCAGCTGATTGAACAGGCGCTGACAGATCCGCATGCCCGTATTCCTGCTCCGTTTCAGCAATATTTTTATGATTACGTCTATACCCATAGTCATCAAAATTTGCGTCAAATTAACTATCTGGCACAAATAGCATTTCTTCTGTATTTTTTTGCTGATATCCTGATTATTCCGGACATGTTTTTTATGTCCGGGCTGATACGTGTGGTTCTGGTTCTGGGCGCACTGTTTTGCTGTTATTACCTGTTTAAAAAATATAAAAACATTCAGGTTCTGGATAGAATCGTGCCTATAGGTACGACTGTGGCCGCAGCGGCCTGGATTGGCTTACTGGTACTTTCAAGTAGTCCTCATGTGGCCACCTATATTTATGCCTCTGCGATTTTTATTCTTGTCGCCAATCTCTGTATACAGACCCAGTTTAAAGTCGCGGTCTATTGTTCCATCTTGATTGCCCTGTTTATCATGCTGGGGGCCAATCAGTTAATGAGTACATCTCAAGCTTTTATTTTTGCAGTAGTTTTTAGTCCTCTCTGGTTTTTTAGTATCTATATTAACTGGAATAATATTCTAAATGTTCGACGTTCGTTTCTGCGCTCCCTACTTGACGAATGGAACTATCAAACCTTAAAAAATCTCGCACATACCGATGATTTGACCCAGCTATATAATCGTCGCCATTTTGTCGATATGGCTGAACGCTCAATTCATCAGTGGCCTAAACATGCCAGTAGCTGCCTGCTGATGTTTGATGTTGATCATTTTAAGAATATTAATGATAGCTATGGACATGATGTTGGTGATCGGGTATTGCAACTCATTGCTGAAGTGACCCGTAAAGAAATGCGGCATAGCGATGTACTGGCACGTTTTGGCGGGGAAGAATTTATCGCCCTTCTGGAGGATACTCAGCTACAAGACAGTCTGGTGATTGCAGAGCGAATTCGCTGTGCTATTCAAAAGCAGTACATTTATGTCAAACCTAATCATGCCATCCGGTTTACTATTTCGATCGGGATAGCAGAACTGGAATCACATACCCAAACTCTGGAAGACCTGATCAAACAAGCTGATATTGCTTTATATCAGGCCAAAAAAACTGGACGCAACCGGATTGAAGTCTATTATCCCGACATACTGGATCAGGCCAAGCCTGCAACAGACAATCCCTGGAATGTATTTAAATCGAGCACTCAGCCAGTTCAATCAGCCACAAATTAAAGTTGAACCCAGTTTGGTTTGTTATAACAAGCCAAGCTCATCCTGAGAAGTATTAATCAGATATTTTTACCTGATCAAATAAATTTGTTTCTTCACTTTTAAAATATTTAACAAAAGAATAGAATATTTTTTATACAACTATATAAATTTCATCTTATTCATTTTTATAAATTTTAAGTTGGGAAGGCTGCATGCCTCATGATTATGAAAAAGAATCTCGTAGTTTGATTCAGGAGGCTCTTCAAGAGCCGCTTGTTCGTATTCCTGCACCCTTAAAACCAGCTTATTATGCTCATCAAAAACAACTTACTTTAAAATACCTGTTACAGGTTAATTTATTTGCACAGCTGGCCTATGCATCCTATACCCTTGCCGATATTGTGGTACTCAACGATATCCTTACTTTGCTCATTTTGACCAAAATCAGCTATACCCTTCTGATCGTCATGGTGACGATCTGGATGTATCATTCTTACCGCAACCTGCCTGTCTTTGACCTGCTCTTGCCCACTTCAATTATTGGCGCAAGTGCCATCTGGTTCTTTAACCTGAATCAGTCCGAAAGTGCCTCTGTCCTTATTTATCAATATGCATCCCTGGTCTTTATTGTGTTGGCCAATTTATGTATACAGATCCGTTTCTGGCCGTCTTTGATTACTTCAGGTCTGATTACCCTGGTCATTTATCTTGGCGTATATTTCAATACCCATGCTGACCCGTATCAGATATTTTTATTTTCCTTGATTTATCTGCCGGTATTAACCTTCAGTCTTTATATCAGCTGGAACTCGACCTTAAAATCACGCATTGTATTCCTGCAATATACCCTGAATGAATATAATCGTCAGGCCTTTGAAAATATGGCACATACTGACTCACTCACTGGCCTGAATAACCGTCGATGTTTTGAATATCTGGCCCAACAGCTGGTACAGCAGAATCTTGCGCGACCTGCACCCATGAGCTTACTGGTATTTGATGTTGATCATTTCAAGCAGATTAATGACCGTTATGGGCATGATATTGGAGATCAGGTCTTACAAACGATAGCACTAATCACCCATAGTGAAATGCGGCAGCATGATATTCTGGCGCGCTATGGAGGCGAGGAATTTATTGCTTTTTTACCTGAAACTTCTCTCGATGATGCGTTAAAAATTGCTGAACGTTTAAGGCATAAAATTGAAAATATCGTGATCGACCTAGACAGTCAACATCGTTTCAGTTTTAGTATTTCTATTGGTGCTGCCATTCTGGAAAGCTGTGAAACCGATTTACTGACCCTGATTAAACAGGCCGATATCGCATTATATCAGGCTAAAGCCAATGGTCGGAATCGGATTGAGGCTTATGATCCAGATCAGAGTTTAGATGGAGAGCTGCAAAACTGGCAGGTTAAGCCGGCTTAAGTCTCTTATCTATTTAAAAAAGTATAAAAAAGAGCGCCTAAGCACTCTTTTTTAATTTGGAACGTTTAGATTCCTAAACTGCCGCGAGCATAGCGCTTGGCGTAATTTAGGCGGACAGCAGTGCTGTCCGAAACCCCTAAATTACTCCCATTCAATTGTTGCTGGTGGTTTAGACGATACGTCATACACAACACGAGAAACTTCAGCAATTTCATTCATGATACGGGTCGAGATCTTATCGACTAAATCATAAGGAAGATGCGCGAAACGAGCCGTCATAAAGTCCACGGTTTCTACCGCACGCAGTGCAATCACCCATGC
Organism: Acinetobacter sp. 228; assembly: GCF_048147885.1. Classification (NCBI taxonomy): domain Bacteria; kingdom Pseudomonadati; phylum Pseudomonadota; class Gammaproteobacteria; order Moraxellales; family Moraxellaceae; genus Acinetobacter; species Acinetobacter sp. 228. The sequence continues at coordinate 43,784 of NZ_JAYWYV010000007.1, forward strand.
ATAACGACGGCCGTCACCGACTACACCCACCGATTTCACTGGCTGGAATACTGCAAAGGCTTGTGCAGTTTTATCATACCAACCGCTGGCACGCAGTTCCTGCATGAAAATGTCATCTGCAAGACGTAAAATGTCTGCATATTCTTTTTTCACTTCACCCAGGATACGCACACCAAGACCTGGGCCCGGGAATGGATGACGATAGATCATGCTGTGTGGCAAACCTAAAGTCGTACCCAATTTACGTACTTCATCTTTAAACAGGTCACGTAACGGTTCAACCAGTTCAAACGCCAGGTCTGCCGGTAAACCACCCACATTGTGATGCGATTTAATCACATGCGCCTTACCCTGCTTGCTTGCGGCAGATTCAATCACGTCCGGATAAATCGTACCTTGAGCCAGGAATTTTACGCCATCTAATTTACGGGCTTCTTCAGCGAAGACTGCAATAAATTCACGGCCAATAATCTTACGTTTTTTCTCTGGATCAACTTCGCCAGCCAGTGCAGTCAGGAAACGTTCCTCTGCATCAGCACGAATCACGCGGATACCCATGTTATCTGCAAACATTTGCATCACTTGATCGCCTTCGTTCAAACGAAGCAGACCATTATCTACAAACACACAAGTCAGCTGATCACCAATTGCTTTATGCAACAGTGCTGCCACTACAGATGAATCCACACCGCCAGAAAGACCAAGTAATACTTTTTCATCACCAATCTGTTGGCGAAGCTGTTCTACACGTAGATCAATAATGTGTTCTGGCGTCCACAGACCGCGACAACCACAAATTTGATGAACGAAGTTCGACAGTAATTCTGCGCCTTTAGAAGTATGTGTTACTTCAGGATGGAACTGAATGCCATAGAAACCGCGAGTTTCGTCAGAAACCATCGCAATTGGACAGCTTGGAGTTTGTGCAGTGATCTGGAAGCCTTCTGGAATACGGGCAACCTTGTCACCATGGCTCATCCAGACATGCAACTGGTTTTCACGGTCCTGTAAATTACCGATCAGCTTGTCACGTACGACAATATCTACTTCTGCATAGCCAAATTCGTGTACATGACCCGGCTCAACTTTACCGCCAAGCTGTTCGCACATGGTTTGCAGGCCATAACAAATACCCAATACCGGCACACCCAGTTCGAATACCACTTGCGGCGCACGTGGGCTGCCTTCAAGGTGAACACTCTCAGGTCCACCAGACAAGATGATCCCGTTTGGATTAAATGCACGAATGTCTTCTTCAGACATATCATAGGCATACATTTCAGAATATACACCAGCTTCACGAACACGACGTGCGATGAGCTGACTATATTGAGAACCGAAATCCAGAATCAGGATACGATCTTCAGTAATTTGAGTATTGGTAGTCATGACGAACAACTATGAAAGGCAAACGAAAGATAAGCGCCGTATTCTAGCATTTTTCTTGCATTTAAGCACACTATTCCAAAGCGTTTAAATATTAAACAGTTAAGAAATTATAGAAATTAGTGGCTTCATTTTTGGCTGGTTCACAGGAGAGCAGACTTCCGCTGCTTTCCTGTGAACCAGCCAAATGAATGGTTTATTTCAGGTGTTCAATCTGAATCACTTCAATATCGGTGGGTTTATTGCGGTGCGTATCGACCTCGCCCCAGACTTTCACCCGGTCGCCTGCTTTGAGTTTTAATCTTTTCCAGTGGTCATCATCCACATCAATCATGATGCTGCCGGTTTTATCTTTTAATTCAAATTCATCACTTTGCGCTGCACGCTGTTTGACGATCTGGCCTGTTAAGGTCACGCCGGTTTCATCTTTCATTTTGTGTGCCTGAGCAATACTGACTACATTCTTTTTGGCTTCTGCCAGAACAGCCTGATCGGATTTAGCCCAAAGTGCCGGACTGACAGCTGCCAGAACTAGTATCACAAGAATATATTTTTTCATATGTTTTGACCTGCTATTTTTATGATGATTCCATAATCTAAACAGAAAGCTGGAGCAGACGCTGCAGAAGTTATGTAACACCATGATGACCTTGTGTAGTCTGCTCAGAAAGCTCCAATAAAAATCTGTAAATACGCTGATACATCCATTTTTAAAATGACAGGATTAGCCTGAAAGCAGAAAAATAAGCCGCAAAATAGTCGACTTTTATTACTGACTTTAGAGGTGATCGCTGTTAGGATTTGAGCACACTTTTGCTTGTACTGGGCTCATGGAACTGATTGATTTTATCTTGCATGTTGATGATCACTTGCTTGAATTTATCACCAATTACGGGATCTGGATTTATGCCATTCTTTTCCTGATTATCTTTGTGGAAACAGGTTTGGTGGTCATGCCGTTCCTGCCTGGTGACAGTTTGTTATTTGCAGCAGGCGCACTTGCAGCCTCTACCGGTGCGATGGATCCCTGGGTGCTGATTCCGCTCCTATTTGTTGCGGCAGTGCTGGGTGATACCCTGAATTATCACATTGGTAAATATATTGGACCTCGGGTGTTCGAGATTGAATCACGCTTTATCAATCAAAAACATTTATTGGCGACTCAGCAATTCTTTGCCAGACATGGGGGTAAAACCATTATTTTTGCGCGTTTTATTCCTTTTGCCCGTACCTTTGCACCCTTTGTAGCCGGTGCTGGCAGCATGAATTACAAATATTTCCTGACCTATAATGTGGTCGGGGCATTTGCCTGGATTAGCTCATTTGTAATCTTGGGTTATATGTTTGGCAATATGCCGATTGTTAAAGACAATTTTACCTATCTGATTTTCGGCATCATTATTTTAAGTGTATTGCCAGGTGTGATTGGCTTTATTCAACAAAAGCTTAAAAAAAGCACAACAGCTTAATATTTTTTATAGCCTGCGCATTTAATCCCACAGCTTGATCAGGAGTGGGATCAGACAAAGCAGGACAAACAGAGCCGCGCCTTTATAAATGAGGCCGGCTTTTATTTTTTCAGAATGACTGCTCAAAATTGCCTGACCAAAAATCATCCAGAAAACCCCTACAGGAATGGTACTCAAGCTAAAGGCAGCAAAAACCAGCACGAAGTTGGTCGGACTTTGCCAGGTTTCCATGGGTAAAATTCCTGAGGCCAACAGGGCTGCTTTAGGATTTTTTAAGGTGGCCCTAAACATTTGCCAAGGACGAATCTGAGGATGGTTCTTATTATAGCGCTCTAACTGTTGGGCCTTATATAAATGCAAGGTCATCCAGCCCACACAGATGGTACTCAGTACATAGACCACACCTTTAAAATTTGGCCAGATCGGTGAAGCCAGATGAATCAACAAAGCCCAGACATTAATGGCATAAAAATAGCCCATCAGAATGGCAGGAAGATAAAGACTGGTTTTGGGCCGTCCCTGCTGATAAGCAGAACTGGCCACCAGGGCATTGGCCGGCCCTGGAACCATCAGCACAGCAATGAGTCCTAAAACAAATAACCAATTTTCAATCATCGCGATGAACTATTCCGGGCCCAGATTCTAGCTTAATCAATATGCGAATATCATGACAAGCTTAAAAATTTCAGACTTCTATACAGGCCGGTCAATTTCACGTGAGTTTTATCTTAATTTAAACCGCTCTATTCTTGGTGAAAGCAATAAAAAATGCCGACCCGAAGTCAGCATTCATCCTTTTAATATAGAATGATTTATTTAGGTATCGCCTGCCGCACGATCATCGGGCAGTTCTTATAACGTGCAGCCTGGACAATCGCTTCCTGCTCGCCTAAAAGTCGTGCCAGTTCGGTTCTTTTGGTATCAGATGACTGTCCCATATTGACTGAGATACTCGGACCAATACCCCAACCACCGTGACTGCCCCAACCACCGCCAAGACCCACACCTACACCCATGCCAGTACGTTTCGGTGGTTCGACACCATTATCAATATACTGCTGAATACGGTTATATTCACCCTGTAGTTGCGAGCAACCCAAAGTCTGATACAGGGTTGGCGACACATAAGTCGGTTTTACCGTCGTTGCACAAGCACTGAGTAATGCAAGTGCAGCAATACTCAGGCCGATTTTCACAAGTTTCATAGCTAACTCGATCTTAATTCTGTTCTATCTCATTGAACAACGATTGATAGGCCTGAGTCAATTTATGATCAGTAGCCAAATGAATCAGCGGCTGATTTTTCTGATGAGATTCTTTCATCAAGATCGACGGTGGCAACATACTGTCAAGCACCGGTAAGCCTTCATCTTTGAGCTGCTGTACCACTTCACGCGGTAATTTGGCCTGTGCCTGAAACTGGTTGACGACAATGCCTTCAATTTCCAAATTTTCATTATGGTCATCTTGGGTTTCAATCACATTTTCAATCAGGGTCTGCAGGGCGCGTTTAGAAAATACGTCACAGTCGAAAGGAATCAGCACGCGATCTGCCGCAATGAGTGCGGAGAGGGTAAAGAAATTGAATGCAGGCGGTGTATCAATAAACACCCGGTCATAATGTCCCGACAGTTGTTGCAAGGCATCTCTTAACTTGTAAATCTTGTGCTTGGATTCCAGGGCATGAGCCAATGTCCCAAGTGTAGGGCTGGCCGGAATAACATCCAGATGCTTAAAAGAGGATTGATGCACATAGCTTTCCAGACCTTTGCTACGACTTTTTAAAATCGAGCCAATGGCATTGCCGAGCAGCCCCTTACTTTGCTGGTTGCCGAGTACATCTTCAAAATAGTTTTCGATATTCGGTTCGAGTGCAGGCTTGTCACTGGAATACGTCGCATCATCGCCTAGCACATACTGGCTGGAGTTAGCCTGCGGATCCAGGTCGATCAACAAGGTTCTTAAGCCCTGATATGCGCTGATCGCTGCCAGATTGACGGTAATACTCGACTTGCCCACCCCACCTTTTTGATTAAATACCACACGTGTACGCATGTCCCCTCCTGTCAATTTTTAATTACTTTTACTACATTTGTACTTTTTAATTATTCAGATGTAATGGCTATGCTGATCGTCATAGCCAGTCTGCTTTTAGCCAAAATTCGGCTTGATCATCACCAGGGCCAGAATAGACATCAATGAAACCACAGCAATAAATAAGCCAGCCCGACGCTGTACCAGCAAAATCGAATCATCTTTTTTATAGGCTTTGCCTAGAGAGGACACCAGTACCAAAAATAAAATAACTTTGGCATAGAACCAGGGCTGCACATCAAAATCTTTAAGGAAAAGCGACACGATACCGGTCAGTACAATCACCGTGATGGCGAAATGCTGCAAAGCCACTAATGCGGTGCGTGCTACCGGATTAGGCATATTTCCCTGTGTGCCGACAAACAAGGTCAAGGCACGGGCAAGAATGGCGACAATCGCCAGTCCTGCTACCGACATATGGATAATCTTGACTAAAAGTTGGGTTTCCATCATTTCCTCTTAGTTTTTTGGTGCATGGGCACAAGCAGGACTGCTCGTATCCTGTCCTGTCCATTCTTCAGGTAAAAATGCATGAATCGCCAGCGCATGAATCTTGTCTTTCGACAGCAGATCCCCCGCAGCAGCATAAACTTTTTGATGACGCTGGACGGGGCGCAAACCGGCAAAAGCCTGACTGACAATGACGGTTTTAAAATGCGATTCTTTTCCCGGGAAATAACCGCCATGGCCCGAGGACTCATTGACTACTTCCAGATGGGTTGGGGATAATTGTGCCAAACGGTCTTTCAGTTGTTGTTCTAAGCTCATGGCCGGACTCCAATTTTGAAAAATATGGTTTCAGTATACCTTGTTCTGCGAAGTATTTTGGCAGTCTATATGGGTGCAATCCGTTGAATGTAGCTAAGTTTTATAAACTACCAGATGAATATTGGCTATTTAATGTCTAATCCAAAGGATTTTGATTTTATTTTATGCAATTGATGCAAGATTTTTAACAAAGGTGTTGACCTGATTTTTGCATGCTGTATTATACACGGCATGCGGGAATAGCTCAGTTGGTAGAGCATAACCTTGCCAAGGTTGGGGTCGGGAGTTCGAGTCTCCTTTCCCGCTCAAAATTTTTTCATTTAGTTTTTTCATTTAAAAAACTTTATAGACTCCGCGGGAATAGCTCAGTTGGTAGAGCATAACCTTGCCAAGGTTGGGGTCGGGAGTTCGAGTCTCCTTTCCCGCTCCAGATTCTAAAAAAGCCCTGATTTTTCGATCAGGGCTTTTTTTATTTTAAATTCTTTTATCCCCTTCAATGAAGTTCAGGCAAAAGTATTTTATTTAAGGATTTCTCTCAACAAGATTTCTAAAATTTCTAAATTTTACCAGTTAATTATATGAGCCATGAAGGCTCTCATCCCAATCAGATGGAAACAGGATTATTGGCCGGCTGCATTTCTACATCTACCTCGATATGCGACAGATCATAGTGATCCATCCAAGGTGAAGCACCATAAAATGCCCCGTTTAATTGAGAATAATTAATCAGCTCTTCACGGAAGTAATTAAAATACACCTGATCCACCTTACCTGGATTCCTCCAGAATTTAGCCAGTGGCCGTTGGTTGGTCAGCTTAGGCAAGTTATAGAGTGCATAGCCCAATACCTTGACAGGAATATGGTGATACAAAGCCTGAATGCCTGTCGTACTATTTACCGTGACAAAACCCAGGCTATTTTTTAAAAGCGTAGGTAAATGGATATCACAAAAATAGTGAATCCGTCCCTCCACATCCTGAGACTTGGCCAACTTACGAATATAAGAAGCATAATTACGATAGCCACGATCCATTGGATGATGTTTAAGTACTAAATGATGATGCGGATCTGCGTGTCGTGCAAAATCCCGAATCACCATTTCAATATACTTTTTCATACATTTCAAATCGGAATGGGTACGAATTTGAAAATCGTTATGCACTTGTAGGGCAAAAACAAAATAGCGTTTTTTATAGCCCTGTATAAATGTATTAAACCGACCGTCTTCTACAAAATAGTTTTTAATGCGCCGCGCACCTGACCAGATCCAGTAATAAATTTCAGCCCAGATAGTCATCTGCCGGTGGTGTTTATAATGGGGGTATTTCCATGAAAAAATCAGCATAAACAGATAATAGATCATTACACTGACTACCATTGAGCGGTAGCTATTATTGACTTCGGAAATTTCCTCAATCTGGCTATGTTTATGTTTTTTGGCTTTTAACTTCAAATGCGATAAAAAGTTGGAAAAGAAATTAACCCCGTCCTGCTCAAAGGTAATGTAGTTTGGCCGGATATACCCTTCTTCAAAAGCAAAAAAGTTAATCTGATGCTTCAATGCCACTTTTTTTGCAATCTGATGGTATTGACGGCAGTCCCCAAAACATACGACAGTATCAATATCCTGGGTTAACAGCAGATCCTCAATCCAGGCTGAAAATTCAGAAGAAGCACCGGTAAAATTAAAATTGTATTCAAAAGAACGTGAAAAAAACTGATCACCACCATTCAAGTTTACTTTAAAGCAATGAATATCATGATCTTTTAGCCATGCAGAAAAACGAGTAAAAAAGTTCCCCATCGGGCCCTGTAACAAGAGGACCCGTTCAGAAAGTAATAAACGATTTATATGGACTGACATAAAGCAATTAACCTATTTTTTTTAGTATATTATATAGAGCTAATAATACACGTTTATACCTTTCGTTATAACTTACCGGTTGATCTAACTGTTTTTTTATATAAGCAATTACATCTTCAGGTCTGACCAAGGGGATACCCGACACCTCGGTATGCGCTAAATTATAGGTCGGATATTCTACAAGGGTGATATACAGTAAATCCTCCAATGTAAGATGTCTATTGCGTCTTTGTGACAAGTACCTATCCTGTGTCAAGCCCCAGCCTGCATAGAAAGGTAATCCATAACAATAGACCTTTAGCCCCCGAATTAAAGCTTCGAAACCACTTAAGGACGTTATGGTATGTACCTCATCACAAATTTCAAAACACTCTAAAATGGAAGTATCAAGTTCAACCTGATCGGCATAATGCAGCATGTCCGGTTCAGGAATTTTCCCTGTGCGTAGTCCGCTCTGGACATCTGGATGTGGCTTGTAAATAATATAGCTGTCCGGATGGTTTTCCCTGACCTGCTTGAGCAGCCCCAGATTGGTTTTAACCCCCACTCCCCCGAGCTGAATCGACATATCATCTTCCACCTGTCCAACGACCAACAGAACACGTGAATGTGGAGGACGTGTTAATGATTTTTTTGTGCCGACATTGTATTTTGAAATATTTAAATCAATAAGTAATTTTCTTAATCGCTGTGCGCGGTCAATCTGCTCTGTACTTAAATTCACATTTAAAAGCAGCTGTTCTATTCGTGAAGGCTGTGTAGCATCATAGTAAATGCCGACATTGTCAAAAACCAGTGAACAGGGCCGGATCAGCTTCGCTCCTAGGCCAACAGAACGAATAAATCCATCTTCAACAGTAGTGACTTGTTCATAAGCTGATTCTTTTAACAGCCTGGCTCTTTTCCCCCAAGCTAAAATATAATGATGTTTATGCGGTTTAAAATAACGCTGGAATTTCAGCTTGAGCTGAGGAAATGCGAAATAAGCTGCAATAAACTTTTTTTTCCAGGGACTAAACCCATAGGCTATATACGATTGGGCCAGTTGTTGTTGGAACTGTATATTTGGAATAAATAAATCGAGGATTTCCTCTAACTCGCAGCGCTGTCCGGTTACTGGATTAAGATAATGTGCATACTGCAAATACGCACAGGCAAATAAATGCTGCAAGGAGCGATTTTGTCTGCGTCGCCCATTTAAAATATGCAGAGGCGCGCGATGATCCTGGGTAAGTCCCCAGCCTGCATACCATGGCACACCAAAACAATGTACCATCTTGCCACACAGCAAGGCTTCAAAACCAAGCTGTGAGCTGACTACATAGACCTCGCTCATATAGTCCAACAGCTCAATCGGATTATAGGCCTCAGTTAAAACCCGGATATTTTCAGAATCCAAGTCCTGCGGTTGAAAATGAGATTTTGCCTTTCCCGCCATTACATCAGGGTGAGTTTTGACCCAAATAATCGCATGCGGATGATCGTGACAGGCTTGTGCCAACATGGTCTTAAAAGTTGCTGGGGTAGCACCTGCATATTTAATGGATTGATCACCAAAAGTTTGATCAACAACCAAAACATGTCTAGTTGTCTGTTCAAATTTAGCAGGATCGATGCTTTGGAATTTTTGATTATATTTGGTGACTTTATGGTTTAATATTGTCTGAATGACGGATGAAGCTCGCAGGTTTAGTTTTTCAGTTTCAGGTTGAAGAATCAGTTGTTCCAAGTCTGATGTTTGCAAGGCATCAAAATAAATACCTGTTTCATCAATCACTAGGGAAAGAGGTGCATAGCCATCTTTGCCTAAGCCAAGAGAACGGATAAATCCATCTTCCAAGCAGAGTGCTTTTAAGCCATTTTTTTCAGCTAGGTTTTGGGCTTTGAAAAAACTTTTTTTGCGTCCCCAGCCACAGGGAATAAATGCATGTGGGCGAAAGATAGTTTCCCATACATGCAATTTATTTCTATAAAGAAAATTTCTCAAAGAGCATTGATGTTTTTTATCAAAAAAATAATACATAGTTTCCAAAATATTAATAATTTTTTAATCATTAACTAATGATAAAAAAGGTTTTTTATAAAAACATTCTAAATTAGTGGCAGTACTGGCAATAAAACCATTTTCTTCAAAGTAATCAAAATTAATATAATAAGCAGAAATAGAATTTATTGAACTACTAACCTCTATATATCCAAAATTAATTCTTTCTCTTTCAGGCACTTCCAACTGCTTCACTAAACTTTGATTACTATCAAGTACAATTTTACATTTTTCATCAATAATCCATACTCCGTCATAATTAGGATAAGACTTTTCTATCATATTTAAACTAGACTCAATAGTTTCACCTTTTAAAACATCAACAGATTCAGAAGATATTTCACTTTTAGTTAAACTTAAGATAATACAATCTGCCCATCTTTTTTTTATTAACCCTACCAAGTCATGAATATTATTTGAGCCTTTATAAACCAAACAAACCAACACTCTAGGTTGAAATCCAGAAATAGTTTTCTTTAAATTTCCATCAATTTTATTAAGTAATAATTTCTTATAATGTCGCCCTATTTTTTTTTGTTTTTTTAAAATATGAATCATTCGATCATTATAATCTTGGGAGTTAGTAGATATAATAATAGGATGATAAAAACCTTGTTTAATATTAACAAAGTTTGGACTAATAAAATATAAGTTACCACTAGTTGTAAAATTAAAATTTTCTAAATCATCTTTGCCATACAATTCATCCATACGTAAGACTTTATAATTTAGACTAAAGTTTGCTAAAAATGACTCATCGTTTAAAAAATTAAGAAAATTATTTTTAGAATAAAGCTCTACATATTCTATTCTTTTCCTTAATGCCTCTAAACAAAATTTTTTCGATACATAAACTATACTGAATGACATTTTCTTAGCAATTGGAACTTGAAAATAAGCTTCAGCACTTTCTTTCCAAACCCATCCCGAATGTGCATTCCAAAATGACTTCGCACATAAATCGAGATTTTTTGATAAAGGTAAACCAAGATAAGTCGTCAAACTTTCGCTTGCTGCTAAAGCATCATCTTCAATTAACCAATATCCGTCATAGTTAGGGTATTTTATTGACATTAAATATAAACCAAAATCCCCACAAAGCCATCCTAACTTTTCTAGTTCTACATATAATCCTACTTCAGTTAAAGTACTTTTATTAATTGACACCTTGGGGAAAATTCCACAGTCTACGTCTTTTTTTAGCTCATCAACAACTAAGACTACATCTATATTTGCATTTTTATAGTATAAAAAAAGACTTAATGTTTGTATGTCAAATTTGGTTGTTCTTAGTCCAATTAAAAATTTTCTCATCAAACTTTTCCTACCGTATAATATTTTAAAGTCTTTTATAAAATAACTATATTATAGAATCTATTTTATAATTAATAATTAATTATTAATAATTAATAATTAATAATTAATAATTAATAATTAATAATTAATAATTAATAATTAATAATTAATAAACTAGATTCTATTTAATAAAACTAAACAATAAATAAAAATTTTAATTATCTAAAAAATTCAGTTTATTTTTTACGGCATCAATAAAAAAACCCTTAGGATTTTTAATTAGTTTACGAACTTTTTTATTACTCTCTAAAAATGGGAAAGGCATGCTGAACTTTTGAGGAGATACAGCAGACTTTTTATCTTCTATAACAGTTTTTGATTCAAATATAATTTTTGCCGAAATAAAAGATTTCTCTGAATAAGGAAAAACCTTATGATTACCAATATTTATTGAAGTATTATCAATACTAAACTTTTGAACTTGAATATTTTTATAACCATGTGATAATCTATCACCAAAATCTCTAATTTTATCTTCAGCCTGGAAGGTACTATACTTTTTTTCTAATAACCAAGTTATAAACTTAAATACAATCATTTCGTCTAAATTTTGTTTATATTCAGAATCTAAAATAAATTGAATTGCTTGCTCTAAATTAACCGCCTTTGTCGCAAGCCGTCCATTTAAACTATAAAAGGCGTTACCTATACAATAAGGTTTTTTACCATGTAATATTGAAAGCAAGCCAACACCTGAATTATAAAGTACAATATAGTCAAAAACATCTAAAATAGCATGAATGTTGGTATTATTAAGTATAATAATATTTGTATAATTCTCAAAGCTATTAATATTTGGCATTAATGGATGTGGTTTAATATAAAACATAATTTCAGAATATTTCAAAGCTAATGTTTTTATATCTGAAGTAAAATCATCATAATTTTGATAATTTTCATTAAAATAAGTTACAGCCATATCGTCTGGCAACTGAAAAGGAATAAAAATATTTTTAGTATTTTTATTTATAATTGAATGAAGATTTTGAATAGAATCCTCATAATCCTGCATATTTTCTAAAGTATTTTTCCCGGTTCTAATCTTAGAAATGTACCTTGAAATACTTTCTTTTTCTTTAACATTTAAATTCTTATTTAAAATATTCTTAGTAATATTATCTTCATCATAAAAATCAGAATCGTTATAGGATACTTCATTTGCATAATAAATAGTGTGTGGTAAAGCACCTCGCTCAATAATTTTAACAGGAATACTATTTTCCTTTGCTAACTCAATTAAAGCATAATAATCTTTATGACTTTTCATATATGGATTAAAAATACAAACTAGGTCAATCTCTCGGCGTAGTATTTTTTTATATGCTTGATTAATTTCTGCTTGATTTGAACTTGAGGCAACTTCTAATGCATAACCTTGGGCTCTAAATGGTAAAAAATATCCCCATTGGTCTATATCATTCATCAGACATAAGGCTTTTTTATTGCGAACTAGATAGTCAATTTCTAGAATTTTTTCTTCATTTTTTAAATAAATACCTAAAATTTTATTAAAACGCTCCCGTTTCCAATCATTGTTATTGGTCCAATACCCTTTTTCACTTGGTTTAGGATGCCACATATGGTAGGTTTTATAACCTAAATATGCGGAGGTAAAAGTTAACGCTTCTAAATATTTTCGAAAGCCTTCATAAGTTGAGGCTTTCCAAAAACTTTCTTTGAGTGGTCCATAAAAGTCTTTATTCAAGTTTTTAGGTTTTGGTAAATCACTTGTTAAATAACCTAAACGAATTAAATATTCAAAATCTTCAGAGCCATGACCGCGGAATATATCACAATATCCACCACTTAAGTCATATAAGTTTTTATGCATAAATAAGATATTGCTATATGGTGCAATAAATTCAATTTCTTTTTTAAACTCAGCTTGAAGAGAATAATAGTCTAGACTTCTAATATATTTTCCTTTATCTAATGGCTCTAATTCTTCAAAATCTTTTGAAATATTTTCAGCTAAATGAATAACGGGAAAAGTAATATAACGTCTAGGATTTACATTAAACTCCAGTAAAGTTGCATCTTTTGCTAAAGTTTGGAAAATATCCCTACTAAATACGCAATCAATATCAGAAAATAAAATCAAATCTGTTGTCACGTATTTAAAGGCCAAGTTTTTGGCTTTTGATGCGGAAAATGTACTGGTATCATTGATTTTTACATAAGTTGCATTTGATTTTTTACATTCATCTTCAATAAATAATGAATATTTTTCTTCTGAACCAAAGTCTAAAATTAAAATTTTTGGACATGGTTCATAAAAATTTAAGCAAAACTTAATACGTTCTAAAATCCAAGGAGTGAAGTCTGAAACTCGAATGGTGAGAACATAGGTAATATCTTTCTCTGAAAATTTTTTAAACATATTTTGAAACCTTAGCTATTTAGTTTTTTTTAAGTATGTGAACAATATTGTATAACCCGAATCCTGCTTAAGTCGATGTTTCATAAGCTTGAATGGCTGGCCTATTTTTATGGTAAAGTTGATAAGCACATAAAGAAGCATAAATTCCTGTGAAATAGCCTCGAGTACTTCTCGCTTTACTCCTCACTAAATTGTATTCCTTCCAGTAGTTTGAAAAGCCATTAATCAGTCAGAATACATATGTAAAATAATCATCTTATCTAAAAGTATAGGTCAGGTGGTTATTCCCTAATGGGGTTTCAGCCATCTTTTTTTCAAGTCAATTTTTTATCCGCGATTCAGGTTAATTACAAATCTAAAGCGACTTTGGCAGCCACTGCAATCTGATAGATCACCTGGGTGATCCCACGCGTCATCTCGATACCTTTGGTCTGGGCTTTCGGCAGCACTAGAATCTCGTCGCCCTGCTGGATTTTTGCAGTTTTACTGACCAGCTCTGCTCTACCATTCTGCCTGATCACAATCACTTTGGATTTATTCGATTTCTGGCTAAAACCGCCCACCTGCTCGATATAATCCCTAGCATTCAGTCCGTTACTGTATTCAATCCCGTTCGGGAAAGCAACTTCGCCATGTACCATGATGACCGAGGTCTTTTCCGGAATATAGAGAATATCGCCCTGTTCCAGGATCACATTCTGAAAAGAATCCGGATTGAGAACCACCTGTCCTTTAGGCTGCACCTGACGTGCTTTGACGATGAACTGCTTGACCAGTTCTGCATCACGCAAGCGCAAGGTGGCTTCTTCCTGGGTACTGGAGCGGGCATTGAAGGTGGTTTCCTCCAGCTTGTCCAGGGCAACATTCAGCATCTCTTTTTGTCGCGTAGCCACAGAAGCACGGTAAAGCTGTAAGGACTCGACTTCGGCCAAAGCATTGGGCTGCAGTTGTACCAGGACATCTCCGAGTCTGGCACCATAAGGCAATACAATAGCATGGGCACCATTATGTGCACCGTCAATCCGTACCTGAATAGTGCCTGCATAGCGGTCAGCTGTTACCGTAACCACATCACCATCTTCAACCGTGATATTCGGTGCCTGACTCAGCGAATAATATTCACTGCGGTATTCTGTACCCTGCCGACGCTGAATGCTGACATTGGTCGCGCCCGGTTTGAGTTTGGCAAAAGTCAGGGCCTGAGCCAATGTGATGGCTGGAGAATTAAACTCAAAATCATTCTGGTTATAGACTTCACCCGAAACATTGAAGGTATGAGTCCGCTGTCCTACCACAATGACATCGCCATCGCGAAAGGAAAAAGGCTGAATCTGGCCTTGTAACAGGAAATCATACAAGTCGACCTGCTGCACGGTCCGGCCATTGCGCAGCACCTTGATATTGATATAACTGCCACGTTCCGGATCTACCCCGCCAGCACGGTCCAGGTAAGCAATCACGCTATCATTGGACACACCACCATAATTCCCGGGCTGATTGACAAAGCCGGTAACCATGACTTTGACTGGCTGGGCTTGTTCCAGCGCTGCATATACGCCTACATTCGAGACATAAATACGCCGTACCTGTGCTTCAACTACCGATTGCAGATTACCGTTTCGAACACCGGCAACCCTGACCGGGCCTACATTGGGAATAAAAATATTGCCTTGGGGATCGACGGTTTGTGTGCCATTAAACTGATAGGCGCCCCATAGACGTAAATTGATATTGTCGCCTGGATTAATCTGATAACTGCTATTAAACGTCGAGCCTGCCGTAGAGGCAAAAGCCCCCTTAAAGAGCTGCGAACCAAACATCCGGTTTACTGTCGGGTATTTCATCGAGCTACCGGGAGAAAGCTCAACGATCGATTGACTATTCAGCAGCGTATTATTATTGGTACTGGCTGGCGCCAGATTTAGACTATTCAAATCCTGAGAGATTTCAGTAGGCAGCAGGCTGGAATCCAATGCATAGGTTTGTGCCGCACATGCCAATGATAAAACTGATAATAAAGCAATTTTTTTCATAATTTATTCCCTGTGCTCACGGATAATGGAATGGATCAGCAAGCCAATACCAAAAATGATATTCAATAACAGAAATGAGGTCAGGCTGATATACACTTTGCGTGGATATAAAGCTTCCTGCGCCAAACGCGGGGTGGAAATCACGATCAGCTTCTTCAGTTTACGTGAGGCTTCCAAACGCGCTTTTTCCAAAGAAACCAGGGAAATTTTATAAAGATCCGCTGCAAATTCGACTTGTGCTTTGAGTGCCTCAAAATCGGCAACATTTTTATTCAGCTTTAAATTATTCGGTGAAGTCAGTTTGGCATTTTCGGTATTGATCTGCTGTTGCAAGGCGGCAATCTGGCTACGTACAGCGATCACCTGGGCGGCTTCCGGGGTCAGATAGCTCAGCAAGGTGCGCTCTTCGGTTTTCAGTTGCGCCAGGCTACTCTGCAGACCTGCAATCAGTGTCGCTACCGCTTTGGCCTGTAATTCAGGATCGAAAATTTCATTTTCATTTTGATATTGAAGGACAGCCCGACGTGCCTGATCTAGCTGTTTAGCGGCATCGCTATACTGTTGCTGGGCAAAGACCTGCTGTTCTTCCGCGATGGCTTGCGAGATTTCATTAATGAAAGCATCACTCTGCTTCAGCAGTTCCTGATTCAGTTTCAATGAAAATTCTGGTGAAAAGCCCTGATCATGCACATGCAGCATCATGGTTTTTTCATCCAGTTCAACCTTGATCATCTTATTAAAGTATTTCACCAGATCTTCAATCGGTGCATCCTTGGGCAGGGCAAAGATCGGGTCATGGACGGATGAAAATTCTTCACGCAAATTCAGGGTCTGATCCAGTTTCTCAATCATGTCGCGCGAAGTAATGTACTCTTTAAGAATCTGTGAATCTTCACGGCTGGTATTGGGCATTCCCAGCAAAGCACCGATTCCTGAGGCATCTGCCACCGGGGTATCGGCGACCTGCTTTACCAGGACGATGGAAGAAGACTGGTAACGGTCTTTGGCAAAGGCGAACAGATAAATGACTATGATCACCACCGGGATCAGGACACAGCAGGTATAGGCGACCCAGAGTCGCTTATTTATTTTAGCTTGCATACGCTTTATAGACCTCTACTGCATCTTGCACATTATCAAAATATTCCGCCTGGCCATCTCGCACCAGAAAGGCGACATCACAATTACGGGTTAAATCTTTCAAGTCATGAGAGACCATAATAATATTTGAGTTTTCTTTGAGTTCATCCAGCAAAGCCTGACTTTTCTTGCGAAAAGAAGCATCCCCGACCGCACCGGCTTCGTCCAGCAAATAATAATCAAAATTAAACGCCATGCTTAAACCGAAACCGATCCGGCCGCGCATGCCGCTTGAATAGCTTTTCATCGGCATATCGAAGTATTTACCAATTTCGGCAAACTCTTCAACGAATTTGACTACATGTTCAACTTCATCATGATTACTCACATAAAGTCTGGCCACAAAGCGTACATTTTGCCGGGCAGTCAGGCTGCCCTGAAACCCCCCGGACAATGCCACCGGCCAGGAAATGGTTTTATTGGTGATTACCTTGCCCGAATCTGCGTAGTCAATTCCGCCAATCACACGCAGCAAGGTACTCTTGCCCGCACCGTTTTTCCCCAACAGGGCCACGCTTTTATTTTCCGGTAAAACTGCATTTAAATCTTTAAACACATAATGCCGTCCTTTGGGTGTGGCGTATGATTTTGTTAGATTTTTTAATTCAATCATTTTGATTTCACCATATGGCGTTCAAAGCGTTTATATAGTAATAATCCGATGAATAAGGAGACAATGATCCATATGACAAAGTAACTCAAACTGATTCCGGGCACTAAACTATAAGTCGGCGCAACCGCATGGCGCATTAATTCGAAGATATGAATCAACGGGTTATAGAGTAAATATTCGCGATATTCGACTGGAACAATATGGATGGAATACAAAATCCCGGACAGGAAATAAAGAATTAAAAAGAACACCGAAAGAAACTTGTTCAGTTCCCTGGAAAAATCACCAATCACGATAAAAATCAGGCTACATGCCGTCATGAATAGAAATAACAGCACCCAGTAACCCAAAAGCTCAGGAATGTGTTCAAAACTGATGCTGTAACCAAACCACACAAATGCCGCGGTAAATGCAACATAAGCAGTAAATTTAAGCAGAAATTCAAGAACATTCCGTGCCAGTAAGGCATCGATCGGTTTGACCGGACGGTAGCTGAATAATCCCCGGTTGGATTCGGTGGCACTGATCGCCAGGGTAACCCCTGTCCTGAACATAAAGAATGGAATAATGCCGTTAATCAAAAAAACCGGATAATCCATACCCGGCAAGGTCCTCTGCATGAGCGTACCAAACAGCACCACCATAATCCCGATGGTCAGCAGAGGCTCAAGAAAGACCCATAAATATCCCAAACGGTATTGACCAAAGCGGGTTTGTAACTCCCGAAGCAATAATGCACGTATAGATGCATACATCACTTGTAAACCACCTCGAGCTTTAAGCCGCGGGAGTTTTTTTAAGGGCATCTGTGACTGTGATTCCATTATTATTACTTGTAAATTTTTTATGTAAAATTTTCACTATCATACAGCGATCAATAGGCAGAAGAAAGTTAAACTCCTGAAAATATCTCTCACCATACTTAAGTTGTAGAAGGCCAGATTGAATAACAGATCGGCTTTATTTCCAGAGCAATCAGGAGTACTTAGTACCCTCCCCTATGCCTGCTCTAACTGAAACCCGACCCTACTTATTTACTGGTGAGAACGGCAGAATCAGTGGCACGCTTATTACCCACTTTCTTCCAGGGATTATTGCGCTGGAATTTCTTTTCCATAAAGTCCAGACCTGACCAATATAAAGGCACTAGATTTGACTTCAGAAAGGGCAAGGAAAGTGGATCACCCCCCAACCAGGGCACAAATGGATTTCGACGTGCATAGGCCCATAGCTCAATCCTGACTGAAGGTTTGAGACTCTTTGCTCTGGCATGAAAACCATAGGTATCCGCAATCACCAGGGTATTGGCTTTTACAGCAAAAGCTTGCGGTTTTGCATAGCCTAATTCCAGTATTTCACTTTCAGAAACTCGAAAAGAGCCTCGGCGGGTCATCACATCAGTTTTTGCTGTAATTGCTTCAGATTTCTGCTGTTCCCAGTTTAATCGTGCAGGATTTAACAGATGCGAGCCGGGTACATACACAAACGGACCTTCATCTTCAGCGACATCTTCTAGAAATAGCCAGGCTTTTGCACTAGGGTGAAAAGTATCACTGTGTAAATTCGTTTGCGGGTCCGCTTTGGCTTTTCTGACATGCGAAAAGATGACTTGCAGATAAGAGATGGGTTGAACTTTAAAGCTAGCCACATAGTTCAGCAGGTTTCTCCATTTCGCTGAATGCAGGAATTGTCGGGTTACCGGCATGTGCTTCAAGGTTTTGCCATCCAATGCCATACGGCGTGTTACCGTATCCCCCTGTAAGGTTTCCCGTGTTTCCAGAGGCGTGGTCAGCAATTCCTGTTTTAATTGCGAAAACTCTTCTGCAGCTAAAAAGTTTTCTCTGAATATAAACCCGTTTTTTTGAAAATTTTCAACGTCTGCGGGATGAATGAACTTCGCTAACTTTGATCTGCGTTGAGCTGCCATTTGTGCAGCAAACTGCACCCGAAAACGGTGTAAGCCGAGTTGGTTTAATCTGGAGTTTCCCAAGACAGAATTGGCTTCAAAGGATTTAGACTGCGTGAACAAAGCCATACTATCTAAGATAAATTTGCTTGGGGAGTGAATAAACATCTTGCCTAGTTCCTGAGCCACAGCTATTTTTTTTTGTTTTTTCTGGTCCAGTTTTTTAATATTTTCAAAAATATTTTTTTTAAATAAATTCAATGGAAGTAGCCTTATTCTATACTTGATTCATATTTGGAAAAATTATAACTAAAAACAAAGTTGTCCGTTAATACTTCTCTTCTCTCATTTACACCCGAACCCTTAAGCCTCTAATAAAATTGTCTTTATCTTTTTAAGCTGGAAGTCTGAGGTTGCAGTCTACTTTGCCTGCTTCAGCTGTAAGGCCCTGATCTTTTTTTATGAGGGTTATTTTTATATTCGAACTCTTTCATCCACATTTTTCAAACATTAAAAAATTTTCAAGGGAGCCCCTTCTTGCGGAAACAAGAAGAGGCTTTAAATACTATTTAAAATAGTAATGTATGATTATTTCCTGATTAATCAAACAATCCTATTCTTGCCCGGGCATCAAATAAACTCAGGCTAGCACAGCAAAATTTATTTGACCTCATTAAAAGGTGCTTCGCTTATAATCACGGTATTTTGGCGTCCAGAAATTACGCTCAATTGCCTGCTGTAAGCTTTCCACACTGACTTTCGGTGCTACCCCGTCTTCAATCGCAGCAAGCGCTACTTTTAATGCAATCTGCTTTGAAATAGTCTGCAAACTATCCAGACTTGGCAGTAAATCTGCCTGAGGATCTTGCAGTTTTGGTGAACAATCGGCCAAAGCATTACTGGAAGCTATCAACATATTATCTGTCACACGCTTGGCACCCGAAGCAATCACTCCCAAACCTATACCCGGAAAAATATAAGAATTATTACACTGGGAAATATGATGGATCTGACCCTGATAATTCACGGGAGCAAATGGGCTGCCCGTCGCAATCAGTGCCCTGCCCTGGGTCCATTGCAAAATATCTGCCGGCACGGCTTCTACTTGGGAGGTCGGATTCGACAGGGGGAAAATAATCGGTTGCATACTGTTTTCAGCCATGGCTTCAATCACTTCCTGAGTGAATAAACCGGGCTGTCCTGACACTCCAATCAGTACCGTCGGTTTGGCGCGCTTGACTACATCCAGCAGAGAAATCATGCGTTCGGCATCTGCCCAGTTTTCTACATTTTCAAGCGGCTGTGCCAGTTTACGCTGGAAGTTCAGTAAATTCGGCTGATTTTCAGTGATCAGACCAAAGCGGTCGACCATAAATATGCGTGCACGCGCTTCAGCATCACTCAAGCCTTCAGCCACCATTTGCTTAATGATCTGTTCTGCAATCCCGCAACCGGCCGAACCTGCTCCTAGGAATGCAACGACCTGATCTTTAAGCTGCTTGCCTGCTGCACGCGAAGCAGCAATCAGACTACCGACAGACACCGCAGCGGTGCCTTGGATATCATCATTAAAACAGCAGATCCGATCACGGTATTTTTCCAGCAAAGGCATGGCATTTTTCTGGGCAAAGTCTTCAAACTGGATCAAGGCATCAGGCCAACGCTGTTGAATCGCCTGAATCACGGTCTCGACAAAAGCATAATATTCATCGCCGCTGATCCGCGGTTGGCGCCAGCCCATATAAATCGGGTCACTCAACAGTAGCTGATTATTGGTGCCGACATCGAGGGTAATAGGCAAGGTATAAGCCGGACTGATCCCGCCACATGCGGTGTAGAGCGCCAGTTTGCCAATGGGAATCCCCATGCCGCCAATGCCCTGATCTCCAAGACCCAGAATGCGCTCACCGTCCGTAATGACAATAACTTTCACATTTCTTTTACTGATATTGTGAATAATCTGGTCGATCTGGTCGCGGTCCGGATAGGAAATAAAAATCCCGCGGTGACGGCGATAAATATCAGAAAAGTGCTGACATGCCTCACCTACTGTTGGAGTATAAATAATCGGCATCATCTCGCTAAGATGATGTTCAATCAGATGGTAAAACAGGGTCTCATTGGTATCCTGGATATTTCGCAGATAAATATGCTTGTTAATATCACTGTTAAACGCACTATATTGCTGATAAGAACGCTGACTTTGTTCCTCAATCGTTTCGGTAACATGAGGAATCAAGCCATGTAAATTAAAACTTCTGCGCTCTTCTTCAGAAAATGCAGAGCCTTTATTGAGTAAAGGGAGTTCTAACAGAGTATTTCCAGCATAAGGAATATATAAGGGGCGCTTACTGTTCAAATTTTCTCTGGGCATTCTTTAACTCATCTAATCAATTTTCGGCAATCCTACCAAAACAATCACATCACTTTGCTTATTTTATATAGCTTAGCCTGATTCTGAGCGGTTAGGTCATTTAGTAAATTGATAATACTTTTAGCAGGATTTTATAATCTGATAACACTCATTTTCCCGCATAGGTTCGGGGCTGATTTTAAAATGAACCGGTATTGGTATTATTAATTCAAGTGAGCAGCAAGTTCCGTTTGACAAAAAACTGCAGCTCATCAAGGATAAAGTATAATTTCAAGAAAACGATGAGTATAACAATGAGTGAACTACAGCCCCTTTATCAGCCCGATATCCTAGGGACAGGTTATGAGCAAGCGACCTTGAACTTTCCCGACGATTATGAGGGCAAGGTAGTCGCCACGCTGATCCGTAAAAAAGCGGCACAACCTACATCCAAAGCAGTTTTATATATTCACGGATTTATTGACTATTTTTTTCAGACTGAAATGGCAGAGCGTTTTAATCAGCAAGGCTTTGATTTTTATGCGCTGGATTTGAGAAAATACGGCCGTTCGATTCTGCCCCATCAAAAATATTATAACGTGCATGATCTGTCTGAATATGATGCAGAAATTACCCAGGCGCTCGACATTATAGCAGCAGAGGGCCACGATGCTGCCCTGCTCTGTGGTCATTCTACCGGTGGTCTGATTACGACCTTATATGCAGCGCATCATCCGCAGCACCCTTTAATCAAAGCGCTTTGGGTCAATAGTCCATTTTATGACTTCAACATGAATCCGATCAAACGCGCGCTGGGTCTCCCCCAGCTGAGCAGGCTGGCTAAAACCTTCCCGAATCTTAAATTTCCAAGTGAGTTAAACACGTGGTATACCGCCAGTCTGCACAAGGACTTAAAAGGAGAATGGGACTTCAATCTGGACTGGAAAAAGACCCGTTACCCTAGAGTAAGGATCAGTTTTGTTCGTGCCGTTCATGAGGCACAAAAGGAAATTCATCGCGGTGTTCAGATTGATATTCCGGTACTGGTCATGCATTCGCACCAAACGCTCAATCCTAAAAAATGGGGCAAAGCGGCACAGAGCAGTGATGTGATTTTAGGCATTAAAGACATTCAGAAATATGCCAAAAAAATCAAAGGTGATGTCACGGTTCTGAGTATTCAGAACGGTTTACATGATCTGGTACTTTCAGAGAAATCAGTACGTGAGCAGGTTTATCAGCAGCTGTTTCAGTGGCTGCATGACCAAGGCCTTTAAACACTTTAAATAAAGCAGCGAGGAGAAATGAAAATTTCATTCGTTTCTCCATTTTGGCTGTCTGGTAAAACCCGCACTATGGTGTGAATGTAAGCAGACACATTGAAAATATGCCAATCTTTCGACATTTTTAAACTTCCATAACTCATTGTTTTTAAATTTAAGAATTGAGAATTTATAGCTTTTATTTCTCTAACGCTTGTCTCCAAATATTGTCTTTTGTAGCAAGCCTGTAAACAAACAACCGTCCGTCTTGTTCCCTCTTTATAGTAGAGCTGAATGCAGAAGCGCCTATATTTTTTGATCAGCAAAATGCGCTCAGCCTGCACCACTAACAATCATATAAAGGAATAGATTATGCGTTATGCAGATCCCAATACTGACGGTTCAAAAATTCAATTTAAAGCACAATACGATAATTTCATTGGCGGCGAATGGGTCGCTCCGGTCAAAGGCGAATACTTTGACAACATTTCTCCGGTAGATGGCAAAGTCTTTACCAAAGTGCCGCGTTCCTCTGTAGAAGACATTGAGTTGGCGCTTGATGCAGCGCATAAAGCCAAAGAGCAATGGAACCGGTCATCGCCGACCACCCGCTCCAATATCCTGCTGAAAATTGCAGATCGTCTGGAACAAAATCTGGAAATGCTGGCCGTGGCAGAAACCTGGGACAATGGTAAGCCCATTCGTGAAACACTGGCTGCCGATATTCCACTGGCGATCGACCATTTCCGTTATTTTGCCGGCTGTATTCGTGCCCAGGAAGGTGGCATTTCCGAAATCGACGAAGATACTATTGCTTATCATTTTCATGAGCCGTTGGGTGTGGTGGGCCAGATTATCCCGTGGAACTTCCCGATTCTGATGGCTGCATGGAAACTGGCACCTGCCCTGGCTGCGGGTAACTGCATTGTGCTGAAACCTGCGGAACAGACTCCGGTCAGTATTCTGGTGCTGGCTGAACTGATTCAGGACATTTTGCCACCGGGCGTGTTGAATATCGTCAATGGCTACGGGGTTGAGGTGGGCCGTCCGCTTGCGACCAACCCTCGTATTGCCAAGATTGCCTTTACCGGCTCGACCGCAGTGGGTCAGCTGATCATGCAATATGCCACCGAAAACATTATTCCGGTGACCCTCGAGCTTGGTGGTAAGTCACCGAATCTGTTCTTTGCCGACATCATGGATCAGGAAGATGACTATCTGGATAAAGCGCTGGAAGGCTTTGCCATGTTCGCCCTGAATCAGGGTGAAATCTGTACCTGCCCTTCCCGTGCCCTGGTGCAGGAAAGCATTGCCGATGAATTTCTGGCGCGTGCAGTAGAACGGGTGCAACGCATTAAAACCGGTCATCCACTAGATACTGACACCATGATTGGCGCGCAAGCCTCACAAGAACAGCAGGACAAGATTCTGGGCTGTATTGCCACTGGCCGTGAAGAAGGCGCACAAATCCTCACCGGTGGTGAAGCACGTCAGGAAGTGGGTCAAGGTTTCTATATTGAACCGACCATCTTTAAAGGCACCAATGACATGAAGACCTTCCAGGAAGAAATCTTCGGGCCTGTCCTGGCTGTGACCACCTTTAAAGACTTCGATGATGCGATCAAGATCGCCAATGATACGATTTACGGACTCGGTGCCGGGGTCTGGTCGCGTTCTGCGCATACCTCCTACCGTGCCGGTCGTGCCATTCAGGCGGGTCGGGTCTGGACCAACTGTTATCACATCTACCCTGCGCATGCAGCTTTCGGTGGCTATAAAAAATCCGGTATTGGCCGCGAGAACCACAAAATGATGCTGGACCACTATCAGCAAACCAAAAACCTGCTGGTGAGCTATTCAACCAAGCCTGCCGGTTTCTTCTAAGAAATAAAGTCAGTTTAAAGCGAGCTTCGGCTCGCTTTTGATCCCCTGATATTCATTTTTTAATATCAGGTAAAAATTTTCTGCTATTTCCCTGCCTGCTCCTGTCAGTCCAGCTTCAAAATTCTATTGGCTGAACCAGTGAGGATAAAACCTGGATAAAACATCTGCCGAATGTCTGCACTTATATTAACTTCACCTAAGTTTCTAATTTTTTATGCTTTTTGTTTGTTCAAAAATTCCGCATAAAGTTCAGGCTTTCATTTAAAGTTGGCTTTTCATGTTTATTAAGACTGTGTATAACAATGGACCACTAGAGGGAAAACAATAAGCATAGGCAAAATTGCGCAAAAAGCGTTAGACTATGTACCCAATAATGTCATGATTCGGTCTGATCAAGATCAAAAAAGAAGGTGAAGGTTGATGCCGCTCAATACTGTTGAAGAGCTTGTAGCAGATATCCGTGCAGGAAAAATGGTCATCCTGATGGATGATGAAGATCGTGAAAATGAAGGTGACCTGGTCATTGCTGCCACGCACGTACGTCCTGAAGACATCAACTTCATGATCACCCATGCACGCGGTCTGGTCTGCCTGACTTTAAGTAAAGAGCGCTGCCAGCAGTTAAATCTGCCGTTGATGGTAGATGCCAACGGTGCGCAGCATGGAACCAATTTCACCCTGTCGATTGAAGCAGCCAAAGGTATTTCTACCGGTATTTCACCGGCTGAACGTGCGCACACGATTCAAACTGCAGTGGCTGCCCATGCCAAACCGGCAGACATTGTACAGCCAGGACACATCTTCCCGTTGATGGCGCAACCAGGCGGTGTCTTGCACCGTGCCGGGCACACCGAGGCAGGTTGTGACCTTTCTCGTTTAGCAGGACTGGAACCCGCATCAGTTATTTGTGAAATCATTAATGAAGATGGCACGATGGCGCGCCGTCCGGATCTGGAAGTCTTTGCTGAAAAGCATGGCCTGAAAATCGGCACGATTGCCGATCTGATTCATTACCGCATGACCAATGAACAAACGGTGGAGCGTATTGATCAGCAAAGTATTGATACTGAATACGGCAGCTTTGACCTGTACCGCTATCGTGAACTGGGTAATCCGGATATCCATCTGGCCTTGGTCAAAGGTGAGCCTAAAGAGGGCGTGACCACAGTGCGTGTACATGGTTTTAACCCGACCCGCGACTTGCTCAAACTGAAAAAACAGGATGGCGAGCCAGCCTGGAACCTGGATCGTGCCCTGAAAGAAATTTCCAATAGTGATCGTGGTGTCTTGGTCTGGATTGGCCAACGTCATTTACAGGATTTGGGCCCGGCATTAGATACCCTGAAAACACCAAAAAATGTAAAATCAAATTCTGCACTGTCTCAGCAGTATCAGACCATTGGTGTGGGTGCACAAATTTTGCGTGATCTAGGCGTTGAAAAAATGAAGCTGCTGAGCTCTCCATTACGTTTCAATGCCCTGTCAGGCTTTAACTTAGAAGTGGTGGAATACATCACCGCACAACAAACATCTTAAGAAATCATCGAGGTTGTTATGGCAGTTCGCCGTATTGAAGGTATGTTACATCTCGCGAACGAAGACCGTTATGCGATTTTAGTTGGTCGTTTTAACAGCTTTGTGGTTGAACATCTGTTAGAAGGTGCTATTGATACATTGAAACGTCATGGTGTATCAGAGGATAATATCACTGTTGTTCATGCACCTGGTGCCTGGGAACTTCCTGTGGTTGCGAAAAAACTGGCAGCTTCAGATCGTTTCGATGCCATCATTGCGCTTGGCGCCGTGATTCGTGGCAGCACGCCTCACTTCGATTTCGTTGCAGGCGAATGTGCCAAAGGTTTGGGCGTTGTTGGCCTGGACACTGGCTTGCCTGTCATTAACGGTGTACTCACTACGGATAGTATTGAACAAGCGATTGAACGCTCTGGAACAAAAGCAGGCAATAAAGGTAGCGAAGCTGCCCTGACTGCGATTGAAATGGTTAACTTGTTAAAGGCTATTTAACGCTATGTCGCAAACACTTCAAGCAACTTATGCAGCAAAACGTAAAGCACGTCGCTTTGCTGTACAAGGAATTTATGAATGGCAGATGAGCCACAATCCGGTGCATGAGATTGAAGCACGTACGCGTGTGGAAAATGCCATGCACAAAGTGGATCTGAGCTATTATCATGAATTGTTGACTCAAGTGGTTGCCAATCATGAAGAGCTGGATGCGCTCTTGGTTCCGGTACTTGATCGCGAACTTTCAGCACTGGATGGTGTCGAGCTTGCAACCCTTCGTCTAGGCGCTTATGAACTCAAAGAACATCTTGAGATTCCATATCGCGTGGTTCTGGATGAAGCAATCGAACTGGCTAAACATTTTGGCGGTGCCGACAGCCATAAATACATCAACGGTGTATTGGATCGTTTAGCGACAACCTTGCGTGCAGCAGAAAAACAGCAGTCTAACTAATAGCGTAGATATGTTGGATGGCTGAATTTTCGATTATCGACACCTATTTCAATCGCAAGAATGCCAATTCTGTCGATTTAGGCGTCGGTGACGATTCAGCCTTGCTCACCCCCCCGCCTCAGCAACAACTGGTCATCTGTGCCGACACTCTGGTTGCTGGACGCCATTTTCCAATAGACACCGAACCGCATGCGATTGGCTGGAAAGCCGTGGCTGTCAATTTATCTGATATTGCCGCGATGGGCGCAACTCCACACAGTATTTTACTCGCATTGAGCCTACCCCAGATTGATCATGACTGGCTAAAAGCTTTTAGTCAGGGCCTATATGATTGCTGCGATCAATTTGGGGTGAGTTTAATCGGTGGTGATACCACTCAAAGTCCTCATTTAACCCTGTCTGTCACTGCATTAGGCTGGGTTGATATTGGCCAGGCTGTGCCACGCTCAGGGGCCAAACCGGGTGATCTGGTCTGTGTCAGCGGCACCGTTGGAGATGCGGCTTTTGCACTACAGCATCTTGGCCATCCGCTACAGCAACGTCTGGACTATCCAACGCCACGCTGTCAGCTTGGTGCTGCTCTAAAGGGACTGGCCCATAGCATGATTGATGTCTCGGATGGTTTGGCTCAAGATCTTGGACATATTCTCAAAGCTTCTCAAGTCGGTGCCAGGCTGCAACTTGAAAACCTGCCAATCAGTCCTGCCTTGCAGGCATTAGACGATGCACAAAAATGGCAGTATGCACTGGCAGGTGGTGACGATTATGAATTATGTTTTACAATAAGCCCGCAAAATTACGAAAAATTATTGCAAAAACAACTTGATGTTTCGATTAATATGATCGGCACAATTCAGCAGCAAGACGGCTTAACTTTTGAAAAAGATGGCACAGACCATTTATTTCAATTCAATGGGTATCAACATTTTGCATAAACCTGCGATCAATTTTAAAGCCATGTCATGGACCGACCGACTGATTGTATTTAGTGGGGTAGGATTTGGTTCTGGCCTCATTCCCAAAGCACCGGGTACTTTCGGTTCGGCCTTTGCACTTTTATTTACCCCTATCTGGCTGCATCTTGGTTTTCTAAACAGTGTTTTTGCCATTGCCATCATGTCCCTGATTGGCATATATATCTGCGGACATACTGCCAAGGTCATGGGAGTTCATGATGATGGCCGCATCGTCTGGGATGAATTTGCCGGACAATCTATTACCTTCTTACCACTGATTTATTTAGGTCAGATGAACTGGTTATGGTTGCTGGTCGGTTTTGCCCTGTTCAGATTATTTGATATTTGGAAACCTTGGCCGATCCGGGTGGTTGACCGACAGGTCGACGGAGGCTTTGGCATTATGCTGGATGATATTATTGCCGGTCTTTGGGCTGCTCTTTGTATTTTGCTTTATTTTTACTTCATCGTGGCATAAGCCATATTTAGGATTAGAACATGTCAACGACTGTTATTATTCTTGCTGCAGGTAAAGGAACGCGCATGCGCTCTAGCTTACCGAAAGTATTACAACCCCTTGCAGGACGTCCTTTACTGGGTCATGTCATTGAAACGGCAAAAAAATTAAACGCAGATAATATTATTACCATTTATGGTCACGGCGGTGATCGGGTTCAGTCAGCATTTGCACAACACGCTATTAAATGGGTAGAACAGGCTGAACAACTCGGTACCGGTCATGCAGTGCAAATGACCCTGCCTGTCCTGCCTCAAGATGGCGTATCACTGATCCTCTCCGGTGATGTACCCTGTATTAATCCTGTGACCTTGCAAAAATTACTCGATGCCACTACAGCAACCGGCATTGGTCTGGTAACCCTTACCCTGCCAGATGCCAGTGGTTATGGTCGTATTGTCCGTGAAAATGGTGAAATCCAGGCCATTGTAGAGCACAAGGATGCTTCCGAAGAACAGCGTCAGATCAAGGAAATCAATACCGGTATTTATACCGTCAGCAATGCTAAATTACATGAATGGTTGCCAAATTTAAGCAATGACAATGCGCAGGGTGAATATTACCTGACTGATATTGTCGCGATGGCTTTGGCAGATGGTATGCAAGTTGCATCGGTAGAACCTGAGCAGGCTTTTGAAGTTGAAGGGGTAAATGACCGTGTACAGCTCGCTGCTTTAGAGCGTCAGTTCCAGTCTTATCAAGCCAAACAGCTAATGCAGCAAGGTGTACATCTGATTGATCCTAGCCGCTTTGACCTGCGTGGCAATTTAACTGTCGGCCAGGATGTCCGCATTGATATCAATGTGATTATCGAAGGTGATTGCGAGTTGGGCGACAACGTTGAAATTGGCGCCGGCTGTATTATCAAGAATACCAAGATTGCAGCTGGCACCAAGGTTCAGCCATATAGCATTTTCGATAGCGCCATCGTTGGGGAAGATACCCAAATTGGACCTTTTGCACGACTACGTCCGGGCGCACAACTGGCCAATGAAGTGCATATCGGTAACTTTGTTGAAGTTAAAAATACCACGATTGGTCTAGGCTCTAAAGCCAACCACTTTACCTACCTGGGTGATGCAGAAGTTGGCAGTGGTTCAAACATCGGTGCAGGGACTATTACCTGTAATTATGATGGTGCAAACAAATTTAAAACGATTATTGGTGATCAGGCCTTTATTGGTTCGAACAGTTCATTGGTTGCACCTGTGAGAATTGGCAACGGCGCCACAGTGGGTGCAGGCTCGACGATTACCCGTGATGTGGAAGATAACAGTTTGGCAGTAGAGCGCTCTAAGCAATTTGTCAAAGAAAACTATCCACGTCCGCAAAAAATCAAGAAATAAGGGGAACAAATATGTGTGGTATTGTCGGTGGCATTGCGGAACGTAGTATTACCAATATTTTGGTTGAAGGCTTAAAACGCCTGGAATACCGTGGTTATGATTCAGCAGGTTTGGCCCTTATCAACAATCATCAGGTCTTACGTGAACGCCGTGTCGGTAAGGTTTCCAACCTTGAACAGGCGGTGAATGAATCAAAAATTAGTGGTTCACTTGGCATTGCGCATACGCGCTGGGCAACCCATGGTAAACCGACTGAAGAAAATGCCCATCCGCATATTTCTGAAAATGTGGCAGTGGTGCATAACGGAATTATCGAAAACTATCAGGAGCTCAAGGATGATCTTGAAGCTTTGGGCTATGTGTTTACCTCACAGACCGATACTGAAGTGGTTGCCCATCTGATCAATGATGCGCTGAAATCTACCCCGAGCCTCTTAGAGGCTGTACGCCAAGTGGTTCCGCAACTGAAAGGTGCTTATGCTCTGGGCATCGTGCATACGGATCATCCAGATGAACTGATTACCGTGCGTGAAGGTTCGCCACTGGTGATTGGTGTCGGTATTGGTGAAAACTTCATTAGTTCCGATCAGTTGGCATTGCTTCCAATTACCAATCGTTTTATTTATCTTGAAGAAGGTGATATTGCCCGTTTGACCCGTACCACGATTGAAGTCTTTGTCGATGGTCAACTGGTCGATCGTCCGGTCAAGGAACTGGATGCTGCCGTCAGCAATGCTTCTAAAGGTGAATACAAGCACTATATGCTCAAGGAAATTTATGAGCAGCCGGAAGCAATCCAGCAGACCATTTCACAAGCATTAGATGGTCATGAACTGCGTGAAGACTTCCTGACCAATGCAGAACATGACTTCTCAAAAATCCAGCAAATCCAGATTATTGCCTGCGGTACCAGCTATCATGCCGGTATGATCGCCAAATACTGGTTTGAACAGCTGATTGATCTGCCTTGCCAGGTCGAGATTGCCAGCGAGTTCCGTTATCGCACTCCGGTGATTGTGAATAATACGCTATATATATGTATTTCCCAGTCCGGTGAAACTGCCGATACCTTGGCTGCCTTGCGTGATACACAGAAACGTGCAACTGCCAAAGGCCTGGACATTAGCACGATGACGATCTGTAACGTGGCAACCTCTTCGATGGTACGTGAAACAGATTTCAGCCTGCTGACTTTAGCTGGTCCTGAAATTGGCGTGGCTTCCACCAAAGCCTTTACCACCCAGCTTGCCGCCTTGATGCTGTTGGTACTGAAAATCGGTTCTGTAAAAAATACTATTTCTACAGAAAAAATGACGGAAATTACCACAGGACTTTGGCATATGCCTAAAGTCATGCTGGATACCTTGCGTCATGATGATGAAATTTTACGCCTTTCTGAACTTTTTGTTGAGAAGCAGCACTGCCTGTTCCTGGGTCGTGGTACGCACTTCCCGATCGCGCTGGAAGGTGCACTCAAGCTGAAAGAAATTTCATATATTCATGCGGAAGGTTATGCTGCAGGTGAGCTGAAACATGGGCCATTGGCACTGGTCGACAATGACATGCCGGTGGTGATTCTGGCACCACAGGATGACATGCTGGACAAGCTCAAATCCAATATGGAAGAAGTTCAGGCACGTGGTGGTGAACTGTTTGTTTTTGCTGATGAGCACAGTGGCATTAAAGCTAAAGAGCGCAAGCATGTGGTCCATATTCCGTCAGTCAATGCAGTACTGGCACCGATTGTGTATAGCATCCCGGTGCAGTTACTCTCTTATCATGTGGCAGTGCTACGTGGTACGGATGTGGATCAGCCCCGTAACCTGGCAAAATCGGTTACTGTAGAATAATTAAAATTGAATCGAGGCTGGGAAACCGGCCTTTTTTCTTCTAAATGGAGAGCCTCTAAATGACAAAACTGACTTGCTTCAAAGCCTATGACATTCGCGGCAAACTCGGCACAGAACTCAACGAAGAAATTGCCTACAAAATTGGCCGGGCTTATGGACAGATTTATCAACCTGAAACAGTAGCCATTGGTTGTGATATACGACTCAGCAGTGAAGAGCTAAAACAGGCCACCATTCGCGGCTTGAATGATGCCGGGGTCAATGTGCTGGATCTTGGCATGACCGGGACTGAAGAAGTTTATTTCGCAGCTTTCCACCTGGATGTCCAGGGTGGTATTGAAGTCACTGCCAGCCATAATCCGATGGACTATAATGGCATGAAACTGGTGCGTGAAAATGCCCGTCCGATCAGTGCAGATACCGGTCTGAAAGAAATTCAGGCCTTGGCAGAATCAGGGCAATTCATTGAAGTTAGCAAAAAAGGTCATACGGAAAAATATAATATCCTGCCAGAATTTATCGACCACCTGATGACCTATATCGATCCGGCAAAAATCCGCCCGATGAAACTGGTGATGAATGCGGGGAATGGTGCCGCAGGTCATGTGGTGGATGCGCTTGAACAGAGGTTTCAACAACTACAGATCCCGGTTGAATTTATCAAAATTCACAATGAGGCCGATGGTAACTTCCCGAATGGCATCCCGAATCCAATTCTGGTTGAAAACCGTGATAGCACCCGTGATGCGGTCATTCAGCATGGTGCGGATATGGGCATTGCCTGGGATGGTGACTTTGATCGCTGTTTCCTGTTCGATGAAAAAGGGCAGTTTATTGAAGGTTATTATATTGTTGGCCTTCTGGCGCAGGCATTTCTGCTGAAGCAGTCTGGTGAAAAAATTGTCCATGACCCGCGTCTGGTCTGGAATACGCTGGATGTCGTGGAGCAATATCAGGGGATTACCGTCCAATCAAAATCGGGGCATGCCTTCATTAAAGATGTCATGCGTGAACATAATGCAGCTTATGGCGGGGAAATGAGTGCCCATCACTATTTCCGTGATTTTGCTTACTGTGACAGCGGCATGATTCCATGGTTACTGGCTATGGCGGTACTGTCTGAAACAGGAAAATCCTTATCTTCTCTCGTGGAAGAAATGATCGCCAAGTTCCCATGTTCAGGTGAAATTAATTTCAAAGTGACCGATACCCAGGCAACCATCCAAAAACTTTTCGATCATTATGCCGATCAAAAACCAGAAATCGACCAGACCGACGGCGTCAGCCTGAATTTTGGCACATGGCGTTTTAATGTGCGCGCCTCCAATACTGAACCATTATTGCGTTTGAATATTGAAAGCCGCCGTGATCATCATCCACGCCCAATGCAGGACTATGTCGATGAGCTGACCCAGCTGATCCAAGGCGAAGCTTAAGTCCTCAAAAAAAACCTGAAAACAGTACCCTTTAAACCAGACAAAAGATTCCAGTTTTTAGGGTACTTTTCCGGCCTGAAGCTTTTATGGAAAATGTTTTTTGAGTATATCCACTGTGATATTTGTATTCATTTTTCGCGCAAACAGCATGCCTGACTGCTTCATTTTATCAAAATCAGACACATCTAAAGTTCTTGGATAATCCGGCCCGGAATCCCAGTCAATATATCTTAGCCCTGTTTCACAATCCTCTATCCTATGCTGGACATGATAGATGCGTTGCTGAAAATGGGAATTATAAATAATGGTATGGAAAAAGATTTCATCTGCACAGAGTGAAGATTTAAAGGTTTTTGCATAATCCGGATTCGCTTCCAGATAATCCAGAATAAATGTCACCGCCTGATCGGTGAGAGTAATCCAGTTTGAACCTTTATATAGTTTAGGTAAATGAGAAATATCCTGTTTACGGAAGTGCCGGCAATACCATAATGCCCATCTGTTCAGGAACTGAAATAATGGTGATTTAGCTTTCTGATACATAATCGGTAAATACAGGACATTAACCCGTTGTTTCACATCATCTGCTAAATCATCATGACCCACAAACTCGGTCTGTTTCTGATATTCTTTTTCTAGAAATAATTCTCTTGCGGTATTGGAACATAAAGGAATGTCATCTCCAGACAGGAAGAAAAAATAGCCGTAATCATATTTTTGCGCTTCCTGCAGGAGTTTTAACATGACTTCAATTTGGCTATAGCTGCCCCATCGTACATCTGTCCGGTCTGCTAAAAAATATACCTGATCATGCTGTCCGAATTGAGTATGAAATGGGGCAAGGTCGGCTTTCTGATCGACATGAATAAGAATAATACTATGAGGACTTTTCAGCAGCTCATTCACCAGGAAAACCAGTGAATGGGTAAGTTGATGACAAATAACCCCATAAATAAAATTCATATCTATGATCCATATCCTTTGGGATTCTGCTTCTGCCATTTCCAGCTGTCAGCGAGCATATCCTCCAAGCCATATTCGGGTGTCCAGCCCAACTCTTTTACTGCACGCGCATTGTCTGCATAGAAACTTGCCAGATCA
This sequence comes from Acinetobacter sp. 228, assembly GCF_048147885.1. Taxonomy (NCBI): domain Bacteria; kingdom Pseudomonadati; phylum Pseudomonadota; class Gammaproteobacteria; order Moraxellales; family Moraxellaceae; genus Acinetobacter; species Acinetobacter sp. 228. Next base: position 78,021 of record NZ_JAYWYV010000007.1, read on the forward strand.
CCGGCACGTCGTTCAGCAAACTCAAATGGAATCTGGATCTGATTCACTTTCTCAAAAGTATCTTTCAGGGTTAATACCGATATCGGTTGGCCCGTACCAATATTCCAGGCCCGGCAGCCTTGATGATTTAAACGATTCTGAATGGCTAAAACATGTGCTTTCGCCAAATCCACCACATGAATAAAGTCACGTTCACAGGTACCATCAGCCGTGTCGTAATCATTCCCGAAAATACACAGCTTTTCACGCAGACCTACCGCCACTTGCGTCACAAAAGGCATCAGGTTATTGGGAATACCCAATGGATCTTCACCAATCTGGCCGCTTTTATGCGCACCGACCGGATTAAAATAACGCAACAAAGCAATGGACCAACGTTCATCTGCAATCGCTGCTTTTTCTAACATCTGCTCAACAACCAACTTGGTGTAACCATAATTATTATTCGGCATATTTAAGGGCATGTCTTCCTGATAGGGAGACGGATTATTTTCCCCATATACCGTGGCTGAAGAGCTGAAAACCAGTTTAAATACCTGTGCGCGCTGCATCGCCTGAACCAGACTGATGGTACCGGCAATATTGTTGTCAAAATAGTCCAAAGGAATCTGCTGACTCTCACCAACGGCTTTCAGTCCGGCAAAATGAATCACTGCATCAATCGAATTTTGCTGAAAGACCTGATCGAGTAACTGGCTATTCCGAATATCACCTTCCACAAAGGTCAGACTTTTCTGGGTTAGCTTTTCTACACGGTTTAAGGATTCAGCTGAGCTATTACACAGATTATCCAGTACAACGACCTCATGTCCGGCATTCAGCAATTCCACACAGGTATGTGAACCAATATAGCCTGCCCCGCCTGTGACCAGAATTTTTGCCATTTTACTTTCCTAATAGAACCTTAATGAGGCCTTGGGTAGACCCATCCAGACCACTCAAGTCAGCCTGCTCACCATTCAGGATGGGCAGTAACTGGTTGGCAATTTCCTTGCCCTTTTCCACGCCCCACTGGTCAAACGGATTGATATTCCACAGCACCGACTGGACAAATACCTTATGTTCATAGAGTGCAATTAGCATGCCTAAACTGTAGGGATTGAGCTCCTGCAATAACAGGGTACTGCTCGGTTGATTACCTTCATACTGTTTATAGGCTGGCAAGCTCGCCAATTCAGACTGATCCAGGGCTTCATTACCAAAAGCCAGTAAGCGCGATTGCGCCAGACAGTTGGATAAGGCCAAATGATGTTGTTCTACCAATGCTTCGGCACTGTCTACATAGGTATATTGCTGGCTGTTATAACGCTCTACCGGCGCAATAAAATCACAGCTGACTGACTGAGTGCCCTGATGCAATAACTGATAGAAGGCATGCTGGGCATTCGGCCCCACCTCACCCCAGATGATCGGACAGGTATCGAACTGGACTTTCTCCCCATTGCGCTGGATTGACTTACCGTTGGATTCCATTTCCAGCTGTTGCAGATAGGAGGCAAAATATTTCAGTCGGCCATCATAAGGTAGAATTGCATGGGTCTGGATATCCAGAAAATTGGTATTCCAGGCTCCTAATAATCCCATCAATACCGGAATATTGCGCTCAAAAGGCTGGTACTGGAAATGCTGGTCAACGGCATAGGCACCCGCCAGCAGCTGCTTGAAGCCTTCAATCCCGATACTCAAGGCAATTGGCAGTCCGATACAGGACCAGAGTGAATAACGCCCGCCGACCCAGTCCCAAAGCAATAACTGGTTTTCCGGTGCGATACCCCACGCGGTCATTTTTTCCGGTTTGGTCGATACCCCAATAAAATGATGCTTAAGAATATAAGGATGCTGACCTAAAGCCTTTTCCAGCCATAAACGGACTGTTTGTGCATTGGTCAGAGTATCAATAGTGCCAAAGGATTTAGAAGAAATAATAAACAGTGTCGTTTCCGGACGCAGCTGATGTAACAGCTCGGACAGCTGACTGCCATCCATGGTCGAAACAAAATGTACGTTGAGTGGCTGGGCAGACTGGTATTTAAAATCAGATAAAGCGTGCGTGACCATCAAGGGACCCAGATCCGATCCGCCAACACCAATATTGACCACATCCTGAATCACTTCCCCGGTAGCACCGCGGCGCTGTCCGGCATGAATCTGTTCCACCAGGGCATACATCCGTTCCAGCTGGGCATGTACATCCGCTGCCAGATCAGCATGCTGTTGATCCTGTTTGGGTAGGCGCAGTGCCCAGTGCATGGCAGCACGCTGCTCGGTATAGTTGATTTTTTGATTGGAAAATAGGGAGCCAATCCAGGATCTGAGATTCTGTGCATCGGCCCATTCGATCAGGCCCTGCAGCACATTTTTATTGATTCTGTGTTTGCTATAGTCAAACAGCAGTTGTTCAAACTGGATAGAATATCGATTAAAGCGCTCCGGGTCAGCAGCAAACAGCTCCCGCAGATGCTCAGACTGAAGCTGTTCTTTATTCGAGGCGAGTTTCTGACACACAGTTTCAGTGTCGAGATTTGGATTAAAATGGCTCAACATTAACGTCCTACCCCAATATAATTAAAACCACGTGTCTTGACATACGTCGGATCATACAGATTACGCCCATCCAGAATCAGGGGATGCTGCATCAGCTTGATCAAATATGGATAATCCGGACTGCCATACTGTTTCCATGCCGTAATCAGACACAAGGCATGCGCCCCTTCCACAGCCTGATACTGGTCTGTACACAGGATCAGGTCTTCCCGTGGCCCATAGACCTTTTCAATATTTGCGATTGCCTGAGGATCATGTAGCTTGACCGTCACGCCTTGCGCCCACAAAGCGGTCAACATGGCATGTACCGGAGACTGCTGGATACTTGGGGTATTTTCCTTAAAGGCTGCACCCCAGATCGCAATGACTTTACCCTTCAAGTCTCCACGGAAATAGTTCCAGAGTTTACGGAACAATAATTCTTTTTGCTGTTCGTTAATGTCCCAGACCTGTTCCAGCAGCTGGTTTTTTACCCCTGAATCTGCCACGGCGTGAGTAAGCGTCCGGATATCATGGGAGAAATTCTCTCCACCAAAACCAACGCCGGGGAACAGATAGGCAGAACCAATCCGGTTATCTGCAGCCATGCCTTGCCGTACCTGTTCAATATCAATGCCAAGCTTTTCTGCCACACTGGCCAGATCATTCATATAACTGATCCGGGTGGCCAGCATGCCGGAAATACTCAGCTTGGTAAATTCGGCATCCAGAACCGGCATAAATAGATACTGCTGTGCGCGTGGAAAAAGAGGCCGTAAGAGTTCTTTGATTTTAGGCTGGATATCTGCATGATCACAGCCCACAATCAGCTGGGTGGCCTGAGTAAAGCTACGCAGTGCATTCCCTTCCTGAATAATATCTGGCAGATAAATCCAGTCATCATTCGGCAGCAACTGCTGAAAGCGCTGGGTGCCATGCAAGCCAAAGGTCGAAGCATTAATCATTAGTTTGGGATGGGCAAAACAGGCATGCCGGATGGTGTCCAGCATCTGAAATGCCTGCTGTTCTTCAGTCGCATTAAAACTAAAGAAAAAAACATCCTGATTAAAATCTAGATGCTGAAAATCGCAACAGTTTAAAAAGCCAGATTTTTCCTGTTTTTGCAGTAATTGTTGTAGAGATTCATCCTGGAAATAGGGCCGGGCCGACTCATCTGCATTGAAGCTGTTACACCAGACCACCTGGTGACCACACTCAGATAAAAGAGCTGACATGACTCCGGAAAATAAGGTTTTTCCCAATACTGCGACTTTCATAATATTCCTTTCTTATAAAGCAAGTTCCTGAATCAATGCTTTAAACTCGCTACCGAGTTTAGGATGATCGATGCCATAATGTAAAACAGCCTTTAGATAACCCAACTTGCTGCCACAGTCGAAGGTCTGACCTTTCATGCGATAGGCTTCTACGGCTTCGGTTTGCTGCAGCATGGCAATCGCATCAGTGAGCTGGATTTCATTACCTGCCCCGCGTGGGGTCTGTTCCAAAAGCTGCATGATTTTGGCCGGCAGAATATAACGTCCGACCACAGACAGATTTGAAGGTGCAGTACCGACGGCCGGTTTCTCGACGATTCCTTGCATGACGATACTTTCCCCTTCCTCAGGTGATGCTGCAACATCAACAATGCCATACTGGTCGACCAGATGTTCAGGTACCGCTTCCACCATGATTTGTGACGCTTTAGATTCTTCATAACGCTGAATCATACGTGCCAGGTCATTTTCCGGATCCTGATCTTTCACCAGTACATCCGGTAATAACACCGCAAAATCATCATCGCCAATCACTGCTTTGGCACACAATACTGCATGGCCCAGACCCAGAGGCTGTGGCTGGCGTACACTAATCACACTCACGCCTGCAGGCAGAATCTCAGTAATTTCTTTCAGCAGGTCAGTTTTGTTTTTTTGCTCAAGAGTAGTTTCAAGCTCAAAGTTACGGTCAAAATAGTTTTCAATCGAAGCCTTGGAAGAGTGGGTCACCAGAATAATCTGCTCAATTCCAGCAGCAACTGCTTCACGGACCACATATTCAATCGCAGGGCGATCCACGACAGTCACCATCTCTTTCGGAATGGATTTGCTGGCAGGTAAGAAACGCGTACCTAGACCCGCCACAGGGAGAATTGCTTTTTTGATCATATCTATAAAAACCTAGTTCACTTTAATTTCGTTACCGCGTACATAACCGTCGACATAATGTTCCAGTTGTGCCAGTGCCCATTCAACATCGGCCTGAGTCGCGGTAAGTTCATGTATACGGTTAAATACTGCCAGAATTTCTGCCAATGGATAATGTTTTTCGACAGAACGCAGAATACGCGTATGCGCGGTAATTTCCGTATTTTCTTCATCAATCAACAGCTCTTCATACAGCTTCTCGCCCGGACGTAATCCGCTATATTGAATTTCAATATCACCATCTGGAGTTTGTTCTTCACGAACCTTGAGTCCGCTCAGCGCAACCATTTGTCGTGCCAGATCCTGAATCCGTACCGGTTCGCCCATATCCAGCAGGAATACGTCTCCACCGGTACCCAAAGCACCGGCCTGAATCACCAGTTGCGAAGCTTCCGGAATGGTCATAAAGAACCGGGTCACTTCCGGATGAGTCACGGTAATCGGTCCACCCTTGGCAATCTGCTGTTTAAACAGCGGCACCACCGAACCCGAAGAACCGAGTACATTACCAAAACGCACAATACTGATCTGGGTCTGGTTCTGGGCTTCTGCCATGGCCTGACAATACAGCTCTGCCATACGCTTGGTCGCTCCCATCACATTGGTGGGACGTACCGCCTTATCAGTTGAAATTAACACAAAGGTTTCGACGCCTTTTTTTACTGCTGCATTCACACTAAAGGCGGTTCCGACGGCATTGTTTTTCAGCCCTGCTAAAGGATTACACTCCACTAGCGGGACATGTTTATAGGCGGCAGCATGGTAAACAGTCTGTACACCATATTGTTCAATTACCCGTTCCAGCTTGGATTCATCCAGTACAGAGCCCAGAATCGGAATAATTTCACAGCTAGCGCTAAGGCGTAACTCTTTTTCAATACTATACAGCGCGAATTCAGTCAGTTCATAAATAACCAGTTTGGCCGGCTGGTTTTTAATGATCTGGCGGCAGAGTTCTGAACCAATCGAACCACCCGCACCGGTGACCATCACCACTTTATCTTTAATGTTTCTGGCCAGCAGCTCCGGCACTGGCGGCACCGGATCACGCCCCAGCAAATCGATAATATCCACTTCTTGAATATCAGAAATTCGGATTTCACCATCCACCAGTTTGGTCAGCCCCGGAATCTCGGTAATTTTTAAATGTGCCGGTTCTAAAAACTTGATGATTTCACTTTTACGGACCCGCCCTACTGAAGGCAAGGCAATCAGGATTTCATCAATTTTTTGCTTGCGCATGAGTTTTAAGGCAGTCTGGGCATCATAGACTTTAAGTCGACCCAGCTGCTGTCCGGTCAAGGAGCGTTTGTCATCAATAAACATGACGGGTAAATGCTCATTGGAGCGATACAGTGCAGCAGCGACCTGTTGGCCTGCATTACCCGCGCCATAAATCGCAATGCGTTTTTTCTGTACGTCGGCCTGCAAATAGGAACGTATAATAAAACGGATGATGCCCCGGCTAAACCAGATCCAGGCAAACATCATAAAGCCAAACATGAGTGGAATAGAGGTCGGAATAAAGGCCGGGGTAAAATAGGCCAGGGCATAAAGACCAGCGACAGTCAATGCTGTCGCCAGTCCCATCTTGATCATAAACACTTCATTATACGTACGGACAATAAAGCGATAGACCCCACACACGAATAGGGACACGACTGCAATTACACTGACCCAAACTGCACCAAAAGCCAGATCCGGTACCACTTCTGCACCTAAATCAAAACGGCGAATGGCATAACACAGCCAGATCAAGACAGGAAAAGCACAAAAATCTAGAATAATTAAAAATGCAAGTTTGGCGGCTCGTGGTGATTCTACGAAAGGCGTAATGATCGATTTCACTGGATGCGTTGTCTCAATTCTAATAAATTTTTAATAAGTCACAATGCGATGAGTAACTTAAAAACATATTCTATATAAGTTAAATGCACCGAACACGGTGCACTTATATTCTTAAAGTTTAAGCAACTATTCTATTAATAACTTGTTGAATTGCGGTGACTGTTTTGTTAATACTTTCATCGCTTAAAGTAGGATGAACCAAAAACATCAGACTGGTTTTACCCAATTGCTGCGCATTTTTCAAACGCTGTGCTGGACGCCATGGCGTGCCATCAAATGCATGTTCCAGATAGACCTCTGAACAGGAGCCACTGAAACAAGGCACATTCTGCGCACTGATTTCCTGCATAATCCGGTCACGTGACCACCCTTCAGGCAAAGCATCGATATTGACCTGCACATAACATTTATAGGCAGCGTGCATATAATCACCTGATGGACGATGGACGCTAAAATATGGACTGTCTGCAAATGCCGCATAAATCTTTTCCATATTGGCAAGGCGTTTTGCCGTCCATTCCGGCATTTTTTTCAGCTGAATACGGCCGATCACACCCTGCATTTCCATCATGCGCCAGTTGGTGCCAAAGGAGTCATGCAGCCAGCGGAAACCCGGTGGATGCTGCTTGTTGTAGATGCTGTCAAAGTTTTTGCCATGATCTTTATAGGACCACATCTTTTTCCACAGGGTTTCGTCATTGGTGGTGACCATGCCGCCTTCACCGCCTGTCGTCATAATCTTGTCCTGACAGAAGGACCAGGCCGCAACATGACCGATTGAACCGGCAGATTTACCTTTATATTTCGCGCCATGCGCCTGTGCACAGTCTTCGATTACATACAGGCCTTTATCGGTAGCCAGCTGCATGATCGGGTCCATGTCGCACATCCAGCCTGCCAGATGCACACAGATGATGGCCTTGGTATTGGGTGTGATCACCGCTTCAATGGTACGGCGGGAAATATTTTGGGAATCCAGTTCAACATCGGCAAAGACTGGATTGGCACCAGCGGTGACAATGGAACTGGCAGATGCAAGGAAAGTACGTGAAGTCACAATTACGTCATCGCCTGCACCAATGCCTAATGCTTTAAGCGCGACATCCAGCGCGACCGTTCCATTGGCCAAAGCCACTGCATATTGGGTTTCTGCGAACTGGGCAAATTCTTTTTCGAACTCGCGGCATTCCTGTCCGGTCCAGTAGTTGACTTTATTCGACAACAAAACCTGGGAAACCGCATCCGCTTCTTCCTGAGTAAAACTTGGCCATGGTTCAAATGCAGTGTTTAACATGATGTGTCCTGAATTTTTAAAATTTAAAAACTTATTTTTTCTCTAAGATCCGTGCCGGATTGCCGACTACGGTCACACCCGGTGGAACGCTCTTGGTGACCACAGCCCCCATACCAACCACAGCCCCCTTACCAATCACTAAAGGCTTGTCAGGTGTACCCTGTTTAATCACAGCACCTGTACCAATATAGGCATGATCTTCGATATGGATATTGCCATTGCATTTCACCCCGGGAGCAAAGGTGACGTAATCGCCAATCACACAGTCATGAGCAACATAGCTATAAATATTGGCATGAAAGAATTTTCCAATTTTAATATTGGATGTCAGACAAGTGAAAGGACAAAGTAAGCTTCCTTCACCCATATGCACTTCATCTAGAATAACGGTATTACTGGCCTGAACATCTAAATGCTGAATCTGGTCTTCAGTTAAACGCTGGACCAGTTTTTCACGAACTTGGCTGTTTGCTATAGCAATCGTTACAGCCTTATGTGTATTCGGTTTAGCAAGAAAATCCTGATAACTTAAAACAGCATAGTCATTTAAACTATTGCCGGCTTGGCCATCATCGATAAAAACAAAGCTATCTTTGGCTAAGGTTGGAAATTGCTGGCGAACCAATGGCATAACTTCTTTACCAAAACCACTTGCACCATAAATACCAATATATAAAGCTGTCATCATGTTTCATCCTTGTTTTGTGAGCCAGTAAAGCGTGTCATAGTGGCTTCGCCTTCGGCACTGATATCATCTTTTGCTAAAACTTTATGTACCGTTTTAAACATGATTTTAAAGTCGAGCCAAATCGACTGATTTTCCACATACCAGGTATCCAGCTTGAATTTTTCTTCCCAGCCAATTGCATTGCGGCCATTCACTTGTGCATGACCTGTCATACCCGGACGAACATCATGACGTTTGGCCTGTTCAGGGCTGTAAAGCGGCAGGTATTCCATCAACAGTGGGCGTGGGCCGACAATACTCATATCGCCTTTAATCACGTTCCACAGTTCCGGCATTTCATCCAGACTGGTAGAACGCAGCATTTGTCCAAAAGGCGTTAAGCGTTCACTGTCTGGAAGTGGATTGCCCTGTTCATCCACAGCATCTTTCATAGTTCGGAACTTGATCATTTCAAAAGGCTTGCCATGTAAACCGGGACGTACTTGACGAAATAGTACAGGCGAGCCCAGATTTTTTCGTACTTTGTAAGCGACAAAGGCATAAAGTGGTGAAAGCAGGATCAGGGCAATGGAGGCAATGATAATATCAAGTAAGCGTTTAATCATAATATTTCTGAGTAATTGAATCTGGTGTGATATTACTTGTGTTAACAGTATTCATTAAAACCTGGTTTAATTGCTCTGCAAGCACATCTCGATGAAATTGAGTATTTGCCAGTCTTTTAGCATTAGCTGCAGAAATTTCATAAGATTCTGAGTCAGCTATAAAACTAGCAACCTTTTGAGCAGCAGATTCGATATCTAGATTCCACGTCACTAAACCACAGTTATTTTTTTCAATTAAATCAACCATCCACCCACCATAATTGATCATAATTGGTTTTCCAGCAGCAAGTGCATCAAAGAATTTATTTGCTGAGTTTGCCCGCATTTCAGGTTTATCAATGAATAAAGCTGTACATAAGGTTGCAGCATTCAATATAACTGGAATATCTTTTTTAGGTACTTGTTTCATCATAAACAGGTTATTGTTTAGTACACCTTGCTCTTGAGCAAATGAAGTTACTTGGTCAAATTCAATACCATCACCCACCAATAAGATGCGAATTTCAGGATTAATATCCTTTAACTTCGCAGCCAACTCTACAAGGTAGCCAACGCCATTAATATGACCAAAAGTGCCCGTATATACAATGAGCGGACGATTTTGCAACCAAGTCAAAGATTCTCTAAATTGCGTAATCTTTTCATTTTCGATATTAAATAATTCCAAATCAGAGCTATTTGGAATTACAGCCACTTGCTGTTTAGGGTAGCCAGTTTTGACAATACCCTCTTTCATACCAGGAGAAAGAGCAACGATCGCTTTTGAATTGTTATATGACCAACGCTCTAAACCATGCGCTAACTTTTGTGCAAGGGGGTTATTAAGAGCCCCCATAGCGATAGGAAGTTCTGGCCATAAATCTCTGACTTCAAATACCATGGGTACTTTTAACTTTTTAGCCGTAGAGACCGCAGGTAAAGCAATAGTTAAAGGCGTACTTGTTGCAAAAACCACATCAGCATCTTTAAAAGTTTTTCCCTTTTTAGCCGCATGAAAAGCAAATCTAAAAAATGCTTTAATGCGATCTATATAAGACATTTTATTATTATAATAGTTTGGAAACCAATGGACATGAATTCCTGCTTCATTCGTCACATACCAATCGGTTTGATCCGTTTCTTTAACCCAAGAAGTAATCATATGGATTTCATGGCCAGCAGCAACTAAGCGACGAGCCATTTCATACGAACGAGTGCCACCTGACATTTCTGGTGTGTTAAAATATTGATGGAAATAAAGAATTTTCATGATTTCTCTCAGTTGATATTAAAAAGATCACGAGTATAAACTTTATCTACAATATCAAGCAGATCATCATCCATACGATTACATAAAACTAAATCAGATGATTTTTTAAAAGCTATAAGATTATGTTCAACAGGACATTCATTAAATATATCTAAGCTTAAAGTCGGTTCATAAATAACCACTTTAACACCGTTTTTTTGCAATGAGGAAATAATACTATGAATCGCAGAATATCTAAAATTGTCTGATCCATGTTTCATTATAAGTCTATATATACCTACTGTCTTAGGCTTTCCAGATAAAATCTGATCAACTATGAATTTTTTCCTAGTATTATTTGAATTAACTACAGCTGTAATAATATCATTAGGAATATCTTTATAATTGGCTAATAACTGCTTTGTATCTTTAGGCAAACAATAACCTCCATATCCAAAAGAAGGATTATTATAATAATTACCAATACGTGGATCTAAGCTAATACCTTCAATAATTTGTTTAGTATCAAGATTTTTCAATTCTGCATATGTATCCAATTCATTAAAAAAAGATACTCTCAATGCTAAATAGGTATTTGCAAAGAGTTTAATCGCTTCAGCTTCATTTGAATTTGTTAAAAGAATTTCTACATCTTTTTTTAGGGCACCTTCTACTAATAAATTAGCAAATTCACGAGCTCTCTCTGATTTTTCACCTACAATAATTCTCGATGGATACAAATTATCATATAAAGCTTTCCCCTCTCTTAAAAACTCAGGAGAGAAAATCAAATTCTCTGTATCAAATTTTTCTCTCGCCTTATCAACAAAACCTACTGGAATAGTTGATTTAATCACTATTAGTGCTGTGTTATTAACAGTAAGAATATTTTCAATCACAGACTCTACAGATGATGTATTAAAATAATTCTTTTCTTCGTCATAATCTGTAGGTGTAGCAATAACAATTATATCTGACTGTTGATAAGCAGTTTTCCAATCTGCAGTAGCTGTAAGATTTAAATTATGGTCTTTCAAGTAAGAATTAATTTCAACATCTTGAATGGGAGATTTTTTTTGATTGATAAGATCTATACGATGCTTATCCGTATCTATTGCAATAACATTATTTCTTTGAGAGAGTAAAATTGCATTAGATAATCCTACATACCCAAGCCCAACCACACAAATACTTTTATTCATAAACTTTGCTCAACTACTCAACTATAATAACAAAAAGCTTCTTAAAGAACTTGATATAAAAAAAGGAAACAGAACAAAAAATACCAAAATTAACTTTAAAAATATTCTTTCATACTTTAAAAAAGTAGAATCAATAGACATATATATATAATATAAATAGAAAATTAAACCTATCATTGCTATTCTTTTTACTTGGGCCTCGCCCATAAGGACACTAGAAACAAGCGATAGAATCAATACATAAATACAAACAATATATTTGTTAATATTTTTTTGACTAATCCTAAATTTATCTAACAACAGTATAATCAAAAATAAAACAAACAAAATAAATAAAAATATATTAGAACCAAAAACTCCTGCAGAATCAGTTTGAGATTTAGTATCTGAGAATAAAATTGTTAAAGCCATAACAACTAAAGATGAAAAAATAAAATATAGAGTATTAACCTTATTCTTCTTCGAACCTAAAAATATTAATGGAAAAAATAAAATAGCAACATTATGAAGAAATAGCGAAAGTAAAAAAACAAAAGATCTTTTAATATATCCGGTTTCTATCAACAAGCATGAAAAACAAAAAATTAAAATTGTAGCTAAAAACTGCCTATAAACATTTAAAAAACCTAAAATTGAACAAAAAAACAATAAAAACAGAAAGCCAAATAACAAACTCACATTTTTTTTATATAAAATGTAAGCTAAAAAAGATAAAAACAACATATCAATAATTATAAAAGTAAAGGCTTCACTACTTGTTAAAACAAATATTGATCTCGAAAAAAACCAATATAAAAACTCTTTAACATAGTAAAAATTATCAATCATAATTGATATTGGAATATATAAAGAATCACGATAAACTAGAAAATCTACTCCATAATCACTAAATCTCGAAACTATAGAAAAAATAAAAAAATAAAAAAATAAAAAAATAAATCCAACTTTTGACTTATTATCAAAAATACACAAGAATAAACTTACAATACAGCCAAAAATATATACACTTAATATACTTATCATTATAAAATCTCAAACAACAAAATTATAAGCACTATTAATCCAGATATAAAGAATACACCAAATATCCTTCCCAAAATTAATGAAAAAAGCATATCTATACTAGATTTTGTATCTATATTATTATCAATAGTTCTAGATATTTTAGGCTCAATAAAAAAAGTAAGTAATACAGTTGCTAAAGCATTTGTTACACCTGAAAGTTGACTAATCATAGTTCTATAGTCTGGAAAAAATAATGCAATATAGAAAACCATAAAAACGGAAAGACTATATATACTAAATACTATTGCAGAACTTAAAAATATATCTTTATAATACTTAACTTTAATCTTTTCATTTATATTTTTATCTTTAAAAAAATATATTGGGACAAATAATATTTCTTTAAAGACACCACTCCCATTTGAAATATTATTAATTACTTTAGAAAAAACGTAAATGATACTTTCTTTAAGCATATAAGCTACTGAGGCTAAAAGTGCACCACCCAGTAACGACGATAAAACCATAATTAAATAGTGATGCTTATTAATTCCTTGATCTATCAAAAAACCTAACAAAGGCATTAATGCAAGGGTAAAAAACCGTGTTAGCATAAAAATTGCATTTTGAAGACTATATGCCAAAGATCTTTTATTTTCCTTAACCCCTGAAATTCGAGCAATAAAGGACATCACCTCGATTAACTGAATACAGCTAAAACAAACTATAACTCCTAATATTAAAAACTTATAATCCATGGAAAAATTTTAACTCTTCATCAACTAATCTATAGGAATTAAATTTTGTCTTATTTGCAATTTTACCCCTATTAATAAACTCGATATTCTGAGAAAAATCATTTAAATCAAAGAATGTAACATTTTCAAATTCTTTTAACATTTCTATGCATACTGTAAAATTTGTTGTAATTACAGGGATACCAAACGTTGCCATTTCGCACATCATTACACCCTGTGAATCAAACCTAGTTGGCATAACCGCACAACTATAATTATTCAATAGTTCTGCAATATCTTTTTGCAGAATAAATTTATGAAATACCGTTACATTTTCGGGACATTCATTATGTTCAAAATATTCTCCCTTACCATATATATGAAATGTTTTTTTTGGATTTTCTTTAGCTATATCCAGCACTAAATCCAATGCATACTTGGAATCATCAAATGGTCTTATCGTCACACAATCGGCCAATAAATTACCATTTTTGGGATTATAATTTTGGTTAATAAATACACTATTTGCTGCATTGGGTATAATTGTTGTCCTTACGAAATCCTCTGGATAAAAACCCATATTTTGTACAAACTTTTCCCTCATCCAATCACTAACAAATATCATCCCCAATTTGTTATTTTTTGAAAACCTCCCCTTAAGCCACCTCGTTAAAATTTTTAATTTGAAAATTTGATAACAATTCTGAATTTGTGATTTAATAAAACTTTGTTTTACCCAACTATAAGGCTTAGGATAATCTAAATTTCCTCTAAGAACTTCATGCCCATGAAATACAAAAACAATTTTTTTAGAGTGTAATTTTCTTAGTGCTCTGTAATGATTTTTTAAATTTGGGGCATGTGAAATAATTAAATCATAATTTTCAAAATTAATATTTTCTTCAGGCAATACATTAATACCTTCATAATTATATTGCTCATTTGTACTAAAATTTAGTACATCCACCTGACATTTATTTTCAACATATATTATATTTCTAGAATGTACATAGGACATTGCATAAGGGTTTTCATTACTAGGGTAATTCTGTACGAGTACTAATAATTTCATTATTCATTCTCTTTCAAAAAAATAGCTATTTTCTGACTAGTAGTTCCATCACCATACGGATTATGCGCCGCTGCCATGGTTTGGTATAAATCTGGATTTTCTAACAGTTCGATGACCGACTGTTGAATGAGTGTTGCATCTGTTCCCACAAGTTTTACTGTACCTGCATCCACTGCTTCTGGACGCTCTGTAGTATCTCGCATCACCAATACAGGCTTGCCCAAAGAAGGTGCTTCTTCCTGAATCCCACCAGAGTCGGTTAAAATCAAATAACTGCGGTTCATTAAGTATACAAAAGGCAAATAATCCTGAGGTGCGATCAGATGGATATTAGAAATATCCGAGAGCAATTCATTCACAGGTTTTTGTACATTCGGGTTTAAATGGACAGGGTATACGATCTGAACTTCAGGATGCTGCTTGGCAATGTTAGCCAAAGCTGAACAGATATTTAAAAAGCCTTGACCAAAGTTCTCACGACGATGTCCTGTGACTAAAATCAGTTTTTTAGTAGGATCCAAGAAATCAAATTTCTGTTCAAATTGAGAAATAATCTCTTGATCATTTTCAACTTTTTCTTTTACAGTTAATAACGCGTCAATAACCGTGTTACCTGTAATGGTAATATTTTCAGGGTTAATATTTTCTTTAATTAAATTATTATAGGAAGATTGTGTTGGTGCAAAATGATAAGTGGTTAATGCACCAGTTAACTTACGATTGGCTTCTTCCGGCCATGGCGAGTAAATATCACCTGTACGTAATCCTGCTTCTACATGACCTACTGGAATTTTATGATAATAGGCAGCTAAAGAAGCGGCAAAAGTCGTTGCAGTATCGCCATGTACCAGTACTACATCAGGCATCCATTCTTTTTTAAAAACCTGCTCTAAACCTTTTAATACGCCTGAAGTAATATCAGATAAGGTTTGGCCAGGTTTCATCAGATTCAAATCAAAATCTGGGCTAAGATTAAAAAGTTCAAGTACCTGATCGAGCATTTGTCTATGTTGACCTGTTACACAGACTCTAGTTTCAAAACAATCCTCTTGCTGTTTTAATTTCAAAGCCAATGGTGCCATCTTGATTGCTTCTGGTCTTGTACCAAATACCAGCAATACTTTCTTTTTCACTATTACTCGCCTTTGTGCATGAAAATGCTATAACTAATTAAGAGTATGTTTGAGTACAAAATTTCACTGTAAAATGATTTCTAAATAGTCAAAAAAACTCTTATATATCCTCATCTCAATCTTTATATTGATAACTTAAAATGCTGAAATATCACATTAATGATGATAGGCATCCTTCTTTCGGCAGGCATACTAGCAGAAAAACATGAAAATTCTGTTGTGATTTAACACCAAAAAACAAAAAAAATAAGAAAATATTTAACTAAGCTTATGCAGGAATGCTCTAGAAAAAGATTTGGATGGGCAGGCAGGCCTTATTCTCTTTGTTCACTGTTCAATTAAAATCAGATACATTTTGTTATAATAAAATCAAAGTTCTCAGGTAGAATATCGCAGATTTAACGAATTAAATATTAAAAACGGGATTTCATGTGCGACAAATTCAACTGGCTTTTTTACTGACTTGCGGTCTCACTTTGACCGGCTGTGCAGTGACCTCTGGTCTGCAAACTTATGACCTACCAGCAGAAGGTGTTTATCAAACCGAACTCGGCACTTCAGTCAATGTGATCAAACTCACTCAAGACTCTATGCTGGCCGTTCAGCCTGCTGTACAAAATATTCAACAAGACTACGCCCATTTGTTTAGCACCCCACATCGTAGCTACAGTCTGAGTCCGGGCGATATCTTGTCCATCTATTTATGGGCCTATCCGGAAATGACCCCGCCAAGCAGCACCATTAGCAGTGACCAGTCTGCCCAGGCTAACGGTTATCAGATTGACTCACAGGGTTATATCCAGTTTCCAATTATTGGCCGCTACAAGGCTGCGGGCAAATCCCTGACCCAAGTCAACCGCGAGTTGCGCAGTCAGTTGGCCCGTTATTTAAAAACTCCGGATGTCATTGTACGGGTTCTGTCCTATCAGGGTCAGCGCTACTCCGTTCAGGGCAATGTCATCAAAGGCGGTCAGTTTTATTTAAGCGATCAGCCGGTAAGTGTCTATACGGCATTGGGCATGGCCGGTGGTGTCAATGCACAGCAGGGCAATAATGCTTCCATTACCTTGGTTCGTCAGGGACAGACCTATACCCTGAATACCGTAGAACTGGAAAAAGCAGGTTTTTCACTGCATAACTTGCTGATCCAGCCAAATGACACTTTATATGTGAACAATCGCGAAAATCAAAAAATCTATGTCATGGGTGAATCTGGCAAAAACCAGTCCTTGCCACTGCGCGATCAGGGGATGAGTTTAAGTGATGTATTAGGTGAAAGTTTGGGCCTAAATCCACTCTCTGCCAGCCGCAGCAAGATTTATATCGTGCGCAGTCAGCCAAATGCTGTGCACACTGAAGTTTATCAGATGGACCTGAGCAGTATTGCCGACTTCGGTCTGGCCAACCAGTTCAAGATGCGCAGCAATGACATTGTCTATGTCGATGCTTCAGGTCTGGCACGCTGGCAACGTGTCGTAAACCAGGTGATTCCATTCTCGAATGCACTTTATAACCTGGATCGCTTGGGGCAATAATGCAGATTAAACATATTTTACTGGTCTGTATTGGCAATATCTGCCGTAGTCCTATGGCCGAATACTTTTTAAAACAACAGTATCCGCATTTAAAGATTGAATCTGCGGGTATTGCGGGCATGGTAGGACATGCAGCAGATGAAAAAGCCAGTCTGTGCATGCAAAGTTTGGGCATTGATATGAGCCCGCATGTCGCTCGAAAGCTGAATGCCGAGATGATTAAACAGGCTGATCTGGTTCTGGTGATGAGTCAAAACCAACAAAAACATATTGAACAGACCTGGCCTTTTGCCAAAGGTAAAACCTTCCGTTTGGGGCACTGGCAAGCCAAGAATATCGCTGACCCTTATCAGCATGACCAAGCTGTATTTGATGATACCTGCCAGTTAATACAGAGCTGTATTGCTGACTGGAAAAAATATATTTAAATTTGAAATCAAGATTATGAGCCAAAATAGCAATACTGAAGATACGATAGACTTAAAAGAATTATTTTTTTCACTCATTGCCCAGTGGAAGCTGATTGCGCTGTGTGTCATCTTAAGCGTGATCTGCGCATTGCTGTATTTAAGAGTCACCCCGGACACCTATTCAGTCGATGCACTGGTACAGGTCGAAGAGAATAAAGGGGCTTCTGCTGCCTTATTGGGTGATCTATCCAACATGATAGAGCAAAAGCAGCCGGCTCAGGCAGAAATAGAACTCCTGAAATCGCGTCTGGTGCTGGGTTCGGCCATTAAAGCCTTAAACCTCGATCTACGCATCGCTGGCACTGAAAACAGCTTTACCGACCGTTTACTATCACCGCATGACTATCAGACCGAATACAGCAAAACATCTGTTTTGTTTAAGGACAATGGTAAATCCTTTGATATCCGTCAGTTTGAAGTACCGGCTTATTTTCATGACAAAAATTTACGTCTAGACTTTCAGCCGGGTAAATACACTTTAACTGATCCGGCCACAGAACAGGTGGTATTCTCTGCGCCATTAAACCAGCGCAGTCAATTACAGTCCGAACATGGTGAGTGGAAAGTTGCCATTTATAGCCAGGACCAGTTTAAGGCACCTTATCTTGTTCAAAAGCAATCCCTCCCCGCTGCAGTCAAATCAATTCTCGCCAATTACTCGGTTGCAGAAAAAGGCAAAATGACTGGTGTATTAGGTCTGAATTATCAGGGCACGGATAAACAGCATATTACTGAGGTTCTCAATGCCATCCTGGCTGCCTATAGCCAGCAAAATATTGAACGTCGTTCTGCAGAAACGGCCCAAACACTTAAGTTTCTGGATGAACAGTTACCTGAATTGCGCCAGCAACTGGATGTAGCTGAGCGAGAATTCAATACTTTCCGTCAGCAATTCAATACGGTCGATGTCACCAAAGAGTCAGAACTGTATCTGACCCAAAGTATTAGCCTGGAAACCCAGAAAGCACAGCTCGAACAGCAAGTCGCTGAAGCTTCTGCCAAATACACCAATGAACATCCGGTGATGCAGCAGATGAATGCACAACTGGCTGCCATCAACAAAAGAATTAACCAGCTGGAAGGTACTTTAAAGCAGTTACCCGATCTGCAACGCCGATACTTGCAACTCTTCCGTGAAGTTGAAGTGAAACAGCAGCTCTATACTGCCCTGTTAAACTCTTATCAACAGCTACGAATTGCCAAAGCCGGTGAAATTGGTAATGTACGTGTAGTCGATACTGCTGTTGAACCATTAGAACCAATCAAACCGAAAAAACTGCAAATCCTGATTTTATCCATCTTCTTGGGCGGTTTCCTGGGAACCTTGCTGGCACTGCTACGCAACATGCTACGTTCGGGCATTAAAGATTCCAGCCAAATTGAAAATGAACTAGATTTGCCGGTATATGCGACGGTTCCTCGCTCGCCTGCACAAAATGGCTATATCAAGCTGGCCAAGAAGAAAAAATATATTCCTATCCTGGCGGTTAAAAACAGTGATGATATTGCGATTGAGAGTTTGCGTAGTATGCGTACTGCCATTCACTTTGCCTTAAGCAATGCACGGAACAATATTGTGATGATTTCTGGGCCTGCACCAGAAGTGGGTAAATCTTTTATCTCGACCAACCTGGCTGCAATTTTGGCACAAAGCCAGAAACGTGTGCTTTTGATTGATGCAGACTTACGTCGCGGTTATATTCATAAATACTTTAATCAAAATCATCAGCCTGGTTTAGCCGAGTATTTAAATAAACAGGCTACTTTAAATGAAGTGATCAAAGCCACAGATATTCCAGGATTAGATCTATTGACTCGGGGTAAAAGCCCGGTGAATCCGTCCGAGTTACTCAGTACTCCATTATTTGGGGAAATGCTGACTCAGTTATCCAGTCAATATGATCATATCCTGATTGATACCTCACCTATTCTTGCAGTGACTGACGGGATTATCATCTCGCAATATGCAGGTGTAAATTTATTGATTGCACGTTATGCACAAACTCAGATGAAAGAGCTGGAATTAACAGTCAATCGCTTTGAACAGGCTGGAGTTAAGGTGAATGGTGTGATCTTGAACGATATCCAGCGCTCCAGTGCAGGTTATGGCTATGGTTATAATTATGCTTATTCCTATAAGGCTTCAAAAAATGAAGACTAGGTCTTTGACCTAGATATCCTGCTTCAAACAGATTCAGAATCATTCAATTTAAATCTGTTTGAAGCTTTTTATATTTATCTGAATAATAAATATTATTATAACCAAACCGATATTCAGTAATTAGAACGCTACTGAACAAGACAGCTTAAGCAAATCAAGCTGAATAGATTGTCTAACGCTGCACTGTAAATCTAAATTACTGACTCAATATGCAGACATTTCCAAAATAAAATATCAGTCATGACCTTTTTTAAAGATTTTTATTGTTTGTCCAACGGACACCAATTAAAAGTTTCCAAGCTGGATAAAACAAGCTCTTTTTAAAAAATACAGGATTAAAAATAGATATTGAAATTCAATCTCTCTAGCAATCAATCACTTCTGACTAGAAAATAGCTTCCTAAACCAGCAATAAAAGAAGTAATTTCTTAATCATATTATCTCTTTGGTATATAAAGGAGTTTCAGTTATATTTTTCCCTGAAAATCGTGCAGCACCGACTTCCTGATCAGGAGCATTAATTCCCTCCTGACTCAACATCACTTTAGCTGTTTTAAACATGATTTTAAAATCAAGCCACACGTTACACTGTTCAACATATTTTACATCGAATGCAAATTTTTCTTCCCAAGACAAATTATTGCGGCCACTTACCTGGGCAAGTCCTGTCATACCTGGCTTTACTTCATGACGTCTCATTTGTTCATCAGTATAATATTCAAGAAACTCTTTCATTTGAGGCCGGGGTCCGACAATACTCATATCTCCTTTTAGCACATTAATGAGCTGCGGCATTTCATCTAAACTGCTAGAACGTAACCTTTGTCCAAATGGAGTAATACGGAATTTATCTGGTAAAGGATTACCCTCTTTATCTACAGCATTCCGCATAGACCGAAATTTAATCATTTTAAATAATTGACCATTTTTACCCGGTCTTTCCTGATAAAAGAAAACAGGCGACCCTAAATTTTTCCGCACCTTATAAGCTATTATAATAAAAACAGGAAATAATATGAGCAAAGCCAGGCAGGCAATCACTATATCAATCAATCTTTTCAAGATATCCTGCTTATATTTAAGCATATCAGCAACAGAATAAACATATAGCTGAGGCATTAAAGAATTTTTTAAAATTAAATTATTTTTATGCATAAAATTCCTGAATGGCTTTTTATCCACTTTATTAAGTTGATCTTTATTTAAAGAAAACTGTATTATTTTATTTTTATAATGCCCCTCATTCATCGAATGTTCTTTTAAAAAAATATTATTTTTTTCATTAAATAAAGGCTTATATATTAAAATAGTACTTTCTTCATTTCTTTTAATATTATTTTTTTCTTTTTCTATTATCATTAATAAACACCTCGATATGTCTATTTTTCAGAATCATAGCAAGGATATTTAATTTTAAAAATAAATTATGTTTTAACTAGATAACAAGCAATCAAATGAAATCAAAATAACCTGATATTAATATTTTTTTTATTATTACTTTAAATCCAAGTAGTATTAGTGAAATTTTATTTGATAATTAAATTAAATTTTTATAGAATTTGCAATTAAATTAGCCACTTATAAAATTATACCCAGCTAGTGCAATCTTCCATATATTTATAACAGAGAAAGAAAATTATTGTTAATTAACAAAAATATCAATTACAAAATACAACACAGCTCACACTAAAAAAAATGTGACAAAATGTGTTCTAATTTTCCATTTTGTGACAAAATACACAGATTTACTTATAAGCGGATCAAATCCTTAACTTCTGGAAGCTCATTCAAAAAACATAAAATAGACACAAGCTTTTGAAATTATTATAAATAAATGAATTATATATTTTTAAAGTTGGAGCTATTGATAAACAGGTCATTTTCAGCATGGACGGACATATTAAACTTAATTTTTTATCCCGCCGGCACAGCATTTAGCCTGTGTATAACTTACCCTCAAATAAAATACTGTCGTTACAGTAATATTGATACATTATCTGTATCGCTTTATTGTCGTTAAAATACTGGATATCCTTGTACCATTCAGGCAAGGACAGATGGCCTGTGACCAGGTTGTATACAATGAAAGTAAATATTACATTAAGATAGTAGCCCATGATTACACAGATTAAATTTGCAATCTAATCTCTGCCCTATTTGTCATTCACTCTTGGTTCGTCGAAGCAAGTGGTGGTACAAGTAAATAGGACATAGGCTGGCTTAGCCAAGCGCCGAGTTTTATAAATCTATACTATAATAATCATGCACAATTGCACGTGCACCAAATCGTTCTTTTTGATTGATTAAGCCCTTATTCAAAAATTTTCCTTCATTCTCGTTAGAAGTACCAAAATCAAATATTTTAGCAAATTTTTTACTATTATTTATCAAGAAATCAATCAGATAGTCTAGAACCTTTTCTTCCCGACCTTTATCATTACTGGCCAAATACTGGGTATGTACCACTCTATCAGTTTCAAAAGTGACTGCTGCTGCCACAATATGACCATCAATACAGCACTTATAAGCTTTTATATTATTAGGGAATCTACTTTTTAATAAATCTATTTCAATTTCATTATGTACAGGTTGCTGATTATGATGCTGAAGTAACACCTCACGCAGAACCCCCCAAACTATACTGGGCTGATCTACTTCTTCACAACTAACCCCGTTTTTTTTAAGTTTCTCAATTGATCTTCTTTTGCTTGCTGAATATGAATATTCTTCCTCTAAATAAATAGAAGTACTAATATCTCTACGATAAAGATGTGCATGATTTATGAATAAAGCATATAAGTCTTCTTGTGCCGGATAATTATGATAAATTACCGGGATACATTTATATATAATTTTTTTAATATTTCTTTCTTTTAAAAAAATCTTTAATTGATTGAATAATTCAATCATATCAATGGCATGCAAGCCTCTATTAATTAAAAACCCACCAAAAGTTAGACCTTGATGGCTATAAAAAATATTATCTTTAATATTGCCAGGCAACAATGCCATGATTTTACCTCTATCATTTTTAAATATTAAAGAGAAATCTTCAAAACGATCAGAATGATATTCCATAAAATCCCGATTAAATATAAAATGATAATTTTTACATGTTAATAAAAATTCATTCCACCCACACTTATCAGAATCTTCATATTTTTTTATTTGAAAGCTTATATCTTCGATCACTATAATCTCCTATATCATATAAATCTTTATTATTTTTAAAATTAGGTATAGCTAAAATTTAATTTTTATAATTAAAAAATATTTTTAAGAGCTAAATCATTTCTAATATTTGTAACAACCGATGATTAACATGATCAGCATTAAAATTCTTTTTGGCATACAAAAATCCTTGATATCCCATTTTATTTACCTGTTCCGGATGCTCTATAAAATAAATCATTTTGTTTACTAATGCCCTTACATCCCATTTTGGAATCAGAAAGCCCGTAACTTCATTTACTACAGTCTGATTGCAGCCTGGTACATCAGTAGTAATTACCGGCCTTCCTATTGCCATTGCTTCTTGAGTACTGCGAGGTACGCCTTCTCGATAATAGGAAGGTAATACAAAAACTGCACTCTGACGTATTTGTTGATCTACATCCTGTACAAAGCCAGCGTATTCTATAATTCCTGTTTCTATCAATTGATCTAATTGTGCCTGTTTCAGACCCGTGGGGTTTTCAGGATCCAGCCCCCCTATAATTTTAAATGTTATATCGGGATATTTTTGCTTCACTATTTTAGCAGCTTCTAAATATTCAAATATACCCTTTTCAGCAATGAGCCTGGCAATAAAGATAAAAGATAATTTTTTTTGATCATCCCATTTCGTATAAGCATAATCATGCAAATTAAGACCAATTGGTCCCAGGACTTGAATTGCATTTCTTTTATGGGGAAGGTTATAACGATGGACTAGATCTTTGGGGTCTTCGCGATTAAGAAAAATAATTTTGTCTAGATATGGAAAGGCCAGCCGATATAGAGAAATTTGTACAAAGCGTATGAATTGGGCTTTCAGACTGAGCCCATGTTTATGAATGGTAAAAGGCGAACCCAATCCTTCAATCATGCCATAGATATAAGGAACCTTGGTTCTGTAAGCAGCCAAAGTTGCATAAATAACCGGTTTAGTTGAATATGAAAATACAATATCAGGTTGAATTTCTTTTATTTTTTTAATCAGCTGATAGGTTGAACCCAGATCAGCCAATGGGTTTAATCCACCACGACTAAGTTTATAGGTAACCAGCGTAACTCCTAAACTTTTTATTTTTTCCAACCATTCACTGGTGTATTCAGACACAAAAGCATAAACATGATAATTCTGTGCTAAACAGGACAAAATGAAATCTTTGCGGAAGCCATAAAGATTAGAAGCTGTTGTTCCAATGATAATAATTTTTTTAGAGACCATTATTTTATACGCTCTATGAGTTCTAATTGTGATATATAAAAGTTTTTATCCTCATCAGAAACAGCGGTTATCCTACGACTATGTAAAATCTTCATTAACTTCAAAAAATCTAATGTTTTTACAATAATTTTTTTTATCTCAAATTTTAAAAGAATCCTATTTTTCTCGCGATCAGCGATTATATTATTATAATATTTTTTGATTACTTCAATCTGGGTATTATAACCACGGATCATTTTCTCTTTTTTTACATTTTCTACTTCTCGATAAAAATACAAGGGTTCTTGCATCACCACATAATTAAAATCATTTTTTATAGCTGCTGAGAGCCATAATTCATAATCTTCAGCTAGGCAGTTATTTTCCTGATAAGGATTTCTTTGACACCAAGCCTTACGTGCAAGAAGTGAAGGATGTAATAAATTTGTCAACCCTTGCAAAATTTCTTTTGGCTGCATCTGGTGGGTAGAAAAAATTCTTTTTCCCAGAATTTCATTTTTATTTCCAATGGAATACAAGCTGGTAACAACTAAATCAATTTCTGGATTTTCATTTAGGACTTTAATCTGTTTTTCAAGCCGGTCTACAGCCATTAAATCATCAGCATCCATACGCGCAATAATGTCATATTTTGCTTCACTAATAATCTGATTTAAGCGATAGGGTAATCTTCTATTATAGCCATCAGAAATGATACGGATTCGATGATCGAGAAATGATCGGGCTATTTCTAAAGATCGGTCTGTTGAACCATCATCTACCAGTATGAGTTCCCAGTCTTGAAAAGTTTGGGCAAGGACAGATTTAATCGCATCTTCCAAGAATTTTTCAGCATTAAAAAATGGAATTCCGATAGAAATATACATATTTATTCATCCTTATTATTATTTGAAAATAATAAAAAAGCCGCCAATAAAAACCAAAAAATAATTGTTCTTGCGCTATAAGTGGTGAATCCATATAACATTGGCCCTAATAATATCATCTTATTGGAAAGCGATAGTTTCTTGAATATTTGATATAAAAATATTAAAAATAAGGATATTCCTATAATCCCATAATAAAATAAGATACCTAACCAAGTTGAGTGAATTTCATTTCCTGTAGGGTTATATAACCAGTGGGCGCCTTGCCCAGCACCAAAAATTAAATATTGAGGATAATCTAAAAAACTAAAAAGACCACGCCCTTCTACCTGACTGTCTCGTTGATCTAACCCTTCCATAAAGCGTAGTACAACGCTATCAAAGACCCCCAAGTTATATAAAAAGTAGCTTAAGCTTCCAAAAAGCACTAATGTTCCAATGAATACAAATATTCTTTTATTCAGGTCCCCTTTTTGACTAAATATAAGTCCCAGAGTTAACATTAAAAAACCAATTGAAGCAGATCGTGACATGGTCAATAAAATCAAGAATAAGGCTAAAAAATAGACAGTTATTTTTTTAAAGCCGTTTCCTGAAATATATAGGTAAATTGCACAGCTACTCAGCACCCAAAATGCCATCTGGTTAGGATCATTAAAAAGACCATTGTATCGAGGTTCAAAATCATAACGACCTAAGTTGCTTGCCCAGATAATAATTTCAACAATATAGGAAAAAGGGATCAGGAATAATAATTTTTCATAGAAAAAATTAATCTGAACTTGATTTAAATTCATCATTAATAGAAAAAACAATAAATTAAATATCCAGTAAACAGTCGACATCATATAACTTGAATCGAGAACAATTAAATACCAAGCAAAATTTACACAAATTGCATAAGCAACAAATAATAAAATTATATTTGAATATTCAATATTTATTTTAGAGCTTTTGCTAAATAGCAATAAAATAGCACCCATAATAAAAATATGGCTGAATTGGGGAACTCCACTTGACCAAAAATAAAACTGAGATAAAAAAAATGAAAATAGTATAAGATATATAATTGATTTATCTCTTATATTAGTATCACTTAAAAAAATAATGTTATTTTTTGAATTAGTTTCATTTAAAATAATCATTATCTATTCCTTTTTTATTGTCCTTTACTTAGCAGAAAAGCAAAAGAACCGATTAATATTTATATTATTAATTTAATTATTTTCTTATTTAAGATATTTTAAAATTATGTTTTCTAACAAAATTAATAATATTTATCAAACTTATTTATATTAAAAATCTTTTTTAATAAGTAACCAGTAAAAAAACCTGAAAAAATCATATGTTAAAATTTCAGATGGATATTCTCTCAAAATACTGAGCATTTTTTCTAATGATTGCTTTTTGGAAAACAACCCCAACTCAAATGCATTTATCCATAAAGCTCTTTTTTTTGCTTTATTAAATAGAATATGATTTTGGTAGTCATTTAAAATCATCATTCTCGAATCATGCATAAGTGACGTCTGTTTATGCATATTATTATCATGTAGCCTGTATTTAGCAAAAATAACAGGAAGATAACATAACTCCCCTTCCTGTGCTAAAAGCAGCCACATATACCAATCTTCGATTTTTACCTTAGCATCATAACCGCCAATTTTTTTCAAAGCTTTAGATCGGATCAGTTGGGTCGTCGCTGGCAAATCATGTTCTAATAATAAAATTTTTTCAAAATTATAACTTTGTCTTTTTTTTACCCTGTTTTTAACAAGCTTAGAATCATTATCAATAACTGCCACTCCTCCAAATACTGCGATACAATTTTTGTTCTGGTTTAAAAATTCGGATTGTATTTTTATTTTATCTTTTAAGATTATATCATCTGAAGCCAGAGAAGAAAAATATTCTCCCTGTGTCCATTCTAATGCTTCATTCAAGGTTGCACTCAAGCCCTGATTGGGTCGATGTCTAAACTCAAATCGGGTAAATCGTTTTTCACAGAGCGGAATCAGTTCTTGGATTTTTTCTACGGAAGAATCTGTAGATCCATCATCAATGACAATTAACTCAATATTCTGATACGACTGGTCAATGACACTCCGGATACTGTCACACACAAATCTCTCATGATTATAACTTGGTATAATGATAGAAATTAAAGGGTATTCAATTTTCATATTATATCTCTTTTTATTTTAATGGTTTAAATATAAATAAACTGATAACTATCCAATATATCCCGTAATTTACCAGGTAAGCAATTGAAACCCCTTCAAATCCAAAAACCTGGGTACATACATAAGTCAAAACCAGAAGGGACACAGTAAATATAATTTCTGTAGAAATATACAGTTTGGTCATGGCTTTGCTTAACATTAAATAAGCAAGTATCCAGCTCCCTATTTTTAATGCATCACCCATCATTTGCCAAAAGAACAGGCTTTGCATGGGTGCGAAAGAGGGACTGAACAATACGTTGATAATCCAATCACGTAGCACAAAAACGATGATTCCACCTGCCACAGCCAGTGGAAACAGGAACTTGTAGCCTAAATAGATTTCTTTCTTAATTTCATCAAGCATCTTGAGTTCTGATAAACGTGGTAAGTAATAGACTCCCAATATTGTTGTAACCAGCATCAGGTATACGGTACTTAGACGGATCATCGCTTCCCAGTATCCTGCATATGCCAGACCAAACTCCCGGCTTAAATAGGCGCGAATCAGCATTTGTGATAAAGGCACACAGATGGCACTCACCAATGCCATCCAGACAAAAGAACTAAATTTTTTAGTAATTTCGAGGTCTATTTTTCCAAACAGAGATGAAAATTTAAACCACTTCGCTCGATAACACAGAAATAAAGTCACTATAAATGCAATAGACTGATAAATAGATAATGCAATCAAGGCACCATATAGATGTAATTTTATAGCCAAAATACTGGTAATAATAAGCGCGAATAAACTGCCTGCAATATTGGCAATGACCAGTTTTAATATTTCTTTTTTGCCATTTAGTATTGCTAAAAACAAGGTATTAAAATTAAAAAATACTAAAAATACTGCGAACCATACGAAAACATTTTGATATTCAAGAGTATGAAATATATACAATGATAGCTGGCTTTGGAAAATTAAAATTAATATTGCAAAAATCAGGCTGAATAGAAAAACAAGACTGCCTGCCGTTTTCCAGATTGCACGTTGTCTGTTTTGGTCTTCATGATACTCGGCCGTATATTTAATGACGGCAGTATTAATTGCACTACCCGCAAAAGTGGTCACCATTTGAATAAAATTTTGAAATTGTCCTAAAGCGGCATATCCAGTCGGTCCCAGATATACAGCCAGAATTTTATTCAGTACAAACAGGGTTAGGGTCTTAATCAACACCGCCACACCATTGAGTACGCTGGTCGTAAGTAAATTCATCTATATTTGAAAACCATTACATAACTGAACAACCTGCTTCGCTTCATCTACAGATAAAGTAGGCCCGATGGGCAAGCTCAAGACCTCGGCATGAATTTGTTCTGAAATTGGTAAACTTAAGTCATTCCACTCTTTATAAGCTTGTTGTTTATGCGGTGGAATCGGATAATGAATCAGTGTCTGTACCCCATGGTCTGCCAGATATTTTTGTAATTCTTCCCGATGTCGGGTTCGAATGACAAACAAATGCCAAACATGCTGGGTATAAGTTTCCGTGTCTATATTTATGAGTGGAAGCTCAAGGGCCGGATTTTGAATTCCTTTTAAATAGAGATCTGCAATCTGGCGGCGATGCTGGTTCTCCCGGTCCAAAAATTTCAGTTTTATATTTAGAATTGCAGCCTGGATTTCATCAAGGCGACTATTTACTCCAGGTACCAGATTTTTATATTTTTCATGTGAACCATAATTACGTATAGCCTTTAGCATATCGGCTAACTCGGCATCGTTGGTGGTAATCGCGCCCCCGTCTCCTAATGCACCCAAGTTTTTACCCGGATAAAAACTAAAGCCTGAGGCATCTCCCCAATTTCCTGCTTTTTTACCCCCTATTTCAGCACCGTGAGCTTGGGCTGAATCCTCTAAAACCAGTAAATGGTATTTCTTGGCAATACTCATAATTTCTGGCATTGCAGCAAGCTGTCCATATAAATGAACTGGTAAAATTGCCTTGGTTCGGTCTGTAATGGCTGCTTCAATTTTTTTAGTATCAATATTAAAGGTATGAATATCCGGTTCGACCAGCACCGGTTTTAAATTATTTTGTGAAATCGCCAGAATACTTGCGATATAGGTATTTGAAGGCACAATGACTTCATCCCCTTCATGGAGTTTGCCCAATTCCTTCCAGGCACGCAGGGTCAAAATAAGTGCATCCAGTCCATTCGCCACTCCGACGGCATACTGTGTACCACAATAGTTTGCAAAATTTCGTTCAAATTCTTCTAATTCTTTGCCACATATATACCAGCCTGAATCAATGACCTGCGTACAAGCAGTGATAAGTTTTTCACGGTATTGTGCATTTATTGCTTTTAGATCAAGAAAAGGAATCATTCTTATCAATCTCACATCATTTTTTATTTATTTTTGAATTTCAATTTTATTAAAATCAAAGTTTATTTATTTAGTCCATAATTCTTAGATTTAAAACCTGGTTCTAATAAAAATTGTTTCATTTTCCTATTGAGAGGTTTTTCGATATATTTATACATTAAAAAACTAGCGATCAAGGTAATTATAAAAATAATTCCTGAAAACAGCATTAAATCTATATCGAATGACAGTAGCTTTTTTATATAATTTAAAACTTGAATTTCTAAAACATGAAGCAGATAAAAAGAAAAACTAATTTCACCCGCTAGTACCATATATTTACTTGATAAAAATCTAGTAATAATGCTCTTTTCCTTTGCAACATGAGATAATGCAAAAACAAGGATAATAGCTGCCATCGGTAGCCAGTAGTAAATAGAATACCTGTAACTTATATTGATATCATCATGAAATACAAAGAATAGAACAAAAAGCAAAATTGCTGCAATTTCAATAACGAAAACAGGTCGGTTTATTTTAGAGTAACTTAATTTTATTTTTTCAAAAATATCAAACAGGACCATGCCCAGTAAAAAATCAGAAAAACGCACAAATGGCGAGATATATAACCAATAGTGATTCTGATTTTTATCCAGCTGAAAATTTAATAGTAAAATACCTATAAAATACAAAATAAAAATATAGCCTCTTAA
This sequence comes from Acinetobacter sp. 228, assembly GCF_048147885.1. Taxonomy (NCBI): domain Bacteria; kingdom Pseudomonadati; phylum Pseudomonadota; class Gammaproteobacteria; order Moraxellales; family Moraxellaceae; genus Acinetobacter; species Acinetobacter sp. 228. The sequence goes on from NZ_JAYWYV010000007.1 coordinate 108,273, forward strand.
TTTTTCAGAGATTAAAAGTGCAAAGGGAAAAAGTAAGTAAAAGAACATTTCATCAGAAATACTCCAGGAAGGAGAATTTAATGAAAAATGAATATTTTCTTCCAGAAAAAAGCTTTGCATCAGAAAAATATGCTGAAACAGGTATTCCCACCCTTGTCCATACTGGATAAAGGTTAATAGAAGCACAATCACCGTAGTTGCAATATGTACCGGATATACCCGTGCTAAGCGAGAAATATAAAACTCTTTTTTTGAAATACTTCCAGTGAGAAATTTTTCTCTATAGTTATAGGCTAAAATAAATCCGCTTAATATAAAGAAGAAACTGACACCTAAAAATCCTTCATTAAAAATATTATTAAAAACATCTGCATAATATGTGTCATTTTTAAGAAAAGCCAAATGACTCAGAAAAACAAATAGTGCAAAAAACATACGCAACGATGTAAGCGGCTTAATCATCTCATACATCTCCTTAATATTTATTATTATTTAAAACCCTGTTTTTTGTTATGCTATTATTTTAATTCACTATTGCGTACAGGTCTTATGCAGTTCTTTTAAAAACTGGTCATAATTGCGGATATAATCGCTTTCTTCATAATAATCGCTTGCCAATACCAGCAATATGCAATCTTTGGAAAAATCATGCATCTCATGCCAAACCATTGGCGGGATAAATAATCCTTTATTAGACTGACCTATTAAGACCTCTAGCTTTTCTTTGCCATTATCCATCAGCATTTTGCAACTGCCTTGAATGCAAAAAGCAATTTGTTGAAGGTCTTTATGTGCATGAAATCCACGAGGAACATCAGGCTGAGCAGCGAAAATATAATAGAGCCTCTGTATACTAAAAGGAACATTCCGATTGGCTTCGGCGACCACCAAGCGGCCACGATGATCTCCCAGATTAGGTAATTCTATCCATTCGATAAGATTCATCGTTATTACCCCACTAAAGAAATCAGATATTGTCCATAGCCATTTTTATTCATTGTTTGACCAATCGCTAAAACTTCCTCTCTGCTCAGCCAGCCATTATTCAATGCAATTTCTTCCAGGCAGGCCACTTTATAACCCTGACGTTTTTCAATAGTTTCTACAAATTGAGCTGCCTCAAGCAGACTGCCCTGTGTTCCTGTATCCAACCAGGCAAACCCACGCCCCAACAATTCAACATTTAAATCACCTCGTTCCAGATATGCCTGATTAATCGAGGTAATTTCCAGCTCACCCCGTTCGGATGGTTGCACCTGTTTGGCAATTTGAATCACATCATTGTCATAAAAATACAGGCCAGTTACGGCGAAGTTAGATTTAGGATGTTTCGGTTTTTCTTCAATTGAAATCACACGGTGCTGTTCATCAAATTCCACCACGCCAAAGCGCTCAGGATCTTTCACCTGATAACCAAATACCGTTGCTCCTTTTTGCCGTGCTGCAGCTTGACGTAGCATAGGGGTAAAACCTTGCCCGTAGAAAATATTATCGCCCAGCACCAGGCATACATTGCTTTGGCCAATAAATTTTTCGCCCAGGATAAAGGCTTGTGCCAAACCATCAGGGCGAGGCTGAATTGCATAACTCAGCTCCATGCCAAACTGTGAACCATCTCCTAATAAACGCTTAAACCCCTCAATATCCTCTGGCGTACTAATAACCAGAACGTCACTGATACCGGCTAACATCAGGACAGATAATGGATAATAAACCATCGGTTTGTCATAAATCGGAAGTAGCTGTTTCGAGATGCCTTTGGTAATAGGATGCAAACGTGTGCCCGAACCACCGGCTAAAATAATCCCCTTGGTTGTGCTAGCCATTAGACTGCCTCCCCTAAACGTTCACGCTGATAAGAACCATCCTGAACGCGATGACACCATGTCAGATTATCCAGATACCACTTCACAGTTTTACGGATACCGGTCTCGAATGATTCCTGTGGCTTCCACCCCAGTTCCCGTTCAATTTTTGATGCATCAATGGCATAGCGCAGATCATGTCCAGGCCGATCATTAACAAAAGTGATGAGGCTTTCATAACGTTCCCCATTCAGTTGAGGTTTTAATTCATCTAAAATCTGACAGATGGTTTTGACTACGTCTATATTTTGTTTTTCATTCCATCCACCAATATTATAGGTCTCACCTACAATGCCTTGAGTCGCAACCTGATATAAAGCGCGGGCATGGTCTTCTACGAAAAGCCAGTCTCGAACCTGCTGACCGTTACCATACACTGGTAAGGACTTCCCTTCCAAAGCATTGAGGATCATCAAAGGAATCAGTTTTTCAGGAAAATGATAAGGTCCATAGTTATTGGAACAGTTTGTGATCACGACTGGCAAACCATAAGTTCTATGCCAGGCACGTACCAGATGATCCGAGCTGGCCTTACTGGCCGAATAAGGTGAACTTGGCAAGTAAGGTGTGGTTTCTGCAAACAGATCGGTTGTGCCTTCCAAATCTCCATAGACCTCATCTGTTGAAATATGGTGGAATTTGAATCTGGATTTTTTAATTTCAGGCAGCTTTTGCCAATACTTTCGTGCAGCTTCTAATAAGGTATAGGTACCGACAATATTTGTTTTAATAAATTCGGCTGGGCCATCGATGGATCGGTCCACATGAGACTCTGCCGCTAGATGCATGACCACATCGGGTTCAAAGCTTGCAAATAGTCGTGTTAAAGCTGCATGATCACAAATATCAGTTTGAGAGAAATGGTAACGTGGGTGATCCGATATAGAAATTAAAGATTCTAGATTACCCGCATAAGTTAACTTATCAACATTTAAGACTTGATGTTCAGTCTCCTTGACCAGATGCCGGATGACAGCAGATCCAATAAAACCGGCTCCACCAGTCACTAATATTTTCATCACCATTTTAAATACCCTTTAATATTTTTATTCTACTTTTCACTAATTATTTTTAATATATTGATGCCTTTTAAGCGTCTCTTTTTTATTGATTTGTTTATAAGATATATTAATTCTATTACACAAGCCACTTACAAAAAAAGCCGATACTTAAATGTAGTTACATTTTATGAATCTATTTTAGTTTTTAAAAATATTTTTACCCTATATTGATCTTAATCTTGTACATACCTTCTAGCCAATATTGCTCTAATATTCATCATTTTTTTTATTCCAATACTTTAATTAACAATGTTTTATTTTAATTGCATAAGGCATAATTATTTTATAAATTATTAAACTAATGCTTAAATTAAATAAAAATCAACAATCTAAGAAACCTTTAGATCAGATAAAAATTATATGAAAATACTTTCCTCGATTAATTTCTATCGTTATTGCTTCTTTCATAGGATTCAACTCATCTATTAAAAAATAACAATTAGAAACAATTAATCTTCTTTATAACCTTAAAAAATTTTCTATATCTCTACCGCTTGTTCGATCAAGCTTTCACGTCCATTTTCGTCCATCTTTTTGCAAAATCTTAGCCTGGCGTTATTTAATTGGGTCAAAAATAGCTATAGACAAGGTATGTGATATATTATATTTTTTAGACGTTAATCACATAAATCGAATTAAAAAAATTAATAATTATTAATAAATACCAATTCTGAACATATAAAAATAAAGGGGTTTCAAGTGAACCATAGACACCTTTTAGGTATTTTTACCTTAAGCCTATCTTTAGTTGGATGTGCAGCAATATCCGGCTTTCAAACCTATAATTTACCGAAAGAAGGTATCTATCAAACTGAGCTGGGAACGCCTGTCAATCTGGTGCAATTAAATCAGCAAACCCTGCCTGTCGTACAGTCGGCCCAAACAAATAATCTCAGTCATTATGCTGCTTTATTTCAGACCGAGGTGCAGGATTACCACTTGAATCCGGGTGATATCTTATCTTTTCAATTATGGGCTTATCCTGAAATCAGTGCCGCCCCTACGGCCAGCGATAATAATAACGGCTATCAAATTGACCGGAATGGTTATATCCACTTTCCATTCATTGGACGCTATAAAGCAGCAGGAAAAACTCTTCCGCAAGTGAATCAGGAAGTACGACGCCTATTAACACCTTATTTAAACCGCCCGGATGTAGTGGTACGCGTGATTTCATATCAAGGACAACGCTATTCTGTGGTTGGCAATGTGAAATCGGCAGGACAGTTTTACCTGTCTGACCAACCGATCAGTGTTTATACAGCATTAGGTCTGGCTGGCGGTATCAATGAGCAGGGTGACTCGACTTCAATTCAACTGGTACGTCAGGGGGTGACCTATGACCTGAATACTATTGCACTGGAAAAGGCTGGATATTCTTTACATAAACTCTTGATTCAACCAAATGACACTCTTTATATCAGCCCTCGTGAAAACCAGAAAATCTATGTGATGGGGGAAGCAGGTGCCAATAAACCGTTGCCAATACGTGATCAGGGAATGACGCTTGCGGATGTGCTGGGTGAAAGTGAAGGCATCAACCCCTATTCAGCGAGTGCTAGCCGGATTTATGTCTTACGTGGCAATTCCGATAACAAGATGACCGACATATATCACTTAAGTTTAAACAACCTTGGAGATTTTGGCCTGGCCAAACAGTTCAAGATGCGTAGTAACGATATTGTCTATGTAGATGCCACAGGTCTGACTCGTTGGGAACGCGTTGTGAGCCAGATTCTTCCATTTTCATATGTCGCTGACTCGGCTATACGATAGGTAATTTAGCTATATATAGTACCAGGTGCTTAATACTGAATAGGAAACAGACATAATAAGAACTGTCTTCTTCTGATCATTATTAAAATATCTGGCCTTATGCGGGTTAGATATTTCAGGAAAGGACCATATAACCAGAATTTTAGAGTCCTTTTTCGAAAAGGCAGCAAGTCTTTGATTATTTTATATAATTTTGTTAAAAAATAACTCACTGACTGGAAAAATCACTTTTAAACTTTTAGATAGTAAAATTATGAACAAAAATAACAATACCGAAAATATGATTGACCTAAAAGGGGTGTTCTTTTCCCTGCTCGCGCAATGGAAACTCATCCTGTTATGTGGCTTGCTCAGCCTGATTGTCGTGCTGCTGTATATACGTACCGCAGCCCCTAGCTATAAGGTAGATGCAATTGTCCAGGTCGAGGAAAGTAGAGGGGCATCAGCTGCTTTATTAGGCAGCCTGTCAAGTATTATTAGTCAGATGTCTTCGTCGAATGCTGAGATTGAGGTGTTAAAATCACGCACTATTCTTGAGTCCGTGATTGATCGTTTAAATCTGGATCTGCATATCGCCAGTACTGAAGAATCTTTTATCAACCGTCTTATTCAGGGAAGAAACTCGCAAACCGAATATCAGCCTGAAACAGTACGCTTTAAAGAAGGTTTTAAAAGCTTTGATATCCGTCAGTTTGAAGTTCCTGCAGCGTATCTGGATAAAAGTCTTCTGCTAAAATTTCAACCACAGAGCTTTAGCCTGATCAATCCAGCTACAGAAGAAATTGTCTTTCAAGGGCCACTTAACCAGGCCGTTCAAGGCAAAGCTGCACAGGGAGACTGGAAAGTTGCCATCTTCACTCAGGATAAGCTAGATAACAGCTATCGGGTACAAAAACTCTCGTTACCTACAGCGATTGATTCCATACTCGCCAATTACTCCGTTACAGAAAAAGGCGAACTGAGTGGTGTTCTGCAGCTTCGTTATCAGGGACAAGATAAACAGCACATCACCAAAGTACTGAACACGATTTTAGCCCTTTATAGCCAGCATAATATTACTCGCCGTTCCACAGAAACAGCCCAAACACTGGCGTTTCTGGATGAACAATTACCGGATTTAAGAAAACAGCTGGATAATGCAGAATTTGCCTTTAACAAATTCCGCCAACAGCATAATACTGTTGATATTGCTAAAGAATCTGAATTGTACTTAAACCAGAGCGTCACCCTGGAAACACAAAAAGTCTTACTCGAACAGAGACAGGCTGAAATAGGTGCCAAATATGCAGCACTACATCCGGCCATGCGGGAAATTACGGCTCAACTTCGGGTCATCAATGGTAAGATTGGCGAGCTGAATACCGCACTTAAAAATGTTCCAGAGATCCAACGCCAGTTCTTGCAACTGTCACGTGATGTAGAAGTCAAACAACAACTGTATACCAACCTGGTAAATTCCTATCAGCAACTGCGCATTGCCAAAGCGGGTGAAATTGGCAATGTCCATATCATTGATACCGCACTTGAACCGATTGACCAGATGCAACAGAAAACACCCCTGATTCTGTTCCTCGCCTTCTGGTTCGGTATTTTCCTGGGAATCCTGGTGGCATTATTCCGCAATATGCTGCGTTCCGGGGTGAAAGAGAGCAGTCAGATAGAATATCAACTCGGACTTCCGGTCTATGCAAATATCGTACACTCACCGAGTCAGAAACCTGGGCTAAAACTCCTGAAAAAGAAAAATATTCCTTTCGTATTGGCCCTTAAACATAGCGATGATATTGCGATCGAAAGTTTGCGCAGCATCCGCACCGCGAGCCATTTTGCCCTTGGCCAGGCCAAGAACAACATCATCATGATTTCAGGTCCCGCACCCAAAGTTGGAAAATCATTTGTTTGTAGCAACCTGGCGGTCATCATGGCAGAAAAAAACAAACGCGTACTGGTGATTGATGCAGACTTGCGTCGTGGACATATCCACAAATATTTTGATCTGGATCATCAAAATGGATTAACTGAATACCTGAATGAGCAAATTACATTAGAACAGACGATACAAAACACCAATCTTCCGAACTTAAATGTCATCACCTGCGGTAAAAGCTCAACCCATCCATCTGAGCTTCTCAATTCAGTACGCTTTCAGGAGCTACTGCAATCTGTGATTCCACACTATGACCATATCATTATTGACACACCACCTGTATTGGCGGTCACGGATGCGACTATCGTAGCCCGATATGTCGGACTCAATTTGGTCGTAGCACGCTATGCAAAAACTCAAATGAAGGAGCTTGAGCTGACATTGAACCGCTTTAAACAAGCCGGTTGTATCGTAAATGGCTTTATCCTGAATGATATTCAACCTTCGGCCGCAGGAAGCTATAGTTACGATTACATTTACAGTTATAAGTCTAGAGTACAAAATAGCTGACCTCATTCATAAAAAAAACCAGCAATTGCTGGTTTTTTTTATGTCTTCCAGCTTCAACAGAATTGCGGTATTCGCTTGCTAAAAAACCACCCATTCTGCAAGATTTCTCAAAATTTTCTGCTAAGATGGAATGAACCTCCACGATAACATTAGATTGGAATAATACATGAGTAAGGCCTTACCGATTGCTGTCGCTGTTCTTTTAGGCGGTGCCGCGCTAGTACCTGTTTACTATGCAACTCAAAACCCAGCTGCTCAAACAACAAAAGCATCTAAAAATGCCTCAGCTGTTTCTAAAATCAGCTATGCACTTGGTTATGAAGTTGCTCACCAAACTCCACCTGAGCTGGATATTGACAGCTTTGTGACAGGTGTTCGTGAAGGTCATGCCCGTACTGCACCTGCTTATACTGAAGAAGAATTACAGGCCGCTTATGAGCAGTTCCAGAAAGAAATGCAGCAAAAGCAAGTCGACAGTGCCAAGCAGGCTCAGGCATCCAGCGATACTTTCCTGACTGAAAATGCCAAAAAAGCAGGAGTAAAAACCACAGCATCTGGTTTGCAATATCTAGTCACTAAAGAAGGCACCGGCAAACAGCCTGCGGCATCGTCAATCGTGAAAGTCCATTACACCGGAAAACTGGTTGATGGTACCGTATTTGACAGCTCGGTCGAACGTGGTGAGCCGATTGAGTTCCCACTCAACCAGGTAATTCCAGGCTGGACCGAAGGGTTGCAACTAATGAAAGAAGGCGGTAAAGCCACGCTATATATTCCGGCAAAACTGGCTTATGGCGAACAGGGCGTACCAGGAACTATTCCTCCTAACAGCACTTTGATTTTTGATGTGGAACTGATCGAAGTCAAATAATCCACGAATAAGGAGAGCATTGTGCTCTCCTTTATTTTGAGAAATGATAATGAAAATACAAATAAGCTTGCTGGTTTTACTGCTAAGTTCTGGCAGTCTTTTTGCCAAAGACATCACCACTAAAAGTTCTGAAGCAGAACAGGTGGGTTACAGCTTTGGTTATCTGATGGGAAAAAGCAATGCAGACTCTTTACAAGGTATTGATCTGGATGCCTTCAGTGCCGGTTTAAAAGCTGCTGCTGCCGGAAAACAGGCGACTTTAAGTGAAGAAGAGATGGCGCGGGTATTGACCCAGTTCAAGCGTCAGGCTGAAGCCAAAGAGCTGATTACCCTAAAAAAACAGGCTGATGAAAATGCCAGAATTGGTCAGGCGTTTCTGGCAGAGAATGCCAAAAAACCTGGGATCAAAACCACCAAATCAGGCCTGCAATATCAGATTCTTCAGGAAGGTAAAGGCAAATCGCCGAATGCAAACAGTAATGTCCGCGTACATTATGAAGGCCGTTTGATTGATGGTACAGTTTTTGACAGTTCGATTGCCCGTAATCAGCCCGTGGTATTCCGTACCACCCAGGTCATTACTGGCTGGACCGAAGGCTTGCAGCTGATGAAAGAAGGTGCCAAATATCGTTTCTTCATTCCGGCTGAACTGGCCTACGGACAAATTGGTTCAGGGGATGTAATTGAGCCGAACAGTACCTTGATTTTTGATGTGGAATTACTGGAAATTATTAAATAATAAATCCTATTTTTCCTGATAAAAAAGCAGAGAGGTTCTAGATTTACCTCTCTTTTTTATGCCTTTCAACCTCCCTAAATTGCAAGTTTTCATGTCACATTCCAATCAGTTTTGCTATGTTATGTTTTAATCAAGCGATTCAACAACAATAGAGGACGTCAGCATGGCAGCAATCAAGACCCGCGAAATTCATTACACTGCACAGGATGGCAGCCCATTAATCGGTTATTTTGCCGCACCAGAAACTGATACTCCTGTTGCTGGTGTACTGGTCGCACCAGAATGGTGGGGTCGTAACGAATATACCGAACAGCGTGCCCGTGAACTTGCAGAACATGGCTATGCGGCCTTGGCCATGGACATGTATGGGGATAAAAAAGTCACCACCAATTCTGATCAGGCATATCAGTGGATGATGCAGACTTTTGCAGATCCTGACACCATCGTTAACCGTGCCACAGCGGCTTTGAATACTCTGGCAGCGCAGGATGAAGTTAATCCCGAAAAACTCGCAGCGATTGGTTTCTGCTACGGAGGCAAAGTCGTACTGGATCTGGCCCGTTCCAATGCCCCATTAAAAGCAGTCGTCACTTTTCATGCCAATCTGACGCCAAAAGCACCGGCTCAGGAAGGTCAGGTACAGGCAGAAATCCTGGTGCTGCATGGAGAACTGGACAGTATGGTAACGCTGGATGATGTTGCCAGTTTCCGCGAGGAAATGCAGGCTGCCAAGGTCAAACATGAAGTGATTGTTTTTGAAAATGCCAAACATGGCTTTAGCAACCCGCTTGCCGATGAACGGGCCAAAGCCAATGGCGTGGATCTTGGCTACAATCCAGAAGCGGAACAAAAAGGCCTGGCAGCAATGTACGCCCTACTGGATCGCTGTTTGGCATAAATAGAAACAACTATTCGGCTTGTTTACAGGCTGAATATTTCAGATACTTCATGAAGAAAAGAAAGATAAATCCTACCAGAGGAGAATGTATATGACGGCTGAAACCAACTGCCCCTACTGCAATTTTGACGAATATGATGTCATTGCCAAAAATGATTATGGTGTGGTGTTGCCTGAACCGAATTCATTGTCCGAAGGTCACTGTGTCGTGATTCCATTACGGCATGTGGCCTCATTTTTTGAAGTGACCGACAAAGAACGTAAAAGTTTGATGTCTTTACTGGAACAGGCACGTAATGAACTGCAATTACGCTACCAGCCTGCCGGATTTCATGTCGGTTTTATTGATGGTGAAGTATTTCAGGAAAAGGTAGAACATCTGCATATTCATATTATTCCGCGTTATGCAGGCAAAACCTTGAAGTTGGATGAGCGCTGGGGAATTAATGATTAACCAGGTTCTATATCAAAAATAAATGCTCTACGGAGCGTTTATTTTTTTGAAATCACTCTTCTGCCCAAATAAATGAGCAGCCATTTTTATCCTACTTTTCACATTCCCACCCTGCTGATTCCGCTATACTAGCTGCTGCTTATTCGGTTGCTAGGTGTTCATGTTCGTATTTTCAGATGCCCTGTTGGAATGGTTTGATGTGCATGGTCGTCATGACTTGCCCTGGCAGGTGACAGATGATCCGTATAAAGTCTGGGTCTCTGAAATCATGTTGCAGCAAACCCAGGTCAAAACTGTACTGCAATATTTCGAACGATTTATCCAGCGTTTTCCGACTGTTCAGGACTTAGGTCAAGCCTCATGGGATGAGGTTGCACCTTACTGGGCAGGTCTCGGTTATTATGCTCGCGCCCGCAATCTGCATAAAGCGGCCGGCATCGTGACGGCACAGCAGCAATTCCCTCATACTCTGGAAGAATGGATGGCTTTGCCCGGCATTGGCCGTTCTACCGCGGGCGCCCTGATGTCACTGGGTTTACGTCAATATGGCGTAATTATGGATGGGAATGTTAAACGGGTATTGTCACGTTTCTTTGCCATTGAAGATGATCTGTCCAAACCGGTGCATGAACGTGCCCTATGGCAACTGGCGGAACAGCTCTGTCCTATTGAACGCAATCATGACTATACCCAGGCGATTATGGATCTGGGAGCAACCGTATGTACGCCAAAAAAGCCTTTGTGTCTGTATTGTCCCATGCAGCAGCATTGCAAGGCACATCAGCAAGGACTGGAAAATGAATTGCCTTTCAAGAAGGCTAAAAAACCGGTTCCGGTACGTTCTGCGCAGGTCTTGCTGATCCAGTCCGGTACAGACTGGCTCTGGCAGCAACGTCCCAATAGTGGTCTTTGGGGCGGTCTCTGGTGTCTGCCGATTATTGAAAATGCACATGAATTGGAACAGCGATGCCAGCAACTGGGCCTGAAAAATATCGTCAAAAAGACCCAGATTAGCCACAGTTTTACCCATTTCACTTGGCACCTTGAAGCGATTGTTTTTGCTGTAGATCAAGATCAGCAGGAGCATCTGGCGATTGAACTGCAAGGCGGCTGGATGAGTCCACAAACAGCAACCGATGCCGGTATTCCGACTGCCATGAAAAAATTGATCACTAGCGTCAATCTGTGACATAGTCTGGACAAAGCAAAATATCGATCAGCTCGACATGAGCATTGCCAATATTTAAGGATGAATAAAGTGCGCCAATACCTTGCTTTGACATGGATTGCTTTCATCACTGTGCTGCTGGCAGCCTGTAGCAGTACACCGAAAAAATCTCCCGCTGTACAACTGAACCCTATCCTGGTGAATAAGCTCAACAGCCTGCAGATGCCTAATTCATTGGCAATCCCGGTGGCACGCGTACAGGCACGTGAATTAACAGATACCTGGGGCGCTTCGCGCAGTCGCGGACGTCTGCATGAAGGCATTGATATCCTGGCTCCACGTGGAACCAAAGTTTTTAGCGCCACTGAGGGCCTGATTGCGGATTTACGTAATAACAATTTGGGTGGTAAAGTAGTCTGGATTCTGGGTCCAGGCGGCTCCTGGCATTATTATGCGCATCTGGATAGCCATAAACGTGGCTTAAAAGTAGGCGACCATGTTAAAAAAGGCCAGCTGATCGGTTATGTCGGCAATAGCGGTAATGCCCGGCATACTGCTCCTCATCTGCATTATGGAATCTATTTACAGGGCAAGGGCCGCGGTGTGGTCAACCCTTATCCCTATTTACGTTAATTTTAGGATATTTACATGTCAGAAGCGTTGATCAATCGTCTGGTGGAATTTGCTGAATCAGGTAATCAACAAAAAATTGTATTGAATGGTCAAACTTACCAGGGCTGGGTGATGGAAATTACCGAGGATGCGCTTCTGATCAGTACCGGCTATGCTGACAAGGCCGGTAAAGATATGTGGATTCAATTTAGCGATCTGGATCAGGCTGAACTGTGGTACTGGGACAATCAGCAGGATCAATGGACTGTGTTTAAATTATAAAAACATCAAAACAAGGAGCATCACATGACTGTGCAACGCTGTGGCTGGTGCTCCGATGATCCGCTGTATATCACCTACCATGACCAGGAATGGGGACAGGCCCTGCTGGATGAAAATCGCCTGTTTGAAATGCTGTGTCTGGAAGGACAGCAGGCCGGTCTGGCCTGGATTACCGTTCTTAAAAAACGTGAAGCTTATCGTGAACATTTTTTTCAATATTCAATCGAATCTATCGCCTCACTTACAGATCAACAACTCCAAATAAAACTCGAAGATGCTAGCCTGATACGGCATCGCGGCAAACTCAATGCCATTCGGGAAAATGCCCAAGCATGGCTAAAGCTGCGACAGCAAGGGATTAATCTGGTGGATTGGCTCTGGTCTTTTGCACAGCAACCGCGACTGAATAATGATGTTGTGGATTATCGGCAAGCACCCGCTCAAACCATTGAGAGTCAGCAGATGTCTAAAGCCCTTAAACAGGCCGGTTTTAAATTTGTCGGACCCACCATTTGCTATGCCTTTATGCAGGCCGTTGGTATGGTCAATGACCATGAAAATCATTGTGACTTTAAAACAATATCCTCCCATTTAAATAAGAGTCAAAATCATGTCGAATAATATTATTCAAGCTTATGCAGCCATGTCTGCAGGTGCGGAACTTGAACCTTATCAGTTTGATGCCGGAGAACTGCAACCGCATCAGGTCGAAGTCAAAGTGGAATACTGCGGTCTCTGTCATTCCGATATTTCAGTGATCAATAATGACTGGGGTTCATCCGTTTATCCGGTCGTGGCAGGACATGAGATTATCGGTACCATTACCCATCTGGGTGCAGAAGCCAAAGGCCTGAAAGTTGGTCAACGAGTGGGTATCGGCTGGACGGCAGAAAGTTGCCAATATTGCGATCCTTGTATTTCAGGCCAGCAGGTGCTGTGTACTGGCGGTCAGGTAGCTACCATTGTCGGACATGCCGGTGGTTTTGCCGACAAAGTGCGTGCCGGATGGCAATGGGTCATTCCCCTACCCGAAGATCTTGATCCTGAAAGTGCCGGCCCCCTGCTCTGTGGCGGGATTACCGTATTTGATCCGATCCTGAAACATCAGATTCAGGCCATTCATCATGTTGGCGTAATTGGTATTGGTGGTTTAGGGCATATGGCCATCAAGCTGCTGAAAGCCTGGGGCTGTGAGATTACCGCTTTCACCTCAAATCTCGATAAAAGTGATGAGCTGAAAGGTATGGGTGCTGACCATGTGGTCAATAGCCGTGATTCAGCTGCCTTAAAAGCCCAGCGTGGCAAGTTTGATTTATTGCTGAGTACGGTCAATGTGACTCTGGATTGGCAGGCTTATCTGGCGACTCTGGCACCCAATGGTACTGTACATATGCTCGGTGTACCCTTGGAACCGATGCAGATTCCGGCTGGCATGCTGATTGGTGGGGCCAAGTCAGTAAGCGGCTCACCGACAGGTTCGCCGGCTGCACTGCGCCAGCTGCTGAAATTTGCTGCACGTAAAAATATTGCTCCGCAAATTGAAGTATTCCCGATGTCACAGCTGAACCAGGCGATTGAACATCTGCATTCAGGCAAAGCCCGTTACCGGATTGTGCTTAAAGCAGATTTTACAGCTTAAATCCTGCTTATTTTCAGCTGTTAAAAAGACCCAGAAATTGGGTCTTTTTTATTGCAGGGCTTTAGGCAAGACCGCAATACTGGCAGGTTTGGCCAGTTCAGTCTTCATCTTTTGCAGCATCTGATAAGGCTGCTGTTGCACAAACATATTCACAAAAGTCAAAGGAATGGAACCTTCCGGATTGGCATAACCATAGGTTGAAACCTTGACCTGGTTATTGGCCAGTTTCTGAAAAGTCCAGTCCCCCTGATAATCGGTTAAACGCACATAATCCGGGTTTAAAGGATAACCACTTTGGATGGCTTTATTCTTGATGGTGATCTGGCCATTGGCTTCCTTGATCATCTTGCCCTGTACAATCAGGTCACGGTCTTTTAAGGGAAATGGAAAATCCAGCACCATATACAGGGTAAAGTCGCCTTTTTTATCATCACGGGACAGGATCTTGATGCTGCCCATATAGGGAACCCACTGTACGGCATGCTCGACATTTAGAATCAGGGACACGGCATTTTCAATGGGTGCGGTATAGGTGGTTTCAGCTTTATAGAGAAAGACCGGGTTTTGTTCATTCTGGTAGGTCCAGACCTTGATATTATTTTTATGAATACTGAGTTTAGGCGTCCCGACAGGCTTGGCCTGCGCAATGGCACCAAGCGCCACTGCACAGAGCAGGAAAATCATTTTTTGCATTTTTTATTCGTCTTATTTTAGTTTTAGATTTTTTATAAATGATTTTAACTCGATTTTAAACCTGAATATCGTTAAAACCAAGCACGTCCTTCATATCATATTTACGCGCTTCACGGCCCACTACCCAGGCAGCAGCACGTACCGCACCAGAAGCAAAGTTCATGCGATTGGTGGCTTTATGGGTAATTTCCACACGCTCCCCGTCGGCAATAAACATTGCGGTATGTTCACCGACAATATCGCCACCACGAATGGTCTGGAAGCCAATGCTCTTACGCTCACGCGGACCAGTATGACCTTCACGGCAATATACCGCATCTTCTTTCAGGTTACGGCCTAAAGCACCCGCAATCGCCTCACCCCACATCAAAGCTGTACCCGATGGCGCATCGACTTTATGACGGTGATGTGCTTCAATCACTTCGATATCAACCGTATCACCAAACACCTTAGAGGCCAGTTCAAGCAGTTTGATCGAGACGTTTACGCCCACTGAATAATTCGCTGCATAGACTACAGGGGTTTCCGTCGCAGATTGTTCCAGATAGGCTTTTTGCTCGTCATTCATACCCGTCGTACCAATCACGATGGCGACACCCGCTTCACGGCAGATTTTAAGATGATTGACGGTGGCTGCGGGTGCAGTGAAATCGATCACGACATCACAGTCTTTGACTACATCTGTAAGGCTACCCACGACCTTCACACCTGTTGCGCCAATTCCGGCAAGTTCGCCCGCATCAGCACCCAATAAGGTACTTTCAGGGCGTTCTACTGCAGCCGCCAATTGATAACCTGCTTCATGCACAGCCTGAATAAGGATACGCCCCATACGACCGCCTGCACCCAAAATCCCAATGCGTGGTGTAGCTGACATAACATAGTCCTGATGTTGATCCAAAATTGTTCTTACTATAACAAAACTCTGGAATAACACTAAGATGCATTGCATAAATTCAATAAAAATACTTTTTTACGAAACTCCCTGACAGTGAGCATGTCACAAAGCCGTTCTTATAGACACTTGCTACAGTTCCTGTTTCAATTGTGGCTGACCATGAAGCTCCCTGACAAAGGACTGAAAACAAGCGAATAGGAGGAAAATATAAAAAATTATGGTTCTCCATCATATTGATTATATTTATAAAAATTAATATATTGTATATAAAATAGTAAGTTGATTTTAGAAAAATTGATTACTTAGAACGTAATAATGAAGCTTTTTCCTCATATTTTTTAACTGCGTTTGGGGTTTTATAAGAGGAATAATTTATAATATAGTTTTTCTATTTCCAATAAAATTACTTATTTATCTATCCAACAAGACTCATTAATTATATTTGCAAGCTGAATATAATTTTATATAAATAAATGATATCCAGGGTTTAATTTTGAATAATATAAATTTAGTAGGTTTCCATGGTGGTATATTGGGCTATGACCTAGAGACCAGTTCATTAAAATGCTATAGGGATGGTATCCCGATTGGTATATATGAAGTACTGTTTGATGGAAAAAACATTTTTATTCAGCTAAATGATTCCAAGAAATATATATTCTTTCTAGAAAATAAATTTTCTTTAACTGATAATTTACAAGAAGTAAATCTGATCGTTCATCATCATGGATATCACCTTAATATAAAAATAGAAAATAAATATTTATCCTGCAGATCAGATCTCAATATTGTGAATGGCTCAGATAAACCTTTAGGATGGGAAGAATTCTATTTAAAATTTAATGATTATGTTGATACAACAGAAAAATTTCATTATTCAGATTTGTTTGAATACAATAAACTCACTCAACCCAAATCTATTGAAAAAAATATATGGTTATATTGGGATTCAAATCCTCCCCCGCTCATTAACAAAATAGTTAAAAAACTTGAAAATTTAAACCCGGGCTATGAGATTACCTTAATTAATAAAGACAATATAAGAGACTATACAGAATATGATTTATTTAAGGATGATATGAATCCTACTTTTCGGAGTGATTTATTAAGGCTTATTCTACTATACAATTATGGCGGTTTTTGGATTGATGCCTCCACTCTGACCAACACCTCGATCAATAACATTACTGGCTTAAATCAATATAATCAAACTCATTATGAACTTATTGGCTTTTATAGAAAATGTCATTTTATTCATGATCTGCCGTGTGTCGAATCCTGGTTCTTAGGTTCTCCAAAAGGTAGTTTTATCATTGGAAAGTGGTTAGAAGTTTTGCTAGAAGCCTTATATTCTTCACCCGAGGCACTTTTAGAAAAATTAAAACAAGATATTAACTTTGAAAAAATTAAAAATACCTATTCAGAAGGATCATTCCTCTATTTTCTAGCTTATTTATGCCAGCAGAAAGTCTTTATAGATTATAAACAATATATGAGTATTCAGGCATTCTGTGCAGATTATTCAGCTTTCTATTTTAAAGATAGACATGGCTGGTCTAATCCAG
The DNA here is from genome assembly GCF_048147885.1 of Acinetobacter sp. 228. NCBI lineage: Bacteria > Pseudomonadati > Pseudomonadota > Gammaproteobacteria > Moraxellales > Moraxellaceae > Acinetobacter > Acinetobacter sp. 228. Next base: position 125,231 of record NZ_JAYWYV010000007.1, read on the forward strand.
ATCGATATATCAACTTGTTGTTTAGTAGAGAAAATGAAATCATTTTCTTGCCTAAAATCATTAAATTTACTAAGGGCGACCGGGATCTTTTTGAAAAAATCAGGGCAGAGAAAAGATTTAAAACCTATTCATATTTAGGAAACTATATCTAAAAATGGGGTTTGCCGGGATTGATAAGACTTGAGAATATGCAGGCCCTTCTGATTGAGAAACCTACAGCAGAATAAAATTTGCTATAAGCCATAAAAAAGGACGCCAAAGCGTCCTTTTTCTAGTTTCATTCCATTAATCGAATAAACGGTCAAAGAATGATTTTTTCTTCGGTGATGACTTGCTGTCGTCACCATCCATGGTTTCCTGGAGTTCTTTTAACAGTTCGCGCTGACGTGAACTTAAATTGACTGGCGTTTCAACCACAATCCTGCACAGCAAATCGCCTTGCATACTGCTACGTACCGGCTTAACACCCTTACCGCGTAAACGGAACAGTTTACCAGTTTGCGTTCCTTCAGGAATTTTCAGGCTGACACGACCGTCGAGGGTCGGAATCTGAATTTCCTTGCCTAAGGCAGCATCCACGATCGATACCGGAACATCCATATACAGATCGGCCCCATCACGCTGGAAGATTTCGTGCTCACGCACCACCACTTCTACGTACAAGTCACCAGGCTGGCCATCACGGATCGCTTCACCTTTACCAGTCAAGCGTACACGGTCGCCATTGTCTACCCCAGCAGGAATAGTCACTTCCAGGGTTTGCTGACGGTCTACTACACCAGAACCATGACATTTATTACATGGGTTCTTGATGATTTTACCTTGACCACGACAGGTGCTGCAGGTCTGTTGTACCGAGAAGAAACCTTGCTGCATACGCACCTGACCTGCACCATGACAGGTCGGACAGGTTTCTACATCGTTTGGATTTTTTGATCCCTTACCATCACAGGCATCACACGGTGCCGGAGCCGTAAAGGTAATGGTTTTCTTGACACCCTTAACTGCTTCTTCCAGGGTCAATTCCATCACATAGCGTAAGTCTGAACCACGGCGGGCACGTTGCTGGCTACGACCACCACCCCCAAAAGCACCCCCGAAAATATCACCAAACTGACTGAAAATGTCTTCTGCGCTAAAACCGCCGCCGAAGCCACCACCGCCCATACCACCTTCAAAGGCCTGATGGCCCATACGGTCGTACATGCTACGTTTTTCACTATCAGACAGGACTTCATAAGCTTCTGAAGCTTCTTTGAATTTCTCTTCTGCTTCAGCATTGTCCGGGTTACGGTCTGGGTGATATTTCATCGCCAACTTACGGTAGGCTTTTTTGATTTCATCATCACTAGCGGTTTTAGCGACACCCAAAACCTCATAATAATCACGTTTAGCCATGTCTGGCGATGCTCCTCACGGAATTTTGTTTAATATTCAATTGAGGTTTAAAATTGGGGGTTAAACCTGATTTTACAAGGGGAAATTTTAAAAAAATTATATGTTTTTAGAAGACTGCTTTGTTTTGCGAAAACTTGTAGATACCTTTAAACCAGGCATTGATTAGAAAAATAAAAGCAATGAAGCTGAAAATCACCCCGGTCACTACACAGGCTTTGACCCAGAGCTGACTATCCCAGGCAAAGAAAAACAGTGGAATAAACCACAGTGCAGCAAAGATCGCCAAAATGGTATAAATCACGATATTACGCATGATCCATAGTGCCTGTGCCTGTAACCAGACTTCTGCATAATCGACCTGGGTGACTTTACGGGCAAACCAGTAGGCGAATAATCCACTAACCAGCGTAAATAAGGCCAAAAACATGAAGACATAAGCCATCGCTACGGAGCGTCGCATTTTGGTTAATGGAACTTGAGTCATGTTTGGATCAACCTCGTTACCATATTGGCAGTTCGGCCAATGCAGCAAATACTTATTTTTTTAAATTATAAAAATCTCAGGTGCTACTATATTGAAAATTTCAAAATTTCGCACCTGAAATTATGACAAATTTAAACAGAATTTAAACTTTTTTTCACTTTAAACCACTGTGCATATAAGGCAGGCAGGAAAAACAGGGTTAATAGTGTGGCTACAATCAAACCGCCCATAATCGCCACTGCCATCGGCCCGAAGAAAATACTGCGGGACAAGGGAATCATGGCCAGCACCGCAGCCAGTGCGGTCAATACGATCGGACGACAACGGCGTACCGTGGCATTGATGATGGCATCCCACTGCGACTCTCCGGCCTGAATATCCTGCTCAATCTGGTCAATCAGAATGAGCGAGTTGCGCATGATCATTCCGGATAAGGCAATCGTCCCAAGCATCGCCACAAAACCGAAAGGTTTATTGAAAATTAACAGGAATAACACTACTCCGATAATGCCCAAAGGTGCAGTCAGGAACACAATAAAAGCCCGTGAGAAGCTCTTGAGCTGAATCATCAATAAAGTCATGACGACTGCGAGGAACAAGGGCATACCGGCATTCACCGAGTTCTGTCCACGAGCCGATTCTTCAACTGTACCGCCCACTTGCAGCAGATAGCCATTCGGCAGCTCTGACCGGATTTTTTCCAGTGGCTCTTTGAGTTCATTGACCACAGTAGCGGGCTGCAACTTGCTACGAATATCGGCACGCACGGTAATGGTCGGCAAGCGGTTACGATGCCAGATCAGGCCTTCTTCAAAGCCGTATTCAATTTTGGCAAGCTGCGCCAAAGGTACCGATCTACCGGTTGCGGTCGGAACAGCCAGACTGGCTAAAGATGCTACCTCCACCCGTTCAGCCTGAGCACCACGCAAACGGATTTCAATCAGTTCACGTTTTTCACGGTACTGGTCAATGCCGGCCCCCAAAATCGAGCTGTTGAGTACATTGGCCAGTTCACTGCTGCTCACCCCAAGCTGACGGGCACGATCCTGATCAATCTGCAATTTGATGACTTTGCTCGGCTCTCCCCAGTCCAGATGCACATTGGTGGTATTCGGATTCTCACTCACGGTGGCAGCGACTTTCTGCGCCCATTCACGCACCAGCCCCAAGTCTTCCCCCGATACCCGGAACTGCAGTGGATAGCCCACAGGTGGACCATTTTCCAGCAAGGACACCCGGGTACGCACTTCCGGCAATAACCTGCGAATCTGGTCACTTAAGGATTTGCGGATTTCATTACGGTCTTCCAGCGATGAAGCCAATACCACAAACTGGGCAAAGCTGCTTTGCGGCAACTGCTGATCGAGCGGTAAATAGAAACGTGGAGACCCAATCCCGACATAAGCCACATAGTTATCAATGCCCTCTTGTTTCGATAAAAAGGCTTCGACTTTTTTTACTGCAGCTTCAGTGGCCTTCAGTGATGCACCTTCTTCAAGTTTCAGATCTATCAGAATTTCCGCCCGGTTCGAAGGCGGGAAAAACTGCTGCGGCACCAGCTTAAACATTAAAATAGACAGGATAAAAATTCCGACGGTGGCAGCAATGACAGTTTTACGATAGGTCACACAGGCATCGACCCAACGGCGAAAACCCTGATAAAACCGGGTTTCATAAGGGTCATAATGTTCACCGGCATGATGCACAATCGGCGCCGGTTCCGGCTGTTTGCGCAGACGTGCCCAGAGCCGCTGATACCACGGTGCTTTTTGAATTAAATCTTTGTTGAAATCCGGTAGAAGTTTATCGCCTAAATATGGCACAAACAGTACCGCGGCCAGCCAGGATACCAGCAATGCGATGGTCACTACCTGGAAAATCGAACGGGTATATTCCCCGGTACTCGAGGCTGCAGTGGCGATCGGCAGAAAACCGGCAGCGGTAATCAGGGTCCCGGTCAGCATCGGAAAAGCCGTGGTGCGCCAGGCATGCCCGGCCGCTTGTAAACGGCTATAACCCTGCTCCATTTTAATCGCCATCATTTCAATCGCGATAATGGCATCATCGACCAAAAGACCGAGGGCCAGAATCAGCGCCCCTAAGGAAATTTTATGCAGTCCGACATCAAACAGCTGCATACCGGCAAAGGTCATGGCCAGCACCAGCGGAATCGAGAAAGCCACCACCAGACCGGTCCGGAAACCGAGCGAGAAAAAACTGACCAGCAATACGATAATCACCGCTTCTGCCAGCACTTTCATAAATTCGTTAATACTGCGTTTGACCGCCACCGGCTGATCAGAGACTTTTTGTAGCTCCATGCCGAGTGGCAAGGTTTTTTGCAGGCGGGAAAATTCCTGTTCCAGATGTTTACCCAGGGCAATGATATCGCCGCCCTTACGCATGGAGACCGCAATGCCAATGCCGTTTTCGCCCATAAAGCGCATACGGGGCTGGGCCGGATCGCTAAAGCCACGATAGACTTCCGCGACATCCCCCAGCTGAATGGTTTTGCCATTGACCAGCAGCGGCATCTGTCTTAATTCTTCAACACTGTTTAATGCACCACTGACCCGCACCTGTATCCGGTCTGAACCGGTTTCAAAAAAACCAGACTGGGTGGTGGCATTTTGCTGCTGCAGGGCTTGCTGAATCGCCATGACTGGAACGCCCAGCTGAATGGCCTTGGTATTGGAAATTTCAATCCAGATTTTCTGGTCTTGCAGGCCAATCAGCTCAACTTTGGCAACATCTTTGACCCGTTGCAGTTGCAGCTGTAAGCGGTCGGCGTATTCCTTGAGGGTCGCATAGTCAAAATCTTTACCCTTGAGCACATAAATATTGCCAAAGGTATCGCCGAATTCATCATTAAAGAACGGACCTTGTACCCCTTGTGGCAATTCATGCCGGATATCGCCCACCTTCTTGCGCACGTTATACCAGACATCAGCGACATCTTTCGAAGCCAGGGAATCCTTGGCAACAAAAGTCACCATGGATTCACCCGGACGCGAATAGGCCATGATACGGTCATACTGTCCCGTGGTCATCAGTTCCTTTTCAATCCGGTCAGTGACCTGCAGGGATACTTCTTTGGCACTGGCACCCGGCCAATAGGTCTGGATCACCATGACTTTAAAAGTAAAAGGCGGATCTTCACTTTGTGACAGTTTGGAATAAGAGACGATGCCGATCAGACCCAGCAGGATCATAAAATACAGCACCAGACCTTTATTTTTTAAGGCCCATTCCGACAGGTTAAAGTTCATGCTTAACTCCCTGCCTGAATGGTCACACGACGGTTTTCACGATCAATCGGATTGATTTTTTGCTGGTTACGCAGCAGATGTACGCCGCCAATCACCACATAGTCTTCCGGCTTGAGGCCACTGAGTACAGGAACACTGTCCCGGCCATAGGCACCGAGCTGGACCGGGACTTTACGTAAGGTATGATCCGGCTGGACCACCATGACATAAGCCTGCTGATCCGTTGCCGAGACACTGGATAGCGGCACACTAAGCATATTATCGCGGCTGTGCTGAAAAAATACCCGGGCACTTTGTCCCAGCTGGATCTGGCCATTGCCTTCACGTAAGGAAACTTTAACCCGGAAGGTACGCGACTGGTCCGCTGCTGGTGAAATCTCACGAACAAAAGCGGCAAATTTTTCTTCAGGTTTGGACCATAATGTCACTGTAGCTGCCTGTCTAACCTTGATCTCCGAAATAGCCTGTTCCGGTACGCCAATTACCACTTCACGCTCACCGGCAATCGCCAGTTCATACGCCGCCTGCCCGGCAGCGACCACCTGACCTGTTTCAATATTGCGTGCAGTGATTACGCCGTTTCTGGTGGCAATCAGCTGATTATAAGCAGTCTGGTTTTTAGCGGTATCATAGTTGGATTGTGCCTGCTTCAGATTTGACAGGGCGGTCTTGTACTGATTTCCGATCGCGTCATATTGTGAGCGGCTCACGGCATTGGATGGCAATAACTGCTTGAAACGTTGTAATTCATCCTGAGCAATCTTAGTGGCAGACTGCGCGCTTTCCAGCTGGGCACGTGCTGCATCCAGCTGCAGCTGGGCATCTTTGACATCCAGAGTTGCCAGCACCTGTCCGACTTTGACCTGGTCACCCACATCGGCGAAGCGCTGGGTCACCTGTCCAGCGACCCGAAATGCCAGCGCCGTTTGCTGACGTGCCTGCACATCACCGGCATAACTTTTTAATTCATGCTGTGAAGTGGTGGGTGTGGCCACCATGACAAAGGGAACTTCCTGTTCTGCTGCAGCAGTATCTTTGCTGCACCCGGTTAAGGTCACGCTGCAAAGCACCACCATGCCAGCCAATACGCTGTAAATCCTGCTCATCTTATTCGCTCTTATCTGATCGTCTTTTTTAGGGCAAACTATGCTGATATATTGAATTGCTTGTTTTTTAATTAATATACCACCCGGTACACTAATTATAACTCAAGCTTCAAAGCAATGACCGTATTGACTTTTTTTGGAAGAAATTGTGCAAATACCTGTAGGACGACCCAAGGATCTGGAAAAGCGTCAGCGCATCCTGAGTGTGGCCAAAGCGCTGTTTTTAGCGCATGGTTATCATGCCTCCAGCATGAACCAGATTGCACGTGAGGCAGGTGTGACCAAGCTGACGGTGTATAATCATTTTCAGGACAAGGCGACCCTGTTTAGCTGTGCGATTGAGGATACCTGTGAAGCCATTCTGCACGAACATCCTCAGCTCTTGCAGCCAGGCAGTGACTTTACACAGGAGTTTTATCAGGCCTGTCAGCGCGCTTTAAATATTATTCATTTGCCTGAAGCGATCAAGCTGGACCTGTTGCTGATGGAACTGGCCTCGCAGCAAAGTCCTCTGGCAGAACAGTTTTATCAGGCCTCGCATAGCAAACTGGATGCAGTCTGGAATGATTTTTTTAACCTGGCCCAGCAATACCGCTTTATTCAGGTCGATCTTCCAGAAAAACAGACCGAGCTGATCGTGTCCCTGCTGACCGGAACCCGTCATCAGAAAATCCTGCTGGGTCTCAGCCCTCCCCCTTCAAGCACAGAACAGCAACAGATTATTAGCGAGGCGATTGAACTGTTTATGCTGAAATATGCCCTGCCGGATTAACTCCTTTCCTTCGGACTGATCACCGATAACCGTATGTGGCCTAAAAGTTGCTAAAAAAGCAGCCAATGCTCTGCAACTTTTGTCTCTAGGGGACTTGGATTGTCATGCAGTCGCGGTATAGTCAAAGCATGCATGTGAGGGAATAAAAAATGATTCAACAGATTGATGCACCACTACGCGAAGACGTACGCTTACTGGGTAATTTGCTTGGGGAAACCTTAAAATTACATGCCGGGCAGGATTTGTTTAATCAGATCGAGCAGATCCGTGCCCTGTCCAAAGGCGCTCGCGATGGACAGGTCGAAGCAGAAAAACAACTGGAACAGCTGTTTTTGAGTCTGGAAGATGCAGAAATCCTGCCGCTGACCCGCGCCTTTACCCACTTTTTAAACTTTGCCAATATTGCCGAACAATATCATGTGGTACGTCGTCGCCGTCAGAGCGAGTTTGATGACACTGCAGAATCGCCCAATCCTCTGGTGCCTTTATTTGAAAAATTTAAACAGCAGGAGATTTCTGCCGATACGCTGTATCAGCAAATCTGCGAACTGAAAATTGAACTGGTCCTGACCGCGCATCCCACAGAAGTCAGCCGCCGTACCCTGATTCAAAAATATGATGGCATCAATAATGCCCTGTCCAAATTCGACCAGCAGAAACTGACTCCACGTGAACGTCAGGCAGTTCTGGCCGACCTGAAACAGCTGATCAGCTCCGCCTGGCAAACCGATGAAATCCGTCAGCATCGCCCGACTCCGATTGACGAAGCCAAATGGGGCTTTACCACTATTGAGCAGACCCTGTGGAATGCGGTCCCGAAATTTATCCGCGAACTAAATGGCATGGTTCAGGCGCAATGTGGCCAGAACCTGCCCTTAGATGTCGCACCAGTACGTTTTGCCTCATGGATGGGTGGTGACCGCGATGGCAACCCCAATGTCACCCACACCGTCACTCAGGAAGTACTGTGGCTGTCGCGCTGGAAAGCAGCCGATCTCTATGTACGCGATATTGAAAACCTGCGCTGGGAACTGTCCATTCAGCAATGCAGTCCGGAAATTTCCGAAGCCTTGGGCCAGCCCCATCCAGAACCCTATCGTGAATATTTACGTGACACCCGTACCCGCCTGAAAGCGACGCGGCACTGGCTGGCAGAAAAATTAAAAGGCAATGATGCCGATGACAGTCTGGTGATTAAAAGTAAAGACGAACTTTTACAACCGCTCCTGACCTGTTACCGCTCGCTGATGGACTGCAATCTGGCTGAAATTGCCAATGGCAGCCTGCTGGACTTTATTTACCGGGTCAACAGTTTTGGGATCGAACTACTGAAACTGGATATCCGTCAGGAATCCGGGCGTCACCGTCAGGCGATTTCAGCCATTACTGAATATTTGGGACTGGGGAATTTTGAAACCTGGACCGAACAGGCCCGTCAAAACTTTTTACTGCAGGAATTGCAAAGCAAGCGTCCGTTACTGCCTAAACATCTGAATGAACCGGCCGGCAGCCTGATTGAACATCCGGATGTACAGGAAGTCTTTGCCACCATGCGCACACTGGCAGAACAGCCGAGCGAGTCTCTGGGTGCCTATATTATTTCCATGGCAGAATATCCAAGTGATGTCTTGGCGGTACTGCTGTTACAAAAAGAAGCCGGCATCGAGCAGGCCTTACGGGTGGTTCCTCTGTTTGAAACCTTGAAAGATCTGGATGGTGCAGCCGCAACCATGTCGACCCTGTTCAATATGCACTGGTACAAACAGCATATTCAGGGCAAACATGAAGTCATGATTGGCTATTCGGATTCTGCCAAGGATGCCGGTTTTATGTCAGCCAACTGGGCGCAGTATCGTGCCCAGGAAGAACTGACCGCAGTTGCCCAGCAACATGACGTGCAATTGACCCTGTTTCATGGTCGTGGCGGTTCAATCAGCCGTGGTGGTGCGCCCACCCAGCAAGCCTTGTTCTCTCAACCACCGGGTTCTATTTCCGGTACGATCCGGGTGACTGAACAGGGTGAAATGATCCGCTTTAAATTCGGGCTGGAAGAAATCGCGCTGCAAAATCTGGAAATTTATACCGCTGCAACCCTGGAAGCGACACTGCTCCCGCCACCTGAGCCAAAACCGGAATGGCGCGACCTGATGCATCAAATGACCGAACTGTCGGTTCAGGTCTATCGCCAGACCGTACGGGAAAATCCGCATTTTGTAAAATACCTGCGTACCGTTACCCCTGAGCTTGAACTGCAGATGCTGCCTCTGGGTTCACGCCCCGCCAAACGTAAAGTCAGTGGCGGGATTGAATCCCTACGTGCGATTCCCTGGGTATTTGCCTGGACCCAGATCCGCCTGATGCTGCCTGCCTGGCTCGGTACCGGTGCTGCACTGAATGAAGTCCTGGATCAGGGACAGCGTACTGTACTCGATGAGATGCTGGCCGAGTGGCCATATTTCCAGACCCTGATTGATATGCTGGAAATGGTACTTTCTAAAGCCGATGCCCATGTGGCACTTTATTACGAATCGCATCTGACCCAGGATGAAGATCTGAAAATTCTGGGGACAGCGTTACGCCAGCGTTTGCAGGATGCCGTACAAACCCTGTTAACCTTGAAAGGTGAATCGAAACTTCTGAGCAGCAACGGCGTACTGGATCAGTCCATGAAGGTGCGTAAACCGTATCTGTTACCCTTGCACTTGCTGCAAGCCGAACTGATGAAACGTCGCCGTTTATATCTTGAACAGCAACAGGCCGAAAACACCCCGGTGGATCATGCGCTGATGGTCAGTATTGCCGGAATTGCGGCCGGTTTACGCAATACCGGTTGATTTTCTGACTTCTATTTAAAGCACATCTATACGATGTGCTTTTTTATTGACCAGTCAATAGCTAAAAAAAGCTTTATTTATATATCAAATTAAAATTAGTTATAGAAGTTGAATATGAATTGTTCGGGAATTAATCTACTGATTTAACTTTAGTTTTAATTTTAAAAACTTTTACCGCACGGTAAAATATTAAATAAAGTCATAGAATTAATTTGAACAAATTTTTTGTTCTGGTAATTAAATCTTGAAAAAAACAAGAGTATGATGTGCACAATTTATCTTTCGAGTGCTCATTTTATGTCCAATTGGTTTCCCAAATGGCGCCCTTACGAGGGTAGTATCGATGCACGACCAGTAGGTACCGCAGAGTATTTACCGCCTGCCCAGACCCTGATCCTAGGGGTACAACATGCCTTTGCCATGTTCGGTGCAACGGTACTGGCACCATTTTTGATGGGCTTTGACCCAAATCTGGCAATTTTAATGTCAGGGATCTGCACCATTCTGTTCTTTCTGATAACAGGTGGCCGGGTTCCAAGTTATCTAGGTTCAAGCTTTGCTTTTATTGGGGTAGTGATCGCAGCAACCGGTTATGCAGGTGGTGGCGGACTCAATCCGAATATTGGTGCTGCAGCCGGCGGTATCATTGCCTGTGGTATCTTCTATGCGCTGATGGGCTTTCTGGTCATGGCGACGGGCACCCGCTGGATTGAAAAGCTGATGCCCCCGGTGGTGACCGGTGCCGTGGTGATGATCATTGGCCTGAATCTTGCTCCCGTCACGGTGAAGAGCGTGATGGGCAATACCTTTAATATGTGGATGTCCCTGGTCACCGTCCTGTGCATGGGTTCAATTGCCGTATTTACCCGTGGCTTGTTACAGCGTCTGCTCTTGCTGATTGGCCTGCTCCTGGCCTATCTGATCTATTTTGTACTCAGCAATGTCATGGGCTATGGCACGCCCATCAACTTCCTTCCCGTGCAACAAGCTGCCTGGTTCGGTTTACCAACTTTCCACGCACCGACCTTTGAATTAAACGCCATGCTGATTATTGCACCGATTGCACTGATTCTGGTGGCTGAAAATCTGGGGCATATTAAAGCTGTAAGTGCAATGACCGGTGAAAATCTGGATCCATATATTGGTAAAGCCTTTGTTGCAGATGGCGTTGCCACGACGCTGGCCGGTAGTGTGGGTGCGCCGGGTATGACCACCTATGGTGAAAACATCGGTGTAATGGCCGTCACCCGGGTCTACTCGACCATCATCTTTGCCGTCGCGGGTGTCTTTGCCGTGTTTCTGGGGTTATCGCCAAAGTTTGGTGCAATTATTCACACGATTCCAACAGCGATTCTGACGGGTGCTTCGATTGTGGTGTTTGGTCTGATTACCATTGCCGGTGCCAAAATCTGGATTGAAAACAAGGTTGATTTCTCGCAGAACAAAAACCTGATGGTAGCCGCGGTGACCATTATTCTGGGTACAGGTGATTTTGCCCTGACCTTTAGCAGCTTCAATCTGGGTGGGATTGGTACCGCAACTTTCGCTGCCCTTCTATTGAACTGGTTCTTTGGTCTGGCCGATAAAAAATAATTCTCAGACTTAATTTTTCAAGCAGCCACATGGCTGCTTTTTTTATAGCACAAGAATTGTTTAAGATAAGGCTGATCTTTTGTGTGAGCATCCTGCCGATGCGTCTGGATTTTTTTGATTTAGATCTTTTTCTCAATATTGTCGAAACAGGTAGTCTGACCAAAGGTGCTGAACGCTCTGCCATTTCCCTGCAAGCGGTCAGTGAGCGGATTAAAAAGCTGGAACAACACTATCAGGTCAGTCTGTTTACCCGTCATTCAGGCGGGGTGAAACTGACTTGTGCAGGACAGGTCTTTGCTGATCATGCTCAAGTGCTCTTGCAACAGGGACACCAACTGTCTCAGGCCATGGCCAGCTTTGGCGAGGAACTGAACGCCAACATCAGTTTATGGTGTAATTCCTCAGCACAGAGCGAATACCTGCCCTTACTGCTGCCACAATATCTGGTTAAAAATTCCCATATCCAGATTGATTTAAAAGAAGCAGAAAGCAATGACATCATTACAGCTTTAAACAACGGTACTGCCAAACTCGGACTAATCTCGAGCTTTTTCCCTGCATTTGAATTACAGACACTGGAATTTGCAGATGATCCTTTGGTCCTGATCTGTCCGGAACAGCATGATTTAAGTCACATTCAGACATTAACATTAGCAGACTGTTTAAATTACCCCTTTGTCGGTTTGATGCAATATCACTCATTACAGCAGTCGATTGAAACCCAGGCCCGTTTGCTGAACTGTGAGATTGAATACCGCCTGCGTTTACCGAATTTTGCAGCGGTTGCCCAAGTCGTGGCCAATAGTGTTGGCATTGCCATCATGCCAAAACGCGCCGCGCAACGTCTGGCAAAATTATATGCATTTAGGCAAATCAAGCTGGATGGGGATTGGGCTAACCGCAAACTGTTATTGGCCGCAAAAAATTTTGATGAACTCAATACGACTTATCGGCACTTCAGCCAGTTTTTAGTTTCTGCAGATCTACAAAAAATTCTGGATTAAATCCAGCCGAATTGATGCAGCATCATATAACTGCCCAGGACCATCAGGCCAATAAAAAATACCGTCCGGAATTTCTGTTCAGGAATACGATAGCGGATTTTCTTGCCGAACCACATCCCGATCAGCGCAGGAAGGAGTGCAATCGCTGACATCGTATAATCGGTCGGGATATCTTCAACAGGATTTTGATGCAAAAAGATGGCCAGACATACAGTCGAGGTGGTAAATACCAAGCCTAAAGCCTGGACCAGATCGTCACGTTTTAAATGTAAAGTCTGTAAATAAGGCACGACCGGAATTACGATGACACCGGTCGCCACGGTCAAGGCACCGCCCAGATAGCCCATCATCGGAGAGAGCCATGTTTCATGCCGGCTTAAATCTGGCATTGTTCTGGCGTATAGACCGTAGAGACCATACAGGGCCAGCATTCCTCCCAAGAGGGCTTCACTATGAAATTCAGCATGACCTAAAGTCGGAAAAATACTCCATACTGAACCTATGATAATACCGGTCAGCAGTAGCCAGAAACGGCGGATTAATTGCAGGACATGACCTTCGGCAAATAACTGCCAGAAATTGGTTAGCAGTGAAGGTACGATCAGTAAGGTCGCGGCCTGAAAAGGACTCATAAATATGGTCAGCAAACCCATAGATACTGCAGGCAGGCCTAAACCAATCGTGCCTTTAATCAGGCCAGCCAGAGCAAAAACAGCAATAACGAAAGCAATCATCCGATAGCCCTAAATTTATTTAGAACCATGGTATAGATATTGCTGATAGAGAAAAATCAGGTTTTTAAGGAGACAGCCTCAAGCAAATCTTGAGGCTCGAGTTTGATATGCCAGAAACCATCATATTCATCAGCAGAAAATGAATCTGAACATCACTTAAGGACGAAACTCTTTCAGTTCACGTTGAATAAAGTAATGGAACATTTCACGGTACAGATGTTCTATAAATTCCTGATCAACGCCCTGCTTTTGCGCCAGAGCTCTCACATTTTCTACAATCTGCTCCATACGTTCGGGTGACTGCAAATCGGTCTCGGTTTTCTTGAAACGGGTCGTTTGATCAACATAAAATTGACGCGCAGCGATCAGCTCAACTAAAGCTGTATCAATGGCATCGATCTGGTGACGTGCATGTTGTAATGATTCAGCTTTGATCTTTTCCATGTTTTTTCAGTTCACTTTCAGTTTGATTATTACTCTTATACTTTTCTTCTAACACATTACTGAAAATACTTTCAATCATCCAGACCCGATATAAGCTATTAAATGTATAACTTTGATCATCTATGCGTAATTCCAGCACTGGAAAGTTTGGTTGCGACTTCATTTCACACAGCATATCGTTATCCTGCAACTTGGCCAGAATGTCGTCCTGGGTCAGCTCCACAATATTTAACTGCTGTTGCAAACGCTTGAAATGTGGCGCATAAGACAGGTCTGCCCCTTGGGTCCACACGGCTTGCAAAATCTCATACATAGCCTCGATCCGCTGTTCTTCAGGACAGCTATAAAATAACTGGGCCATAGGTACGATTGCCTGCTCGGTCGGCCGGCAGAACGGGGTGAATTTAACATCAGTCCGTTTGGATAAACGAGTGGCCAGACTCCAGTCAAACTTGTCCCGGCCACGATAGGACAAGGGATAGACATTCAGCTGGATATTATAAAAATCCGCCAGCTCTTCCTTGATGTAGGCAAGCAATAGCCAGGAAATCGGATCTTCTAGCGCGATATACAAGTCCAGTTTCGGATCCATCGACTGGATCTCGTTCAGCTCTTCGGCATCACTGATCAGATGCTCACGCCATTCAATGTGATCGATCATAAAAATCGGATTACCGGTCAGCAGTTTTTGCTGCTCCAGACGCCGGGTGAGACGCAACAGATCATCGACTGCCTGATACTGGCGTCCGCCTAAATTAAAATAGCTGGCCAGTATGGGCGTCTGGTCAAAAATACGTTCGGGAAAATCCTGTGGCTGATGATGGCGACTGGCCATGACATACAGGGTGCGCAACTTTCCGGTCTGTTTCTGCCAGAGCATATGGAATACATCTTCCAGCAAGTACAGAAAATCCTGTCCCCGCAGCGGTGTATAGCGCAAAATCAGTTCGGCCTGTTTTAAGGCCTCAGCACTCGGTAATTCCGGTGTGTCGTGAAAACTGAAGCGATGCTGTTTCGACAAGATCTTGGCATCATTAATCGTGTAGTGCTGCCATTCATCAAAAGACATCTGGTTCGGCGGTTCGGCATGCTCACTGGAAATGATCACTTTTAGCGGTTTTAATGCCGGACTTAAAATTTCTTCGAGCTGGGGCAACTGCTGTACCGCCAGATAACTGTACACATCGTCCAGTCTTAAATGGATACTCAGCCCATCTTCAATAGACAACACCGTTTGACGGGTCGGTTTTTGGTAAAACCAACTCGATCGGATTGGATCAAACCAACGGCGTAACAGGGACATGAGATCGGCCTCGACAAGAATGACTGTGCACAGCGCCATACAGTAGCAGCTGCACAGAATAATCTATTTTTAAAATTGCAGAACCAAAGCTCTGCATGGTGTAAAAACTTATATCAAGTCATAAGCAAATGTTCAATGTTTAACAATAGATTAGAGATCAAGATTCAGGTCAGTGACTGCTCCGGTTTCTGCACCTGAGGTCAGTTTGGCGAATTTGGCCAGCGCACCATGCGTATAGTTTGGCTGAGGTTTGGTCCAGGCCGCTTGACGTGCTGCAATCTCCTGTTCATCCACATGCCAGGTCATTTCCCGGGTTTCGGCATTAATCGAAATTTCATCGCCATTTTGCACCAGCCCAATCGGGCCACCTTCATAGGCTTCTGGCGTCACATGACCAATCACAAAACCGTGACTGCCGCCAGAGAAACGTCCGTCGGTAATTAATGCCACTGAATCACCCAGACCTTTACCAATAATCGCAGAAGTCGGTTTCAGCATTTCTGGCATACCTGGCCCGCCTTTAGGGCCGACGCCACGAATTACCACTACTTCACCCGGCTGGACTTCGCCATCCAGAATGCCACGCATCGCGCCCTGCTCACCTTCAAAGACCCGTGCCGGTCCTTTGAAGTGCAAGCCTTCCTTACCGGTAATTTTCGCCACGGCGCCTTTTGGTGACAGGTTACCTTTGAGAATCACCAGATGTGAGTCTTTTTTTACCGGCTTGTCAAAAGGTAAAATGATCTGCTGACCTTCCGGATAATCTTTTACATCGGCCAAGTTTTCTGCCAGCGTCTTACCTGTGACCGTTAAACAGGACCCATCCAGCATGCCGGCATCCAGCATGCGCTTCATCAGTGGTTGAATCCCGCCTATCGCGATCAGTTCTGACATTAAATATTTACCTGATGGACGTACATCGGCCACCACCGGAATATCTTTGCCAATCCGCACGAAATCATCCAGGCTCAGTTCCACCCCTGCGGTATGCGCCATGGCCAAAAGATGTAGTACCCCGTTGGTCGAACCACCCAGTGCAATCAAGACCTTGATTGAATTTTCGAAAGCAGCCTTGGTCATGATGTCACGTGGCTTGATATCCAGGCGCAACAGATTCATGACTGCTTCACCGGCACGGGCACAGTCGATTTGCTTGTCTTCCGAAACTGCTTCCTGCGCGGAGGAACCCGGCAGGCTCATGCCAAGTGCTTCAATTGCAGAGGCCATCGAGTTGGCCGTATACATGCCGCCACAGGAGCCCGGACCCGGCAAGGATACTTCTTCAATATGCTTGACCTGAATCGCGTTAATTTCACCTTTGGCATACTGACCTACCGCTTCAAATACCGAAATCATGTCAGTATGACCTTCACCGGGTTTGATGGTACCGCCATAAATAAACAGACCGGGGCGGTTTAGACGAGCCAGTCCCATAATGCAGCCCGGCATGTTTTTATCACAGCCGCCAATCGCAATAACCCCATCATAGGCCTGACAGCCAACCACAGTTTCAATCGAATCGGCAATAATTTCACGCGATACCAATGAATATTTCATCCCTTCCGTACCGTTGGAAATCCCGTCAGAAATGGTAATGGTATTGAAGATAATACCCTTGCCGCCCGCAGCACTCACGCCCTGCTCGACAGTTCTGGCCAAACCATCAATATGCATATTACATGGTGTGACATTGGCCCAGGTTGAGGCAATCCCAATGAATGGCCGATCAAAATCAGCATCTTTAAAACCGGTAGCACGCATCATGGATCGCGCCGGTGCATTTTCAATGCCTTCATAAACGGGGGCTGAATGCTCGCGGATATTATCTTTACTCATTATTTTCTTCCTGGGCGATGACCAATTTTAAGCGTCGGTCTTGGACAATTTATTTTAAGGTCATTGTATAGAAAGCATTCAGTATGTAAAAGAAATTCGCCTACAGAAAAACATTTTGATGAATCCTTAAAAATTTGAATCACATGACCAAGCGACATGGATGTCGCTGTTCCGCTACCATACGGGCAAACGTGCGACTTCCTGTCGCACTCCACTGGGCAAAATTTGGCAAGTCTAAACATAGTTTCTTGTATAAAAAAAGCACCCCGTCTGGAGTGCTTTCTTGCGCTATAAAAATTTACAGCTTAGATTTCACGTACCGCACCTTTTGCCGCACTGGTGGTATGCATGGCATATGCTTTCAGGGCTTTCGAAATTTTGCGTGGGCGCTCCTCTACCGGGTGCCAGCCCTTAGCGTCCTGCGCTACACGGCGCTCTGCCATGACAGCGTCTTCAACAGCCAGGTGAATAGTACGGTTTGGAATATCGATTTCAATACGGTCACCATCTTCAACCAGACCAATCGCACCGCCTTCAGCTGCTTCTGGCGATACATGTCCAATCGACAGACCTGATGAGCCGCCAGAGAAACGGCCATCAGTTAACAGTGCGCATTCCTTACCTAAACCTTTCGATTTCAGGTAGCTGGTTGGATACAGCATTTCCTGCATGCCCGGCCCACCGCGTGGACCTTCATAGCGAATCACCACCACATCACCTGCAGTAATCTTGCCACCCAGAATCGCGTCTACCGCAGCATCCTGACTTTCAAAAACACGTGCAGTACCGTTGAATTTCAGGATCGAATCATCTACACCCGCAGTTTTTACAATACAGCCATCGAGCGCGATGTTACCGTAAAGTACAGCCAGACCACCGTCCTGAGAGAAGGCATGTTCTGCATTACGGATCACCCCATTTTCACGGTCACCATCTAGACGTGAATAATAACGGTCTTGTGAGAATGCAGTTTGTGTTGGTACACCACCTGGAGCTGATTTGAAGAATTGATACACTCCTTCATCATCAGTACGAATGATGTCCCATTTATCCAAGGCATCTTTCAACGTTGCTTCATGAACGGTGGGTACAGACGTATCCAGCAGACCTGCACGGTCCAACTCACCCAGAATTGACATGATCCCGCCAGCACGGTGTACGTCTTCCATATGCACGTCCTGCTTCGCCGGTGCCACTTTACACAGTACAGGTACTTTACGGGATAGACGATCGATATCATCCATAGTGAAGTCCACACCAGCTTCATTCGCTGCAGCCAGCAGGTGCAATACGGTATTGGTTGAACCACCCATGGCAATATCTAGGGTCATGGCATTTTCATAGGAGGCTTTGGTGGCAATTGAACGTGGCAGTACGCTGTAATCGTCCTGTTCATAATGACGTTTGGTAATTTCAACAATCAGTTGACCCGCACGTTCGAACAGTTTTTTACGGTTGGCATGCGTCGCCAGAGTTGAACCGTTACCTGGAAGTGACAGACCCAAGGCTTCAGTCAGGCAGTTCATGGAATTGGCAGTAAACATGCCTGAACATGAACCGCAAGTTGGGCATGCAGAACGTTCATACTCTGCGACTTCTTCATCGGTATAGCTGTCGTCTGCGGCTACAATCATCGCATCAATCAGGTCAATCGCTTTATCATTACCACGGATTTTGACTTTACCCGCTTCCATCGGACCGCCAGAGACAAATACCACTGGAATGTTCAGGCGCATCGCGGCCATCAACATTCCCGGGGTGATCTTGTCACAGTTCGAAATACACACCATGGCATCGGCACAATGTGCATTGACCATGTACTCAACCGAGTCTGCAATCAGATCCCGTGAAGGTAATGAATACAGCATGCCGTCATGTCCCATCGCGATTCCGTCATCCACCGCAATGGTATTGAATTCTTTTGCTACACCGCCTGATGCTTCAATTTGACGTGCCACCAGCTGACCCAGGTCTTTGAGATGTACATGACCCGGTACAAACTGGGTAAAGGAGTTCACTACCGCAATAATCGGTTTACCGAAATCTTCATCCTTCATACCGGTGGCACGCCATAAACCGCGTGCGCCAGCCATATTTCTTCCGTGTGTCGATGTTTTTGAACGATAGTCAGGCATTTTATACTTCCAACAAAGTTTGAGCTTGCAATGAATCGGACAGATCCACTCTGGCTAAATCATACTGACAAGGAGCTTAAATCAGTTGAATTTTAAACCTATCATACTACAAGCCCTTGTTTTACCAGATGGCCTTTTGGATGTAGATGCAGGCAAAAATGTCTATAGAGAGGTTTTGGCGATCTGACGATAAAAATTTCTGGATGAAATCTACTATAACGCCATCACCCTTGCGACAATACAAAACTTTCATGAATAATTTTTACAATTTGCATGATTTTTTTTTATATAAAAATTCCACTGAAATTCAAGCACTCACAGGTCCTATTCGATAAGTTTTGGTAAGGATTAGGCTGAAATTTGGCTTTTGGCTTATAATACGCTTTAAGTTTATTTGGAATTTCATGTGTGAAGATCATATTTGCAGGCACACCAGAATTTGCAGCGACTGCATTGGCTGCGCTGCTCAAAACCAATCATGAAATTGTGGCGGTTTATACCCAACCTGACCGCAAGGCTGGACGTGGACAAAAACTTACCGCCTCTGCAGTGAAGCAGCTGGCGCTTGAACACCATATTCCGGTCTATCAGCCTTTACATTTCAAGTCATCGACTGAAGAAGGTCTGGCGGCACAGGCGGAACTCAAAGCTTTAAATGCAGATGTGATGGTGGTAGCGGCTTATGGCCTGATCCTGCCACAAGTGGTTCTGGATACGCCAAAATATGGTTGCCTGAATATTCATGGTTCGCTGTTGCCACGCTGGCGCGGTGCAGCCCCGATTCAGCGCGCGATTGCTAGCGGCGATACCGAAACGGGTGTGACCATTATGAAAATGGCGGCCGGTCTGGATACCGGGGATATGATGTATAAAACACGATGTCCGATTACTGCCGAGGATACTTCTGCCAGCCTGCATGACAAACTGGCGCTGCAAGGTGCTGAGGCGATTGTGGCCGTGCTTGAATCGGAACAGACCTTACAGCACTATCTTGAGACTCGCGAAGTCCAAGATGAAAGCCTGACGGTTTACGCGCATAAACTGTCAAAAGCCGAAGCACAAATTGACTGGACCCAGCCTGCAGCAGCCATTGACCGTAATATTCGTGCTTTTAATCCCTGGCCGGTGGCATTCACCCCACTGGATGACGGCAACAATTTACGCATCTGGAATTCATCACTTTCCACGCAAAATGCAAGCAATGCCCTGCCTGGTGAAGTGATTGCCCTGGATAAAGACGGCGTACATGTGATGTGTGGCGATCAACATGCCATTTGCATCACCAATCTGCAATGGCCAGGCGGCAAAGCCCTGAATGCTGTTCAAATTAATCAAACTCAAAAACTATCGGTAGGATATAAATTCGCATGAGCCAAATTCAATCATCAGCTAAAAACTTGAATTTGCGCGCGCAAGTTGTAAAAACGCTATTGGCTGTACAAAATGGTCAATCACTTGCTTCTGTACTTAATCAACATATCAACATCGTCTCTGAGCGTGATCGTGGTCTTTATCACGAGTTAACTCTAGGCTGTTTACGTCAGTGGCATGGCCTGAAAGCCATCACCCTGCCGCTGTTAACCAAACCTCTTGATAACCAAGCTCTAGAAAGCTGCTTATATTTGGGTTTGTACCAGATTCTATGTACCCGTATTCCGGCACATGCTGCGATTTCAGAAACCGTGACTGCTGCCAAACAACTGGGCTTTGAGCCTTTAAGCGGTCTGGTCAATGCAGTACTGCGTCGTGTTTCACGTGAAACAGAAGAATTTGACCTGGCTTTAAATCAGGCGCATGGCCTGCCAAGCTGGCTCTACAAGCGTTTAAAGAAAGACTGGCCGGAACAGCTTGCCGAGCTGCCACATGACTTGAAACAGATTGCACCGCTCACCTTGCGTGTCAATGTCAATCAGGTCAGCCGTGATGAATATCTGGAAATTCTGGAAGAAGAAGGCTATGAGGCACGTGCCTGTACTCTTTCCGAAGTTGGTATCGTTCTGGAACAGAATGTGCATATTCCGAACCTGCCAGGCTACGAAGCCGGTGGTTTCTCGGTTCAGGACGAACATGCCCAGCTTTGCGCAACCTTGCTTCCTGACCTTGAAAACAAAGTCGTGGTCGATGCCTGTGCCGCTCCGGGTGGTAAGACTGCTCATATTCTGGAAAAATATAGCCCGAAAAAGCTCTATGCCATTGATCAGGACGCCAAACGTTTAGTCCGTGTGGCAGAAAATCTGGAACGTCTATTGTTAACTGAATATGCTGACGTTGAAATTATTGCGGCTGATGCGATCACCTGGACAGCTCCGGAGCCTGTCGACTGTATCGTTCTCGATGCACCGTGTTCTGCAATTGGTGTGATCCGTCGTCATCCGGATATCCGTTTACTGCGTCAGTCTACCGATATTCCGAAAACGGTTGAGCTGCAAAAGCAGATTCTGGAAAATATGTGGCAGCAACTGAAAGTCGGTGGTACTTTGCTGTACATCACCTGTTCAATTCTGAAAGCCGAAAACGAACAGCAGATGGCCGAGTTTTTTAATACCCATGCCGATGCCAAAGAAATCAAGATCGAAGCCGATTGGGGTATCGAACAGATTCATGGTCGTCAGTTGTTGCCGAAAGCAGATCAAGGCGACGGCTTCTTCTATTGCCGTATAGAAAAAACTGCATAAGTCATGTGTTTAAAATGAAAGGCAGCCTAAGCTGCCTTTTTTATGGCGCGTGATTCAGGAATATGAGGCTTATTGAATAAATTTAAAAATTACCAGACTAGTAGCCAAGGCAGCCATGCCGCTCACCAATCCATAGACTGTTTCATGCCCTTCAGAATAGCGTTTTGCCGTCGGCAATAATTCATCCAGCGCCAGATAAACCATCACACCGCCAATCACGCCAAAAATCAGGCCATAGACCGTTTCATTCATATAAGGCGCCAGAATAAAATATCCCAAGGCTGCACCCAGAGGCTCGGCCAGTCCCGAAACCAGGCTGGCCCAGAGAGCATAATCTTTACGGCCGGTGGCCATATAGACCGGCAAGGCAATCGCCACACCTTCTGGCACGTTATGAATCGCAATCGCGACCGCCAGAGGTGCACCCAGAGCAGGACTTTCCAGAGTGGCAAAAAATGTTGCCAGTCCTTCCGGCAAGTTATGGGCACTAATCGCAAACAGGGTCAGCATGCCAGTACGCAGTAACTGTTGTGAACTGACTCCCTTGGCAGACTGGGTTTCAATAGTATCATGCGGATTCGGGACAAAGCGGTCCAGCAATAACACCAGAACCACGCCCAGTAAAAAAGCAAAAGTGCCAAAGGCAAAACCGGTTTTTTCACCAAAATCCAGAGTGAAAGACGCAATCGACTTGTTCAGAATTTCGGTTAAAGAAACATAGACCATGGCACCGGCAGCAAAAGCTAGACCAAAAGCAAGCAGGCGGAAATTGGGTTTTTTTAAGAACAGTACCAGTCCCCCCCGACTACAGTAGCCAGACCGGCCAAAAAAGTCACGGCAAAAGCTGTATAGACTTGTCCATCTGAAACGGAAATCATGTCAAAGCATCCGCCATTAAAAAAGTCATTATCATCAAAGATGATAATGACTTCCATTGCTTGTAACAGTAGGTTTATGTCAAGATTTTTAGTCTTCTGGTTCTTCCGGATTTTTTGCCAGATGAATAACCGCCAGTACCAGCCCCCCCCATAATAGAACGATGGAGAAAATCATCATGATCAGTGCAGATGTATTCATATTCATTCTCCTAACTACGACGGTCTTTGACTAGACTTAACAGAATGGCGCCCAGGATAAAGAATGCCATGACGCCTCCGCCAACCAGCCATAAGGTACTGGCAGGATAATCACCATAACCTTCAGTCATAATCGATTTCAGAGTCAGGCCCAGTGCCAGTAATAAAGACAAAGGGGTGACGAAGGTCAGCATGAAATTCCAGCTGCGTCCCAGCTTCACGCTGGCAAACTGGTTAACATGGTCTTCCAGTTGTTTCATCAATGGACGGCGGAACCACGACAACAGAATAATCGATACCAGTCCACCACCGACAATACCAATATTATTGGCAAAATAATCAATGATATCGACAAAGGTAACGGCACTATGCGTCGAGAACATCAGGGTAGAAATGACCGCCGAACCACCCGCAATGATTGTGACTGACTTGTTCTTCGACCAGCCCAGTTTGTCCTGAAACGCTGCAATCGGAACTTGCAGGATGCTCACCATCGAAGTAATACCGGCAACCGTCAATGACGCGAAGAACAGGAAGCCAAACAGGTCACCACCTGCCCCTAAACTTGAAATGATTTTCGGGAATGCAATAAAGGCCAGACCAATACCGCCAGACACTACATCTTCAACTTTAGCACCTGAACTGAACGCCATAAAACCAAGCGCTGCAAATACCCCAATACCCGCCAGAATTTCAAAAGACGAGTTGGCCAGTGCCACCACGATTCCCGAACCGGTCAGGTTAGTTTTGCGTTTCAAATAAGAGGCATAGGTCAACATAATCCCAAAGCCCACCGACAGTGAGAAGAAGATATGACCAAAAGCGGCCAGCCAGACTTTATAGTTGGTCATGGCTTCCCAGTTCGGGGTAAAGAAAGCATTTAAGCCATCAACTGCACCCGGTAAGCGCACTGCCTGAATCACCAGAATGGAAAATAAAACCACCAGCAATGGCATAAAGATTTTATTGGCCAGCTCTACTCCACGGCGTACCCCACCGTAAAGAATCAACATAACTGCAGCCCAGACCACCACCAGACCAAAGAACAGTGTAGGCACAAAACCTAAGGTCAGACCTTCACCATTTTGCAGGTAGGAGTTGAAGAAAAAGGCTTGGGTATCTGTACCCCATTGCTGTCCAAAGGAATAGAACATATAACTGCCGGCCCAGGACAATACGCTGGCATAGTAAATCCCGATCACTAGCGTCACCATGACCTGCCACCACCCCAGGGATTCGGCATTCATGAGTTTCTTGTAGGCCATAGGCGGCGCTTTGCGGAACTTGTGTCCGACTGCGTAATCTAAAAATAGTAAAGGTAAACCTGCTGCGAAAATCGCAATCAGATAAGGGATCAGGAATGCCCCGCCACCATTTTCATAGGCCACATAAGGGAAACGCCAGATATTCCCCAAACCAACGGCGGAACCAATCGCTGCAATAATAAATCCCGAGCGTGCGGACCAATTCTCACGAGTTTCTGTCATAGAACACCTAAACTTTTAACTCCTTCAGATGCTGCTTGTTATGGTTATAGCGCAAGCAAAAAAAGAAGCATTTCAATAATTTTGGGTGTTTGAATTAGAGGGCACCTTGTGGGTGTCGAATTCTAATATACAAACAGGTCAGCAGGTCTTACAGCTTGCTTAAAGTCTGATCGAAAAACTGACCTTGTAGATGATTTAACAATACTGACTTTTGTAAATTTTTTCTGTAAATTCTGCTCAAAATATTCGTTATTTATAATCTGTTTGAATTAATTGCTCAATAATTCTACGGAAAAGACTTTATTTTTAATGTTATATATTGACAAACTTTTTGGAATATATTTTTTATTAAGTTTTACTACAGACTTATGGTTCTTAAAGCTTTTCCTGTCATCAAGATAAATCGCTGTTTAATACTCTGTGTTTAAGCGCTACAAATCTCTACGGATGAATCCCCTTTTTCTGGTGGAAGTATATATGGAGCAGAGTCTTTCCCTGCTCCGGCCTGAAATTTAAGATTATGCAATAGCCCCAGACCTCCATCACCCGATTGAAAAACCACCCGGCTTGCGATCTGGGCAAAGAACATGCTGAACTTAAGCTTTAATGACCAGCATGCGCTCTTCCTGCATGTCGCGAATGGCGGACTGAATCCCTTCACGGCCCAGACCCGAATCTTTTACCCCGCCATAGGGCATGTTATCCACCCGGAAAGACGGTATATCATTGATGATGACACCACCGACATGCAGATGATCCCAGGCATATAGCATCTTGTTCAGATTCTGGGTATAGACCCCGGCCTGCAGGCCAAAACGGCTGCAGTTGATACAGGCAATACCGGATTCAAAATCGGTATAAGGTTCAATCATGGCCACTGGACCAAAGACTTCATCCCGATAGATTTCCAGATTCTGATCCACATTCTCCAGCAAGGTCGGTGCGAACAGTACCTCGTCCAGTTTGCCACCAGCCAGAATTTTTGCATCTTTTTTCACGGCTTTATCTAGCCATGCTTCTAACCGTTTGGCTTCGGCTTTCTTGATCATCGGCCCCACCAAAGTCGTGCTCAGATTCGGATCATCTGCTTTAAGCGTTTTCAGCTTGGCTACCATTTTCTGTTTCACGTCATCATAGATATCCTGATGTACCAGAATCCGCTGCACACTGATACATACCTGTCCGGCATGACCATAAGCACCACCGATCAGGCGGCTAATCAGTGCATCATTAATCTCTGTATCTGGCTCGATCATCACTGCAGCATTGCCGCCCAGCTCCAGGGTAACTTTTTTACGGCCGGCACGGGCTTTCATGTCCCAGCCCACTGCATCAGAGCCGGTAAAGCTGAGTAATTTAAAGCGGTCATCGGTGACCAGCACATCGGCCAGTTCTCGTGGACAGGGTAAAACTGAAAATGCCCCATGAGGCAACTCAGTTTCTGCCAGAATCTCGGCAATTTTAAGCGCAGAAATTGGAGTCAAACTTGCCGGTTTCAGTACAAAAGGACATCCGGCTGCAATCGCAGGTGCAATTTTATGCGCAGTAAGGTTCAAGGGAAAATTAAAGGGACTAATCAGAGACACCGCACCAATCGGCACCTGTTTGACCATTCCCTGATACCCTGAAGCTGCCGCAGTGACGGCCAAAGGCAGGATGCGTCCCTGATCCATCTGGGTCACGGCATCTGCTGCGATCTGAAAGGTATTGATCAGGCGTTCTACTTCAGCTTCTGCAGCTTTACGTGGTTTACCGCCCTCTGCAATCAGGATTTCAGTCAGTTCTTCATGAATTTCGCGGAAACGTCGCACACAGTGCAGCAGAATTTTCTGTTTCTGGAACGGCTCTAATGCGGCCATCTCGGTTTCAGCATCTGTCGCAGACTGAATTGCCTGTTCCAGCGTGCTGGCATCTGCCAGGGCGACACGTGCATACAGCTTCTGGCTATATTTATGTTTAACCTCCAGCCATTCCCCTGTCTGAACAGCCTGACCGGCGACATATAATGCATAATCTTTATGCTGTTTTGCTTCTACAGATACCATCTTCTCGTCCTTCAACATCCAAGGATATACATTTTTGAAATTCTCTATATCATGCACTTGCTCAGACATATAAAGAAGATGTTTTTAAGTAACAGACCGGCCCGATTTGAAGCAAGCTATAAGGAAATAGAGCCATGCGCGCAAACATACTCACCTCACTATTATTAGGTTTTGGACTCAGCTCATTCAGTCATGCAGATGTGATTGGCGTAAAAGCTGATCTTAGTTACTGGAATTTTGATGGCTATAGTCAAGACAACAATTTCAAGCATAAACTGGATCGGCAAGGTACCGCACAGCTATCTGTTGCTGTGGAGCATCCTGTACCCTTGCTACCAAATGCGAAAATCAGATATGTCAATCTGGACAGTAACAGCGAACAAAGCTCGCCTGCCAATGCCGCAGATATCAAGCTGAATAACATTGACTATATTCTGTATTACGAACTACTTGATACCGTAGTACATGCCGATATTGGTGCTGGTCTTAGCAATCTGGATGGTACGGTGAGAAACCTGAATGCAGGTGCTCTGAACCAATATGATCTGGATGAATACAGTCCGCTACTCTATGCAACAGTTGGCGTAAAACTGCCATTTACCGGTATGAGTGCCAAAGCCGAGGCCATTTACACGCATGGCAGTGATAGCAAAAAAACCGATGTACAGGCCGAACTGCAATATGACTTTATTGATAATCTGTTGGTCGATGTCGGTGCCAAAGTCGGTTATCGCATGATGCAGGTGGATTTTGAACAGGATCAACGACCAGATTTACGGCTGGAATTTAAAGGTCCTTATATCGGTCTGGATGTACACTTTTAATGACATGCCACTGCTTCAGTCTACACAGCTCAATTTCTCTGCGCTGTTGTAAGCCAAAGCGTACATTGATAAGCGTAATCTGCTGCTAGTAGCCTGTCGGGATGTATATTATCTTATAAACATAGAGAGCAGGATGCTCCAAGAAGACCTAAAAACAAGAATAACATCGCAACACCAGGACGTGAGGTACGACAGGAGTTATACCTAAATCACGAGATACGGAAAAGCCCCGACAGGATGTCGGGGCTTTTTTTCTGCATATTCCTTTTCATATACATTGCTTTATTTATCATTGCTTAACAGTTCCGAGTTAAAACTCCAACATTGTAAAAATCTGCTTGTTGTTAAGCTAAAAATCCTCACATTTTTTGGGAACAGCAATCATGGTAAAAAAGGTCCTCTTTATTACATCCAATCAAGGCGTTGAACATGATGAACTGACTGAGCCTTTAAATTTTTTAAAGTCCAAAGGTTTTGAAGTGATTCATGCCGCAGAAAAAAATGAAGATGTCGCCACTGTCAAAGGTGATACCAAAGCTGCTACCCAATATACGCCGGATACCAGTTTCGACCATGTCGATCTGAATGATTATGATTTGTTGGTGATTCCAGGCGGTACAGTCAACGCGGATACTCTAAGAATCAATCAGGATGCGCAGAAAATCATTCAGCATTTTGCCGACAATCACAAACCGATTGCCGCGATCTGTCATGGGCCATGGGCCTTAATTGATGCACAGCGCATCAAAGACAAGAATCTGACTTCATATAAGAGTATCAAGCTGGATCTGGAAAATGCTGGCGCGAAATGGGTCGATGAAGAAGTTCATCGCTGCAATACAGGTGACTGGGTACTGATTACTTCACGTAATCCGGATGATATTCCGGCCTTTAATGAAGCCATTTTAAAAGAACTTGAAGATGAAGCTGCTTAAGCTCCTACACTAAAAAAAGAACCTCAGCATTGAGGTTCTTTTTTTATATTCAGACGCCACCAGCCAGACTTTTCAGATAAGCCACCACCTCTTTGTTACCTGCCATTTCGGCCAGTTCCAAGGCAGTATTTGGACTACGATGGGCAATATCTGCGCCTTTGCTAATCAAGAGTTTGACCACTTCCAGATGATCATTTTCAGCAGCCGCCTGTAAGGCGCTATAGCCTTCTTCATCGGCAGAATTGACATCCAGACCTTCCTGTAGCGCCTGTTCGACCTGTTCAACGTCACCTAAAGATGCCCAGTACACCAGTTCAGGAAGATGCAGTTCATCATCATCTTCAGGGATTGGAGAGATAGAATTAAATTGCATAAGAGTTTCACCTTAAACTTTAAATCTTAAAATTTTATAACTTATTAAATATAGGCTATACATCACTTAAATGTGTATTGATATCTCGTATGAATCTATCTCTTTTTCTTTCCCAAGCTGAGAAAGTTAATTTACTTTCTATCCTGAAATCATTTTCTAGCTTATCTTTAAAACTATTAAGTTTAGAAGAATCATTAATTAAAAGTCCTTGAGTTAATGGAATTACAGCCTGAATATCAATGTAATTTAAAGGAGGAACAACTATTGGCACATGGTTTTTAGACAAAGCCCATGCCGCCCCCATTTCACACAAGCAAATTTTACTTTCATAAAAATTTTGAGTTAGAACGAATAAAACTAGTACTTCTGAGGATAATTCCTGCTTAATTTGCTCTAAAAAGTTTTCACCTAATGGAATGCCATAACCTTCAAAAGAAGAGCAGAAAATTTTTTCTGACTCTACACCTATAGACTCTATAAGCTCGATTATTTCTTCTACAAGAGTTTTGTCTTTAGTAGCGTGACTTATAAATATTTTCTTATTCATTGTATCGACGTTCTTATTAAATATATTTTCTCTACTAACTTCATAATTCTTTATTTCATCAATATATTCGATTAGTGACTTCTTTAATAAAGAATAATCCTTATCAAAACATTGCCTATGAGATGAACTATCATCTCCTCCACTCATCCTGGCTACGGTATAGCAAAATCTAAGTTTAGAAAAATGAAAAAACTCTGTAGATTCTCTGCCATAAATTTTCTCAAGATTCCTTTCAACTTCATTTTTCCAATTTAAAAAATTTATATCTTGATAGGAGAAATTTGCATTATTTGCTCTATCTAAGAGATGCTCTAATCTTCTTAGTTTTTCTTTTGATTCCATACATCCACATAAATTTTAATTTGATTTTTAAAATAACATTATTCAAAAATAAAAAAAGCCCCCTTTCGGAGGCTTCTTATTTAATACTTAGCTTTAAGCTTTAGACACTGCTGGTTCAATTGAACCAATCTTTTCAGACTCATCGTCATGCATGATCAATGCAACCGCAATTGCAGTAATCAATACCGGTAAACCAACTGCCATAAAGTTAAAGTAAGCAGGCAGGTTCATCCCCAGTAAGCCACCAATCAGGATCGGCCCTACAATCGCACCCATACGACCAATCGCAGAAGACCAGCCAATACCTGTCGAACGTACCGCAAGTGGGTAGAACTGCGCAACATAGCTATATAGCAACATTTGTGAACCAATTGACGCTGCACCGGCCAGGAACACCAGGATGTAAAGTAAGAATTGGTTAGATGCAAAGCCCATTGAGCTCATCACAATCGCACCCATCATACCGAGGAACATCAGTACCGGTTTCAGGTGGAAACGATCCGCAAGAATACCGCCACCGACAATACCTACAACCGCACCCACATTCATGACCATCATGAACATCAGACTGTTGTCCATCGAGTAACCTGCTGCCATCATCAACTTCGGTAACCAGCTGCTCAGCGCATACATGGTTAACAGACAGGTGAAGAACGCGACCCAGAACAGTAAGGTATTCACCGCACGACCACGACGGAACAAGCTCACCACGTTAGCGGCTTCAGGCACATTTTCCTGCGGCAAAGTAAAAGTCGTGTTCTCGGTGACTTTCAGGTTTGGTTCCAGGCGACGTACGATGCGACGCGCTTCCGTCTGCTTGTTCTGTTTCACAATGAAGGCAAGTGATTCAGGCAGGAATTTCCAGATCACTGGCAATAAAAACAGTGGAATACCCGCGATAAAGAACATGATTTGCCAACCAAAACTTGGCGTGAACCATGAACCCAATAACGCAGCCATTACGCCACCGACTGCATAACCGCTAAACATGGTGGTCACCAGCGTACTACGCATTTTTTGTGGGGCATATTCAGACGTCAATGCCACCAGGTTTGGCATGACACCACCAATACCTAAGCCGGCAAGAAAACGTAAAATACCGAATTCGGTTGGGTTTGAAGCAAAGCCACCGGCAAAAGTTAAACCACTAAATAATACAATACAGATCATGATCACTTTCTTACGACCAATCTTGTCCGCTAGGGAACCAAAGATCATCGCACCAAACATCATGCCAGCCAGTGCAGTACTTGCAAGCATTCCTGCCTGCACTGCACTTAAGCCCCAGTCTTGCATCAATAATGGTAAAACTACACCATTAATTGCTAAATCGTAGCCATCAAATAGGATAATGAGTAAACACCAAGCAACTACATTGAAGTGGAAAGGCGTGAATTTCGCATTATCGACTACAGAATTTATATCTACTGTTTCCGTTGTCATCGTTCTCATCTCCCATGAGTACTTGTCCGTAAAATCCTTTTGAATATACGAGTGAATATTCAAGTTTTAGCAATATACGCAAGTGGAATTTGAGGCACAATAAGACTAATTGATATTCTGCTATGCATATTTCAATATCATTTTTTTTCGTGATATATCACGTTTTCATTAAGATAAACTACTGAATATTCGAATCATTGTAATTTTAATTAAACTGAACTTATAACAGGTGTTTGAATTATTTATTTTTTGATTTATTCAATTCTTTATGAACTGTATGCAAAAGCCCCTTTTATCGAAGGGGCTTTTGTCATCCAATAGAAGTTTAAGTCATTGTGATTGGCAAAAAGTGACTAGGTTTTAACCGAATTCAGTTTCTGTTTGGAGAGTAAGGTTTCCGCATTTCTTTCCGCGTTCAGATCTTTGCGTACAATCAGAGCGACTGAAATTGCCCCAATAATGGCTGGAATAGCAACTGCCAGGAAGTTCATCTTGTGGGGCAGCTCCATACCCAACAGGAATCCAATAATAATCGGCCCCACAATGGCGCCTACCCGACCGACTGCTGAAGCACAGCCAATACCTGTAGAACGGATTGACAGTGGATAGTACTGGGCTACAAAGCTGTAGAGCAGAATACTACTTCCGATCGCTGAAGCACCGGCAGCGGCAACCAGTAGATAGATCACGGCTTGTGGAGAGTTAAAGCCTAATCCGACCAGTGAAACTGCACCTAGCAGGAACATACCAATAATGACCGGTTTCAGATGGAAACGGTCAGCCAGAATACCGCCACCAATAGTTCCAATCACTGCGCCAATATTCATGGCCATCAGGAACATCAGACTGTTACCCAGAGAATAACCCGCTGCCATCATCAGTTTTGGTAACCAGCTACCCAATGCATAAACCATCAGCAGACACATAAAGAAGCAGCACCAGAATAATAAAGTACTCATACTCCTCCCCTGTCTGAACAGGGCAGCAATTGAAGCATCAGGTGCGTGTACTTCATTCAGTACAAACTGGGTACGAGCAGTAGCATTTTGCTCAGGACTGATCTGCTGAACAATTTTACTGGCCTTGTCATTTTGCTGTTTTTTCACCAGAAAAGTTAAAGATTCTGGTAAAAAGAACCATAAAACCGGAATAATTAATAATGGAATTCCGGCAATGTAGAACATGATTTCCCAGCCAAAACTTGGGGTTAACCAGGCACCGAGCAAGGCCGCCATAATACCACCCACCGCATAACCGCTAAACATGGTGGTGACTAGAGTACTACGCATTTTTTGTGGCGCATATTCAGAAGTGAGTGCAACCAGATTGGGTAATACACCGCCAATACCTAAACCTGCAATGAAACGCAGGATACCGAATTCAGTCGGATTAGAGGCAAAACCACCCCAGAACGTAAATCCGCTGAACAAGGTTACACAAATCAGAATGACATTTTTTCGTCCAATTTTATCTGCCAGCATACCGAAAAACATGGCACCAAACATCATGCCTGCCAGAGCAGTACTGGCCAGCATTCCGGCTTGAACTGCCGTCATATTCCATTCTTGCATCAGTAGCGGTAAAGCAACACCGTTAATTGCCAAATCATAACCGTCAAAAATCACGACAAATACGCACCAGAGTACGATCTTTAAATGAAAAGGTTTAAACTTTGCCTCATCCACTACAGCATTCACATTTACCGTTGTTGCTGTCATTTTTCCTCACCTCCAATTGTGAGCTTTTTTATTCTATGAAAAAATGAATGGTCATTCACTTTTGTATACAAAATGGATGATTATTTTTACTTTGTCTACTGCAAAACATACCAAGTTAAGTAATTTTAAAAAATTTGGACTAAAGTTTTAGCAGGAATGGTTTTAAATAAAGTGCTAGTAACATAAAGCTAGCTTAATTTAATTATACTTTTCACATTATTTATATTTTTATTAATCACATTTAATAAGAGTTTCTACTTATCTTTCAATAAATTCCCGCACATAAAAAAACACCCCCGGCCTTTAGACCGGGGGTGTTTCGAATAATGAGCTGGCGATGACTTACTCTCACATGGGTAATCCCACACTACCATCAGCGCTAAGAGGTTTCACTTCTGAGTTCGGGAAGGGATCAGGTGGTTCACTCTTGCTATGGTCGCCAGCACAACTGTTTATGACTTTGCCTTTGGTCTTATTTAGATGCCAAGGCTTGGTCAAATAGAATTCATTAACAGGTATATCTGAGTTCTTGCGAGTAGAACTAAGCAGTGCTTAATTATACTCTCATTTGTTCTTTAGCGTTCACTAAATCAAGCTGTTTTGCTGAATTTCGAATCAATCGAGCGTTATACAACAACTGTTTGGGTGTTGTATAGTCAAGCCTCACGAGCAATTAGTATTGGTCAGCTTCATGCATCACTGCACTTCCACATCCAACCTATCAACGTCGTAGTCTTCAACGGCTCTTTAGAGGACATAAAGTCCTGGGGAAATCTTATCTTGAGGTAGGCTTCCCGCTTAGATGCTTTCAGCGGTTATCCCTTCCGAACATAGCTACCCGGCG
>NZ_JAYWYV010000008.1:0-135086 GCF_048147885.1 Acinetobacter sp. 228
TAATGTACAAGTTGCTGTAGAAGCATGTTTAGTTCGTCTGATCACAGATACGTTATAAAGTAGTTTGAGACTTTTTTTAAATCCGTCAATGCGTAAGTCCTATTATATAAGGCTCAATCGAATCTATTAATTTTCTTTAGAGAGACTGATTTAAAAAGTATGAAATAGAGGCAAAACTAACATAAATTCAATCCTGTTTGCCAGCTTAAAATTTAACGTCAGAAAATGAAGTCAATGTCGAGATGCAGGAAAATTCAACCTGTAAATCAGTCAAGCCAATCAAAGTTGAAGAAGAAATGTGGAATAATTGTACGATAAGGCAAGAGACACTCAATAAACTGATAAATATTGTTGGTTAGTCTTTACCCCTCGCTGTTTTTTTAAGACAATAGGCAGCAGTTTTGAAAGTCTTTTCATCATTTCCTATTTCTGAATATTTTGGACTCTGATTTATGACAACCCCGCTTAATGAACGTCGTATTGCAAACGCAATTCGTGTATTGGCAATGGATGCTGTGCAAAAAGCAAACTCAGGACATCCAGGTGCTCCAATGGGGATGGCAGATATCGCTGATGTGGTTTGGCGTGAATTCATGAACCATAACCCGACCAACCCGAATTGGGCAAACCGTGACCGTTTTGTATTATCAAATGGCCATGGCTCTATGCTTCAATATGCGCTTCTTCATTTAACGGGCTACGATCTTTCAATTGAAGATCTAAAAGCATTCCGTCAACTTCATTCTAAAACACCTGGTCACCCGGAATTGGGTTATGCGCCAGGGATTGAAACGACAACTGGTCCTTTAGGTCAAGGTATCGCGAATGCCGTGGGTTTTGCACTGGCTGAAAAAACTTTAGCTGCACAATTTAACAAAGATGACCTTCAGGTTGTAGATCACTTCACTTACTGCTTCCTGGGCGATGGCTGTTTAATGGAAGGTGTTTCTCACGAAGCATGTTCTTTGGCGGGTACATTGGGTCTAGGCAAGCTGATTGCTTACTACGATGACAATGGCATCTCGATTGATGGCGAAGTGGAAGGCTGGTTCTCTGACGATACAGAACAACGCTTCCTGGCATACGGCTGGCAAGTCATTAGAGTTGATGGTCACGATGCTGATGCTTTACGTGCTGCAACTTTAGCAGCCAAAGCTGAAACTGCCCGACCAACGATCATCATCTGTAAAACAGTAATTGGTTTGGGTTCACCAAATAAACAAGGTAAAGAAGACAGTCACGGTGCACCACTCGGTCATGACGAAATCGTCCTGACTCGTGAAGCTTTGGGCTGGACTGATGAAGCATTTGTGATTCCTGAAGATGTGTATGCAGCTTGGGATGCGAAAGCTAAAGGTGCAGAAGCAGAAGCAGCCTGGAACGAAACATTTGCTGCCTATGCTGCAAAATATCCAGCAGAAGCTGCTGAGCTTAAACGTCGTTTATCGGGTGAATTGCCGGCTGACTTCGCGGCAAAAGCGGATGCCTACATTGCAGAAGTGAATGCCAAAGCTGAAACAATTGCGACGCGTAAAGCTAGCCAAAATGCATTGCAAGCACTTGTTCCATTATTGCCAGAAGTTCTAGGTGGTTCTGCTGAT
The DNA here is from genome assembly GCF_048147885.1 of Acinetobacter sp. 228. Classification (NCBI taxonomy): domain Bacteria; kingdom Pseudomonadati; phylum Pseudomonadota; class Gammaproteobacteria; order Moraxellales; family Moraxellaceae; genus Acinetobacter; species Acinetobacter sp. 228. Next base: position 1,602 of record NZ_JAYWYV010000008.1, read on the forward strand.
CTTGCAGGTTCTAACCTGACCCTTTGGAAAGGTGCGCAAGGCGTGCAGGATAATCCTGCGGGTAACTATGTACACTACGGTGTACGTGAATTCGGTATGACTGCAATTGCCAACGGCGTGGCGCTACATGGCGGTTTTATCCCTTATGTCGCTACATTCCTGATGTTTATGGAGTATGCACGTAATGCAGTACGTATGTCTGCATTAATGAAACAGCGCGTGATTCATGTTTATACGCATGACTCAATTGGTCTGGGTGAAGATGGTCCAACGCATCAACCTGTTGAGCAGATCGCATCGCTTCGTACTACGCCAAACCTGAATACATGGCGTCCATGTGACACGGTTGAAGCAGCAATTTCCTGGAAATCTGCACTCATGCGTGCTGATGGTCCGACAGCATTAATCTTCTCTCGTCAGAACTTGCCATTCCAGACCCGTACTCAAGCACAAATCGAGAACGTGGCAAAAGGTGGTTATGTACTGGCTGAAGAAAAAGGCGAATTAAAAGCAATTATTATTGCAACTGGTTCAGAAGTATCTCTGGCAATGGACGCTTATGCACAGCTTGAAGGCGTGCGTGTGGTATCTATGCCATGTGCCGAAGAATTCATGAAGCAAGATGCAGCTTATCGTGAAGCGGTTCTTCCATCAAACATTCGTGCACGTGTTGCGGTTGAAGCTGCACATGTAGATTACTGGTGGAAATTTGTGGGTCTTGATGGTCGCGTCATCGGTATGACCACTTATGGCGAATCTGCACCTGCAAAAGATCTGTTCCAGTTCTTCGGTATTACTACTGAAGCAGTGGTAGCAGCTGTAAAAGAGATTACTGCATAATCAACTGATTAGGTGGTTTTTTTAAAAGGCGCTCCAGTTTTGGGGCGTCTTTTGTTTTTTTGCTTTTTAGCGTTGTTTTCATGTGGCAACCGTTAGAAAGTCCTCCCGTAGTCGAAATGAAAGAGTGAGATGAACATGAGCTTGTATGAACAAATTAACGATGAAATTACTTTAATGGATGCAGGCGAACTCAAGTGGATCGGACAGGAATTACCTCTTGATGCGATGGTTGCAGTTGATTTAATGCTGCAAGAATTAGCCGAAGAAAAGGTCATTAAAGTGCGTCGTAAAAATCATGAAAAGACGACTGGCCTAAAACAGGTTGATCGTATTCTGGTTGAAAAACTTTAAACATAAAGCGTGAAAAGTCCCTGATTGGGGCTTTTTTTTATACCGGATGATTTTCATCTGATGGGTTGCTTATGAACACGAGATGAGATAAAGCTAGGTTTAGGCCGCTATAATAATTCAGCGACCACTATCGAAACGACTTAAATGAAAGAAATAAGCCAAAGAAGCAGTTAAACATGAATATACAGCCCCAGATCCAGATCAAAGCTCTAGAGCAAATATCACAGCCGGAATGGCTATTTTTATGGCAAGACTATCAACGCTTTTATCAGGCGCAAATTTCGGATGAGGTGAGTGAAAATACCTGGGATAAATTAACCAATTATGAATTAGATTCAATGTACGGTTTTGCTGCAATGATGGATGGAAAGGTTGTGGGAATTGTACATGTCATTGAGCATAACAGTAGCTGGACAGTAAGACCATATGCCTATTTGCAGGATTTATTTGTCCATCCAGATTATCGTGGCCGGGGCGTGGCGCGCAAGTTGCTTGAGCATATCTATCAGGTAGCGCAGCAGCGTAATTGCGACCGGGTGTACTGGCTAACTCAGGAATCAAACCATCAGGCACAAGCGTTATATAACAAAGTCGCCAAGAAAACCGGATTCATCCAATACCGTATGGATTGACCATCAAAAGTTAAAAAAATAACTTACAAATTTATCGTTTCATAGCTGCAACAAAACGTTTTATCTTTAGGGCTGCAAACGTTGCCAGTTTCTATACACTTGATGACATCCAAAACGAGAGATAAAAACATGAATTTCAAAACATTAGCATTAGGCTTGGCGGTTGCGTCCGTGGCAACTGTTTCTATGGCTAAACCAGTGGCTTATACCATTGATCCAACCCATACAGCCACCGTATTTAGCTGGGATCATTTTGGTTTTTCTACACCATCAGGTAACTTCTCAAATATTCAGGGTACCATTAATGTTGATGAGCAAAAACCTGCGAACTCTTCTGTGAATGTGACAATTCCACTGTCGAGTATCAATACCAACGTGAAAGCTTTGGATGAGCATTTAGTGGCGGCAGACTGGTTTGATGCAGCGAAATACCCAAACATCACTTTTAAAAGTACCAAAGTTGAAACTCAGGACAAAAAGAAATTTAAAATTATTGGTGATTTGACCATTAAAGGCGTTACTAAGCCAGTTGTATTGGATGCCGTTTTGAACAAGAAAGGCCCACACCCAATGACCAAAGCAGAAACAGTCGGTTTTAATGCCACTACATCATTCAACCGTTCTGCATTTGGTATCGCAAACTATGTACCTAATGTAGGTGATAAAATTACCGTACAGATTACCACTGAAGCAAGCGTGCCAACAGCCAAAGCGAAATAAGCACGACTTGATTAAAAAAGCACCTAAATTCAGGTGCTTTTTTAATTGGGCCAACAAGTTTAATTCCGGTTAAAAATAAGTAAACAGCCAAAACTGATAAAAATTCCACCGGTGATCCCGTCAATCCATTTGGCAAATTTTTGATAATAGGTATTCATTTTGCGCATTGAAAAAATAACAGCAACAACTGCAAACCAGAGCAGGCTTTCTACAAATACCAAGAGTAACAGGGAGGATTGCTCTGATAAGCTTGCATTGGGACTGATGGCCAGAGAAAAGACACTGCTAAAGTAAATCAGGGCTTTAGGGTTGGCCATATTGGTCAAAAACCCCTGAAGCATTAATTTAAAATATGATGCTTGTGCTACCGGGATAGATTCATGTTTTGGTTCAATTAAGGATAGTGGTTTTTTTAAACTTGACTTTAACATCAGGTAGCCTAAATAAAGTAGATATATGCCACCCAAGATCATTAACACCTGCTGCAACCAGGCCACTTTCTGAAACAGGAAATGTAAACCACTGAGCGCACAGATTGACCAGAGCAGAATACTCAACGAAATCCCGAGAGCTGCAAAGAGCGCATGTTTTCTGGACTGCCGTATCGCACTTTGTGTTACAAAGAAAAAGTCTGGTCCCGGGCTGATCAGGGCGAAAAAATGAATAACAGCGATACCGAATAATGCGCTCATAAAATTTTTAATATCAAGAATTGGAGTCAAGTTTAAAATGCGCTGAATCAAGATGCCATATTTAATTGAGCCAGATATTGTTCCAAGACAGTTTTTGAAGTCATTTCCAGCAAAGGTGCAAATTGAAGATTGGCTGCGCGAAGTGTAGGTATAGCAATATTAGCCTGTCGTAATTCACCAGTATGGCCAATCAGCCATTTTTCCAGACTGTCACTGGCTATTTCGGGATGAAATTGCAGGGCCAGAATATGATTACCCACACGGAAAGCCTGATGCGGATAAAGTTTAGAGCTGGCCAGTAATTCAGCCTGTGCAGGTAAATCAAAAGTATCACCGTGCCAATGCAGGACTTGAATATCTTCCAGAGCTTGCAGCGGATTATTTTCAACAGAAGCAAGGTTGAGTTTAGACCAGCCGATTTCTTTGGTATGCCCGGAATAGACTTTGCCACCCAACGCAGCAGCAATTAATTGAGCCCCTAAACAGATACCTAAAGTCGGTAGATTTCTCTCTAAACGAACTTTAAGTAAGTTTATTTCCTCTTGCAGGAACGGGTAGTCTTGAGTTTCATAGACTGCAATAGGGCCTCCAAGAATGACTACTAAGCCAGGATGCTCAAAAGCTTTGTTAAGAACATCAATGCCGGCTTCAAAATAGCGGACGCGTAAGCCGAGCTGATAAAAAACATCTTCCCAAGCGCCTAAGTCTTCAAAAGCCAGATGTTGAATGGCATATATAGTATCGGGGAGGTGGGCTAAGTTCAGCATAGTTTTTTGATATCAAGAGAATGATTTAATTTAACGTGAATCAAAAGCAAAATAAAAGGCTTTATCTACCGATCCTGTGCAAAATAGAAAATAATGGGTATCGGTGTACTATCAGCAAGTAAGTAAAAATTTTCGTGTGATCGCTACATCAAGCATTTCATTTTTTCTTTTGTATAAGAAAGGGAGTAGAGTAAGGCTGCCGTACTGAATAAAAACAATAAGGTCATCAGGAACAAGGATATGCAAAATATACGTTTATATGTCGATAAAAATAGAATCAGCCCTTATGCTATGTCGGTCTATGTTGCCTTAAAAGAAAAGGGTTTAGATTTTCAGGAAATCGTGATTGATTTAGATCAGCAGCAACAGAAATCTGCGGCTTATCAAGCCATTTGTCCAAGTGCTAAAGTTCCGTGTTTAACGCTAGATCATTTTAGTCTGTTTGAATCATGGGCAATCACTGAATACTTGGAGGATGTCTTTTCAGCACCTAATTATCCAGCTTTATATCCTAAGGAAATTCAAGCCAGAGCCAAATGTCGCGCCCTACAAGCCTTGGTCAAAACCGATTTTATGCAAATCCGTCAGCAGATGCCTTCTGATTCGGTATTTCATCCAGCAAAAATATCTACACCTCTTACAGCTCCGATAACTGAAGAAATTCAGCGCTTGGTGAATGTGGCAGAACATATGCTGAAGGACATATGGTTGACTGAACACTGGTCAATTGCAGACTTCGATTTGGCCTTTATGTTGCATCGTTTGTTGAGCCATCAGGTGAATCTTCCTGTGAAAATAATAGGATATGTCGAGCGTAATTTTAAGCGTGTTTCGGTACAGGCGTGGCTGGCAGAACATGAAAAAGCCAAAACTTTAATTTAATGCCGACTGATAAAACAGTTCATAAAAAACCTACTTAAATAGATAAAATTCAAGCGTAATATGAATCAGAACAAGACTTGAATAATGCTGAGGATGCATGTCCTCGTTGAATAAGAAGGAAGGAGTAGCCGGTGGGGAATTCACATCATCATGAGCATAGTCATGTCAACGTGACTGCAGACAATGCCAGAAAATTATCGATAGCGCTGGGATTAACCACGACTTTTTTAATTGTGGAAGTAATTGCCGGTTTTCTGACCCAAAGTCTGGCTTTGCTCTCTGATGCTGCACATATGTTTACCGATGCTGCCGCACTGGCTATTGCACTGGTGGCTATCAAGATCGGACAAAAACCGGCAGACAATAAACGGACTTTTGGTTATCAACGTTTTGAAATTCTGGCTGCCCTGTTTAACGCCTTGATGCTGTTTGTGGTTGCGATTTATATCTTGTTTGAAGCTTATCAGCGTTTGAGTCATCCACCAGAAATTCAAAGCCTTGGCATGATGATTGTTGCTGTTTTGGGGCTGATCATTAACCTGATTTCCATGAAAATTCTGGTGTCCAGCAGTCAGGAAAGTCTCAATGTCAAAGGTGCATATCTGGAAGTGCTGAGTGATGCACTGGGATCTGTAGGCGTGATTATTGGAGCGCTAGTGATTTATTTCACCGGCTGGATGTGGATAGATACACTCATTGCAGTATTAATCGGATTTTGGGTATTGCCAAGAACCTGGATTTTACTGAAACAGAGCATCAATATTCTGCTTGAAGGTGTGCCGGAGGAAATTGATATTGAAAAATTACGTCACGATCTTTTGGCACTTGACGGGGTCCAGGATATTCATCAGCTTAAGGTCTGGGCGATTACGTCCAAAAAAGTCATGCTGACTGTGCATCTGGTTGCGCCGAATGTGGATTATCAGAAACTGCGTCATCAGGCCTTTGAGATGCTCCACCATGAGCATCATATTACTGAGATGACCTTGCAGATTGAAGCGGAAGATTGTCCGCCGGAACATCGGGGACAATCCTCACATCAGCACTCACATGCCGAAAGCCATCAGCATTGAAATTGAATAGTCTTAACAGCAGAAATATTTTTTATTTTTTTAAAAGTGAGCGAATCACATCCAGATAACTTGGCGGAGCATCGACATACTCACGCTCCCTTAACATCTGGTGCATTCTCGCCAGCTTTTGATGCGGAACAGAGGCCATTAAATGATGTTCAATATGATAGTTCACATGAATCGGGGCAACCAAAGCACGTGCCAACCAGCCTGCACGAGTAGTTCGGGTATTGCTAAGGGCAGAATGACTGGTTTCTAATCCGGCATGTTCAGCCATGGCGCGGATGCGGATGAACAAAGGAAATGGAGTGATATAGGCGAGAGGCCATAATAAATACAGTTTAGGATGGCCACTGACCCACAGTGCAGAAAAAATTGCTGCATTTGAGATGAGCATACCGGAACTATTCTTAAACAGATTCTTTGCTAACTCTAAATTGCTGCGATCACCACGCGGAATTGGCTTGGGGTCATTGGAAACACTCCATTCCAGTAATTCAAGATCCATTAATACTCGACCTGTAAGGAACTTAAGTCCAGATTGCCCATTCAGGTCACGAAAGAATTTCCTAAATAGTGAGCTTTGAGTAATGGGGAAATTTTTTACCAACCCCAAGTCAGGATCATCTGGCTGCGAGGTTTTAGCATGATGTTTCAGATGATAAGGACGATACTTGCTGACATCATTCCAGATCGGGCGTGCACAGAGCCAGTCGGTCAAATGAGTGTTCAACCATTTGGTTTTGAACAGGCTATGATGTGAGGCATCATGCATCAAAATAGCCATCGCAAGCTGGCGTCCCGCAAGAATGGCCAATGCCAGCGCGCACATCAGGACTTTCCCCCACGTAGGTAAATATTCCCAGCTATAGGCGACCGTGCCAAAGGTCATGACAATTACGGTCCATGTCGAACCTACTGCCCAGACACCGTGCAAGTCTGAGGTCGTGGTGAGTTCTTTAATTTCATCACGACTAAAAAGTTCTGTGACACTGACCTTGCTGTTCATTCTTCTGCCTATATTTAGTTCTTATTGCTATATTCAATATATTTGGATGAAATATTACAGTCAATTTATTTTTGTGTATAAAAAAGAAATAATTTAGAGCCCTTGGTCTTTAAAATAGTGTTGCCATAAAAGTTGTCCCTGTTTTTCTATTTTGCGGACTGCGAGCTCAAATTGTTGTCGAGCCTCGGTATCTATCCATTCTGCAGGAAGCAAAGGGTCAGCACGTAAACTAAATAGGGCAGACTTACCTAGATAAAAGGCACTTTTTGCAGCCTCTGCTAAAGTCAGATTTTGGTAATTCTCAAACCAGGCGTTGATATCATGCTGTACTACATGATAGGTCTGATGTAGCGCTTCGATATCCCATAAATCACGAACTTCAGTTTCACTTTCCAGCTGACTGACTTGGAAAAAACGTGCATCAGCATCTAATCCAAACCGGATTACAGCTGTTTTTAATGTGCTTAGACTCAGTGTTAAATTATCTGGACGAATAAAAACATTTTGTTCCAATTCCTGAAAACCATAATAATGCAGCGCTTTTTCCCTTCTAGATAATGACGTACGATCTACGCGCCCTAAAGTACCCGTATAGACCAGTACATATTTTCCATTCCATGTGGTCACAGTTTGTATATAGGGTTGTTTGTTTAAACTGATAAAAGAAGTATCGAACTTTTTTTCTAGCAACTGATACACACCGCGCTCTACAGATTGAATGACATTTTCCTGATTTAATCGGGCCACAGCGACGCGTATGCCATTCTCAGATATGCCTAATAATTCAGCAGCCGTTAATATCCGCCTAATAGAGAGGGCTGAGTCTTTCGAAGCGTAGAGAAGGTCTAAAACAAGATGACGTGCATTCAGTTTATAAGTCATGAAACGATATCGTAATTAAAAGAATTGAAAGTTTTGAAGTTTATTTACAATAGCACTTTGTTGTGAATTACCCAAAAAATGTCGGGGTGAAAGTAGCTAAGACGTGATTTTTAGAGATACTTTTTATCAATCAAAATTTTTAGAATTTAATAAAAAAACCCTTATCTTTCGATAAGGGTTTTTCGTATTCTGGAGCGGGAAAGGAGACTCGAACTCCCGACCCCAACCTTGGCAAGGTTATGCTCTACCAACTGAGCTATTCCCGCAATGAGGTGAATTATAGAGAATTCCACAGCAGTGTCAACTCTCTATAAATCTGTTTGATTAATTAATCAGCACGTCGCCAGACAGTACCTTGACGGGTATCCTCAAGAACAACACCTTGATCAAGTAAAGATTGACGAATCTCATCCGCACGGGCGAATTCTTTGGCTTTCTTGGCATCCTGACGCTGTTGAATCAAATCTTCAATTTGTTCAGGTGATAGTCCCAATGCTTCCTGACCAATGTCAGATTTGAGGAACTCATCTACATCTTGCTGTACCAGACCGAGAATATTGGTCAGGTGACGTAAAGTTGCATAATAAATCGCTGCTTGTTCCGCATTTTCTTCTTTTACAGCACGATTCAGTTCTTTATTGATTTCGAACAATACCGCAATCGCTTCAGGCGTATTGAAATCATCACGCATAGCGGCATTAAAACGTTCAACAAAAGCCTCATCCAGAGTTTCAACCAGATGATCACCATAAACCGCTTGATAGGTTTTAAACGAGTGATAGAAACGAGATAAGGTATTTTTTGCTTCTTTTAAGGCAACATCCGAGTAATTCACCGGGCTACGATAATGGGAAGAAACAATGAAATAACGTACCACTTCCGGATGGAATTTTTCAATCACGTCGCGAATGGTGAAGAAATTGCCTAAAGACTTCGACATTTTCTCGCCATCGACATTAATAAATCCGGCATGCATCCAGTAATTGACATACTGTTCGCCAGTAGAAGCTTCAGATTGTGCAATTTCATTTTCATGGTGCGGGAAGGTCAGATCAGCACCGCCGCCATGAATATCGAAATGATTACCCAGGCAGCAGGTCGACATTGCTGAACATTCGATGTGCCAGCCCGGACGGCCATTACCCCAAGGGGAAGCCCATGACGGTTCATTTTCCTTGGCATGTTTCCACAGTACAAAGTCAAATGGATGTTTCTTTTCGACTTCAACATCGACACGTTCAGACGCACCCGCTTGCATATCTTCCAGTTTACGGCCAGAAAGACGACCATATTTGGCAAACTTCTCGACCTCAAAGTAGACATCACCATTATTGGATGGATAAGCCGTACCATTGTCGACCAGGTTGCTGATCATATCCTGCATCTGATTGATGTAATCTGTTGCTTTAGGTGCTACATCAGGTGCAAGGCAACCCAGTTTGGCAAAATCTTCATTCATCGCATCAATAAAGCGACTGGTCAAATCCGAGATACTTTCACCATTTTCATTGGCACGTTTAATAATCTTGTCATCAATGTCGGTGATGTTGCGCACATATTTGACCTTCCAGCCTTGGCTGCGCAAGAAACGGATAATGTAGTCAAATGCAACCACTGTACGTGCGTGTCCTATATGACAATAATCATAGACCGTCATTCCACAGACATACAGGTCAATCTGACCTTCAACACGAGGTACGAATTCTACTTTTTTGCGTTGCTCTGAGTTATATAGAACAAATGGTTGCATAGCTGTTCAAAGGACTTCAAATAAAAGGATGATTCATCTTAACCTAAGCATAATTATTCATAAAGATAAAAGCGTAAAAAGCCTCAGTTATTTAGCCTAGTTAGGTAGTAACAATGATTGAGAAAGAAAAGATTTCTGGACTGAAATGACAATAATGAATTGGTCTTTTCAGGGGCAGTGTTTGCGAGGGGAATTAAGGAGTATTGGAATGAGGATGTTCTTTTATGAATATAATTCATTAAGACAAGCGTGAGGATATTCTGATAAAAAATAAAAACAAGCACAGTCTACAGTTTCAAAAATGGAGCAAATGTAGAGGTGGATATACCTGGCTTCGCAAGTCAAATACAATCGAAATATATTAAAAATACGTCGAATCTTATACATTTAGAAATCTTGCAATTGCATAGCTATGCTAAAATTGCGAAAATTATGCCCATCAAACCAGAGTTTTTCTCTGTCCTTAGCGTAGGTAAACAGGCTTTGAATCCACAAAAAACAGCGAATCAGCTAGATTTCCAAAAAGTCGCACTTGAAACACTGCGCATCGAAGAAAATGCGTTACAGATTTTAGCAACACAGATTGATGACCGTTTTAGCCGCGCATGTGAGATTATTCTGCAGTGTACCGGCCGTCTGGTGATTACCGGAATGGGCAAGTCGGGTCATATTGGCCGTAAAATGGCGGCGACCTTTGCTTCGACCGGAACGCCATCGTTCTTTATGCATCCTGGTGAAGCAGGTCATGGTGACTTAGGGATGCTGGTGTCAGGTGACGTGCTGATTGCAATTTCAAACTCGGGCAAGAGTGATGAGATCATGATGCTGATGCCCCTGATCAAGCATCTGCAAATTCCCCTGATTACCATCAGTGGTGATGACCAAGGTCCCATGCCACAAAATGCTGATGTAGCTTTGACGCTCGGTAATATTCAGGAAGCGTGTCCACTCGGTCTGGCGCCAACTTCAAGTACTACCGCCACACTGGCTTTGGGTGATGCTCTGGCAGTAGCTTTGCTGGATGCTCGCGGCTTTACTTCAGATGATTTTGCACGTTCACATCCTGCGGGTGCGTTGGGTAAGCGCCTGTTGTTGCATGTAAAACATCTGATGCGTACTGGAGCCGATTTGCCGAAAGTCTCGCCAGATACGCCGATGAACCAGGTTTTATACGAGATTTCAAATAAACGTCTAGGTTTGACCACAATTGTCGATCAAAATGACCTCCTGCTCGGTATTTTTACAGACGGGGACTTACGCCGCTTAATCGATAAACAGCAAGGCTTTGATGTCAATCTGGCAGTGCAAGACGTAATGATCAAGAATCCGTTGACTATTTCTCAGGAAGAACGTGCAGTGATCGCGCTGGAGCGTATGAATGAGCATAAAATTAATCAATTTGTAGTTGTTGATGATGCCAATAAAGTCATTGGCGTGATCAGTATGCATGACCTGATTCAGGCTGGGGTAAATTAATAGATGGCATCTTATGTATTGTTAGAGCAGGCACGTCATATCGCAGCAATGGTGCTTGATGTCGATGGTATTTTAAGTGACGGTTTTGTTACCTTGACTAATTCGGGTGACGAGATTAAATCCTTTGATATTCGTGATGGTCTGGGCATGAAACTGGTTCAGCAGGCGGGAATCAAGGTGATTATTATCACCGGTCGTCAAAGTCGTATTGTTGAAAAGCGTATGTCAGATCTGGGTGTTGATCTGGTCTATCAGGGCCGTGAAGATAAAGGCACAGCTCTTCGTGAAGCATGTGCACAGCTTAACATTGATCCTGAAGATTGCCTGTACATGGGTGATGACTGGCCTGATCTGTCTGCTTTTGCCATTGCGGGCATGAAAGTGACAGTGCCTAATGGTCATGTCGAAGTTCGCCGTCGGGCCGATCTGGTCACTCAAGCCTACGGTGGTCGCGGTGCGGTTCGTGAAATCTGCGACATGCTGTTAATGTCCAAAGGCATGTACCAAGAGTTACTTGAAAAATATATTCGTGCACCTTATTAATAAGTCCTATCTTTTGGATTAAGTACACCGCTTATGGATACTAAAGTTTTATACATTACGGCTGTGATTATTGCCGCAATAAGTGGTGGTTATTACTATTACAGCGGCAAAGGTAACAAGCTGCAGGCAGACTCTGCACGCAGCATGACCTATTCCGCTCAAAATATTAACTTAACCCAGACAGATGAATCAGGCCAGGTGTCGGTTCGTGCCCAAGTGGATCGACTTGAGCAGAATCTGCAGCTAGAAACCTCAAAGCTGGAAAATCTGCGAGCATCGACTTATGACAATGGTAAAATCGATGCCACTTTCTTTGCCAAAATGGCGCATGGTTATGATGACAATACAAAAGTTGTACTCTCTCAAGAAGTGCTCGCCACCAAAATCATGCAAAATGGGAAAATGCAGTTCCGTACTGAAGAACTGACCGCTTTTCCGAAAATACGCGAAATTGAAACAGACAAGACAGTGATTGTGGAATCTCCACAGGCTGAATTTGTCAGCCAGGGTCTTAAAGCCAATCTTAATGATGGTCAATACGAATTCTTTAATATTCGAGGAAAGTATGAACCAAACTCCTAAAGCCAAAATGATGCACACTTTCCTAAAGCGTATAACGCTAGCGACTGTGGTTGGACTCGGTTCAATCACTGCTTTTGCGCTGCCATCTGACCGTAATCAGCCAATTACCTTGCTGGCTGACCGCGCGACTTTTAATGAGCGGACGGGTGTGACGACTTATTCTGGTAATGTCATCATTGAACAGGGCACCATGAAGCTGCAAGCCAATTCGATTGTGGCTAATCTGAACAGTAAACGCCAGATCAGCCTCATTACGGCGACAGGCAGTCCGGCACAGTTTCAGCAAAAAGTAGATCCGGACAAAGGTCTGGCGAAAGGTCAGGCACAAAAAATTGTCTATAATGCCGAAACAGGCATTATTACCTTGTCCGGTAATGCTTTCCTGCAACAGGATGGTGCCAGTATTCGCGGTACAACTTTAAAGTACAGCATGAATAAAGGCGATATCGAAGCCACAGGAACTCCAAACAAGACTGGTTCTTCTTCAGGCCGTGTACAAATCGTGATTCCACCGTCTACTTCAAAATCCTTCCCGGGAGCGCGTGATTAATGGAGCAATCGCAGCAGGTTCAGACCTTAACCATTAAGCATCTGGCGAAAAATTATAATAAGCGCTGGGTCGTCAAAGATGTATCGTTCAGTATGCAAAGTGGCCAGATTGTGGGACTGCTGGGCCCAAACGGGGCTGGTAAAACCACCAGTTTTTATATGGTTGTTGGGCTGGTACGGATGGATAAGGGCGAAATTTATCTGGATGATCTGGATCTTTCCGACCTGGCCATGCATGAGCGGGCACGTAAAGGGATTGGCTATTTGCCGCAGGAAGCTTCAATCTTCCGGAAGCTGACGATTTCAGAAAATATCATGGCGATTCTGGAAACCCGTAAAGAGCTGACCAAGGCCCAACGTCAGCAACGTCTGGCAGAGCTACTGGCGGACTTTAAAATTACCCATATTAAAGATTCCTTGGGAATGAGTGTGTCCGGCGGTGAGCGACGTCGTGCCGAAATTGCACGTGCCTTGGCTGCTGATCCTAAATTTATGCTACTCGATGAGCCTTTTGCCGGTGTCGATCCGATTTCGGTTGGAGATATTAAGGATATTATTACCAACTTGAAAGATCGGGGTATTGGCGTGCTGATTACCGATCACAATGTCCGTGAAACACTGGCGATTTGTGAACATGCTTATATTGTCAGTGAAGGTGCAGTGATTGCTGAAGGTACACCGGAAGAAATTCTGGCGAATGAGACCGTGAGAAAAGTTTATCTGGGTGATGATTTCACTGTTTAAATGTCTCTTACTTTATAAAAAACCTGCATCAGATTTCAATTGTCAGATGCAGGTTTTTTAATTAGCGGCAAAGAACCATTGCATTCAATGTCCTTGCCGAAGAAGAAAAATGAGTAAAAAACAGGCAAGAATGCAAGTTTCCCGGATCTGATGATTTTTAAAGCCTTTCAAAACAATCGAGTAAAATCAAGACTCTCCTTGGAGAGGCTTTTTATTTGTCTGTACAAAGCGGGTATACTGCAACAGTAAGAGTTTAAAGCCTGAAGTTATGCCATTTACCATTGCCAGCCTAGTCAGTTTTGAGGAAGATATCAAAAAAAGCCGCTTTCAGGCCTTTGCTACCCCTGTTGAAAATGAGCAGGAGGTGAAAGATTTTCTGGAGGCTTATCGTGATCCAAGCACCACACATCAATGCTGGGCCTGGAAAATTGGTCATCAGGTACGCTTTAATGATGACGGTGAACCTTCAGGTACTGCAGGACGTCCGATACTGGCGACTATTGAGGGTAATGAACTGACCAATGTGCTGGTACTGGTCAATCGCTGGTATGGCGGAATCAAGCTGGGAACAGGAGGCTTGGTGCGAGCCTATGGGGGTTGCGCTGGACAATGCTTGCTATTAGCAGAAAAAATTGAACTGATTGAAAAGAAAAAGGTGCAATTTTCCTGTCAATTTAATGAGTGGGCCATATTCCAGTATGAATTGAATCAGCAGCAAATCGATTATCAGGAAGAATATACAGCCGAAGGTGTGCAGGTTAGCGCCTTATTTCAATTACATCAAATTCAACCCTTTGCCCTGAAAGTTCAGGATGTGACGCGTGGCCGGGAACAGTTAAAAATTATTGAAGAAGCGACAGATGACTGACGTAGATCCATTACTGAAATATCGTGAGCAGCATAAACATCGTCTGAACTATATGCCTTGGCTGTACTGGTCCTTAAAGCCCAAAAATCGCGGTTGGGCAGAAGCATGGCAAAAGGAATATCAGGCTTATCTGATGGAGATGGAAACCATCGAGATTGGTGAAAACTGTTTTATTTCACCACTGGCACATATCTTTGCCGAACCGGGGCGCAAAATCATCATCGGTGATAATACCTTTATTGCCGCAGATTGCACCTTGCATGGTCCACTGGACATTGGGAATGAAGTGGCGATTAATCATCACTGTATTCTGGATGGCGGTCGGGTAGGGATTAAACTGCATGATCAGGTACGTATCGCTGCTTATTGTCATCTTTATGCCTTTGATCACGGGATGGATCCCGAGCAGCCAATTTATCAGCAACCGGTGCGCTCACAAGGCATCGAGATCGGCCGGGATGTGTGGCTAGGTGCACACGTGGGTATCAAGGACGGAATTAAAATCGCAGATCAGGCTGTGGTGGGAATGAACAGTATGGTGACCAAGGATGTTGAAGCGCGTGCAATTGTCGCCGGAAATCCGGCTAGATTGATTCGTTATCGTGAATAAGTTTTTTGAAGTCAACGGTTTGAAATAAAAGTTGGAACGAGTAGAAAAATAGGTTTAGCGATCTATATTTATTCACATAAAAGTTAACATATTTCAATTCAAGCCTTACAGATTTTGCTGCACATTTTTGAATGCTTATGCTAAGTTAAAAATAACTAAGAAATTTTTATCATAACTAGAGAGGCTAAACATGAAACGTGTCATTGCCTGCATTGACTCATCCCCATGTATAAACGCGCTGGCAGACGCAGCTGCATGGATTGCCAAACAGACTGGCCGTGAACTGGTCTTGTTACAGGTTCTGGATTATTACCCTGCCAGTTATCATTTAGGGGAAATCAGTGGAGTGATTGGCTTTGAAAGTAACGCCATGTTACTGAAAGAGCTGGCTGAACTTGAACAAAAACAAAGTGAAATCGCGCTGGATTATAGCAATAATCTGCTGCAGCACATTTCTGAACGGATTCTGGCAGAACATGGTATTCACACCACACACATTCAGGAAAAGGGCGATTTTCTGGAACAAAGCTTCCAGATTCTGCAGCCTGATGATATTGCGGTGATAGGCTTGCTCGGCGAACGTTCAGCTGAAAAAAACAAACCAATTGGCACCAATGTCGAAAACTTTATTCGTGGGGCTAACTGTACCGTCATGACAGTCGGAGAACAGTTTAAGCCACCGACACGCTTTATTTTTGCCTATGAATATTCACCCACTTGCATCAAGATGATGAAACGGATTGCAGAAAGCGATTTGCTACGCTTATTGCAATGTCATCTGTTATATGTCGGTGATCATGCTGAAATTCTGAATGAACCTTTGCAATATTTAACTCAGGCTGGCTTAGAGGTGGTACCACAATATCGCTATGGTGATGTTGCAGAAAATATTTTGTCCTATCAGCAGGAACAGGGGATTCAACTGATTGTGCTTGGCGCATTCAGTCACAGTAAAATCCACCAGTTCTTCTTAGGAAGTATTGCAACCACAATTTTCCGTAATTCCAAAGTTCCTTTGCTGGTTGCCAAGTGAGAATTGCAAAAGATTGCCAGGTGCGGAGTCTAATCGTAAATTGTTACAGCTTGAGTTAAAAATGACCAGAGTTATCCTCATATATTGTGGATAACTCTGTGGTTAATTTTTATAAGTATATATTATTTATAAGAAATATCGTATTGGGTGATTTTTGCTCTTCTGCTTTTATTTAACAATCGCGAGTGCGAAACCATCATGTCCTTTGCTACCAACCGTCTGTAAAGCAGTACAGGACAATATACGTGGATGATTTTGCAGGGCTTTAAACATATCGCGAATGCCTTCAATACTTGGCTTTTTATTGTCCGGATTAATGATCTCGCCAGCACGAATCACATTGTCCAGAAAAATAAGCGTACCTGAATGCGACAGGTTTAAACTGAGTTCCAGATATTCCGGATAACTCTGTTTATCTGCATCAATGAAGATAAAATCAAAAGCTTCAGTGTCTTCAGGCAGGGCTTTAAGCACGTCTGCTGCACGGCCACATTTAAGTTCAACGGTCTGTTTGAGCTGGGCACGGTCAATATTTTCCTGACCCATTGCCGCATGGGTGTCACGTCCTTCAATGGTCAGGATATAACCGTCATCCGGCAAGGCACGCGCCAGCCACATGGTGCTATATGCTGCAAATGTGCCGAGTTCCAGTACACGTTTACACTGGTTCATCTGGATCAGCATCTGCAACAACATGCCTTGATTCGGTGCTACAGCCAGATGATCAGGAAAACCGTGCGCGGCAGTGTTTTCCAGAGTTTGATTCAGAATAGGGTCTTCAGGAATTAAATGTGAATCAATATAGTGATCAATGTCTGTCCACATTTGTTGCATAGTCTTGGCACCTTGATTGTGATGCCTGCATTTTAAACTTTTCGCGGCAGAGCGCAATTTATTGTTCTGTAGGTGGTGATTTTTTAAACTACACAAAACTCACGAGGGGTTTTGTGTAGCAGGTGTCATGACTTAGTAATTACACATTGAGGAATTCCGCCCCAAACTCGGCCCCCAGGTACGGTAACCTTGGGTATCGATATGGATCTGACCTGAAGCATACATGCCGAGTCCCATATTCAGACTTTGGCCATGCTGAGCCCAGAACTGACACAATTTGAACTTGGTATTTTCAATATAGGCATAGTCTTCTGCCTGCGGATATTCTGGTCCAATCCGGAAATCAATGGCAGAGTTATATAGATGACGTGAAGAATTGGCACCACCGGCACACTGGTTCAAAGGCAGATCGCGATAGACTGAAGTCACTTCAAAATCAGTCAACACATTGGCTGCAATCAGATATTTAAACACTTTTAAAGTCGGTATCTGATTGGCCCATAATTCCCGACTTGGGATCATGTATTGGGAACGGCCACACTTGGCCCAGTCACGTGCAGTACGCATCAACTCAAAACTTGGAATAATATTACCAACGCCATGACGTTCAAGAAAGACTTCATACTCACGTACGCGCGCCAGGTTATCCAGAGATGAAACCCACTGGGTATAAACATAAGGAATAGTTTTAGGGTAGGCTTTACGGTCAAACTGCACACGTTCTTGGGGAATATAAATCCGTTTTCCCGCGGGCTGTGCAGGGTGTTTTGTGGCAGTAGTACAGCCCACAAAAACAAGAGGGATTATACAAAGACTCAATAATCCCTTTGCAAAATTCATCATTTATACAATCAGATATTTATAAATAGCGCTATTTTAGACTAAATGTAAGGAGAAATTTGGAGAATATTGCAATGAAATGTGTGCAAAGCGTATAAAAAAGATCAGCATATGCTGATCTCTTAAATTTAAAATAATTACTTTTCAAGATATTGCAATTTATCTGGTTTGCCATTCCATTCTTCACGGTCGGCTGGTTGCTCACCAATTTGTGTAATGTTTGGCCACTTTTGCGACAGTTCAGCATTTAGTTCAATAAAGACTTCCTGACCTTCAGGTAATTCATCTTCAGAGAAAATTGCATTTGCCGGACATTCAGGTTCGCATAACGCACAGTCGATACACTCGTCCGGGTTAATTACGAGGAAGTTAGGACCTTCATAGAAACAGTCTACAGGGCAAACTTCTACACAGTCTTGATATTTACATTTAATACAATTTTCAGTGACAACGAAGGTCATGGCGACAGCTACCTAAACAATATGGTTCTAATTACGAATACTGTATTTTAGGCAAAAACAGGGGGAACTAACAATTCCTTTTATTGATATTTGTTATATATAGGGCTGTTAAATTTGAAAAAAGGGAGAATACCGATGAATTGTGTCTCTCATCGGTATTCTTAGCACATTCACCCCATGCCAGATGAGGTCTAGGGTCAAGAATTAACTTGGCTGTTTGAGCAGATCTTTGAGTGCATATAACTGCTGCAAAGCTTCACGCGGACTCAAGCTATCCACATCGATATCTTCAAGCAAGTCCAGTGCAGGCGACTCTTTCTCAATTTCGATGATATGTTCTACAGGCTCCATCATTTCAGGCATCGCAAACAGGTCATGCTGTGGACTCCGAGGTTTGACCTGATGCTGCTTTTCCAGAATCTTCAAGCGGTTTTGTGCTTCTTTAATCACTGTAGCCGGAATACCTGCCAGTTTGGCGACCTGCAAGCCATGACTCTGGCTGGCTGGTCCAGGCTGTACCTTATGCAGCAGAATCAGGTTACCATTCAACTCTTTGGCGGTGACATGGTAGTTATCAATTCCCGGTTCCTTGCCCAGTTCGGTCAGTTCGAAATAATGCGTTGCGAACAGACATAGACATTGAATGCGTTTGGTCAGATCCAGCACACAGGCCCAGGCCAGTGACAAACCATCATAGGTACTGGTTCCACGACCAACCTCATCCATCAGTACCAGAGACTGACTGGTAGCATGATGCAGGATTTGCGAAGTTTCGGTCATTTCCACCATAAAGGTGGATTTGCCTGTCGATAAATCATCGGCAGAACCAATCCGGGTGAAGACACGGTCAACCGGACCTAAAGTTGCAGCTTGCGCTGGAACATAGGCACCACAATAAGCCAGTAGTACGATTAATGCAGTTTGGCGCATAAATGTGGATTTACCCCCCATATTGGGACCGGTAATGATGGCCATCCGATGGGCAAAATCCAGTCGGGTATCGTTTGGGGTAAAGGCTGTTTTACTCAGGGACTCTACCACCGGATGTCGTCCGGCAGTGATACTTACACCAACTTCAGGACTGAATTTTGGACGCGACCAGTTGCGTAAACGTGCCTGATGGGCAAAATTCGCAATCAGATCAATCTGAGCAATGGCGCTGCTCATCATCTGTAGATTGCCAATATCCTGTCGTAACTCATCCAGCAGCATTTCAAACAGCATTTTTTCACGGGCCAAAGCACGTGATTCACTGGATAAGACTTTATCTTCAAAGGCTTTCAGTTCAGGCGTGATATAACGTTCTGCATTTTTCAGGGTTTGCCGGCGGATATAATGCTCGGGTGCTTGTGCAGCCTGCGCGCGGGTTAACTCAATATAATAGCCACTAACGCGGTTATAGCCGATTTTTAGGGTGGGAATGCCGCTCTGTTCACGTTCCTTGATTTCCAGATCAATCAGGAACTGACTGGCATGATCGCGAATCTGTCGCAATTCATCCAGTTCACTGTCAAAACCTTCTGCAATCACATTCCCGTCACGTAGCAGGACGGGTGGATTTTCGACAATGGCTGACATCAGGCGTTGATGCAGACCATGGAAGTCGCCTAGTTCTTCATTGAGCTGTACTAAAAGCTGGGACTGCTGCTGACTGACAATCGGTTGCAGGGCATGGCGTAAAAATGGAATTTGCGCACAGGCCTGACGCAGTTGCACCAGATCACGTGGACGGGCACTGCCAAGTGCAATACGGCTCAGCACACGTTCAATATCGCTAATCTCTTTAAGGACCAAACGTACAGGCACTTCATGGAAACCTTGAAGTAAGGCCTGGATAGCATCCAGGCGCTCATCCAGCAGGGCAGTATCGCGTAAAGGTTGCATCAGGGTGCGACTAAGCAGGCGTCCACCCATAGCAGTCTGGCAATCATTGATCAGTTGGAATAGCGAAGTACCATGTTCAAATAAAGGTTCAATCAGCTCCAGATTGCGGCGTGTCACTGGATCCAGCGCAATAAAATCTGAACTCTGTTCTAGCTGAATCGTGCGGATATGCGGTAATGCCGTTTTCTGGGTTTCTTTGGCATAATGTATTAAAGCTGCAGCGGCTGCTTTGGCCAAAGGTAAATGATCAATCCCGAAACCTGAAAGCGTGCTGACGGCAAACTGGTCGCATAAGGTTTTTTGCGCATTGTTCAGGTTGAAGTCGACATCGGGACGTTTGGTGACCGAGATATCCAGTTGTTGTTTGAGTTGTTCGGTCAATGTCGGATCAGCGATATTTTCATCCAGCAGAATTTCGCTTGGCATCAAACGCGCCAGTTCAATCATGAGCTGATTAATATCATAATCTTGCTGCTGGACTTTAAATAAGCCAGCGCTGAGATCGAGAAGTGCAATACCAATCTGATTCTGCTGAATACATAAAGCCACCAGATTCGAGCTCTGATGTGCACTGAGCATGGCATCATCAGTCAGAGTGCCAGGCGTAATAATCCGAACTACACCACGCTCAACCGGTCCT
The DNA here is from genome assembly GCF_048147885.1 of Acinetobacter sp. 228. Classification (NCBI taxonomy): domain Bacteria; kingdom Pseudomonadati; phylum Pseudomonadota; class Gammaproteobacteria; order Moraxellales; family Moraxellaceae; genus Acinetobacter; species Acinetobacter sp. 228. The sequence continues at coordinate 22,264 of NZ_JAYWYV010000008.1, forward strand.
TTGCCAGTAACCTCGCCGATCTGCTCGCAGATCACCACGGTTTCGCCTTTTTTGACCAGACGTGCCAGATAGCCCTCGGCTGCATGATAAGGCACACCCGCCATAGGAATCGGCTGACCATTGGCTTTACCGCGATGGGTCAGGGTGATGCCTAAAATCTTGGCTGCCTTGTGTGCATCTTCAAAGAACAGTTCATAAAAATCACCCATACGATAGAACATCAATGAGTGCGGATGCTGCATTTTTACTGACATGTATTGCTGCATCATGGGCGTTAAGGTAGAAAGATCAGCCATAATTTCTGAACTGGTCATTAAAAATAAATCCTTTCAACAAGAGATAAATGCAAATACTGTGCAATAGGCTATGCAGGAAAATTTAAAGCAGATTTTCAGTCAGACCCGTCTCATATGGTGGAGTGCAAGAGACCGAAAATGTGAAATGAATCTGCTGATTCAATTCAGCTTCAAGTTATATTGTAGCAAGTCTATCAAATTTAATTTTTAGAAAGAAAGGAAATTCTAAGGGAATGTTGCAGTTAGCGCCCCCGATCTGTCGCGATGAGTTTTTATATATCCCATCTGTATTTTTTTAAAAAATTAACCACCGGATGCGAACATGCGGTGGTTAAGATAAATCAAGAGGATAATTTATTCTGGATCATAAAGACCGAGGTCTGAGAGATGTAATCTGAGAATCCGGCGCAATTCCAGCACGGCTTCAGGCGTTTCCTGAATCGAGTGGCCGCCCTTAATGACCTTGTTGGATACAGCACCATTTAGATAAGCACTCTCATATGAAACAATATCATCGCTCATGAGCTTGGTATCTTGCGTATCTACGGTATTGCCGATAATAGAATGAAATTTGATATTTTTAGAAGGCTGAATATCCTCAGTTAATGCAGTAAATTTTGAATTTTCACTGAGATCGCTCGGACCATTTTGAATCAGGTCATGCCCCAGTTCTTTAACAAACTCCTTTAACCCGATCTCACCTTGCAGGGTATCGGCAAAGGCACCCAAAAATGCACCCGGTATCCGGATAATTTTACGGGCCAGTTTGGTATGCCAGCGATCGGCATATTCCGTTCCACGATGTGGGGTTGCCAGGAAAATGGCCCGGTTAAAGTTCGGAATAGGCTGCATTTGCAGGCGGGCTTTAAATAACGGATTATCCTTAAACTGTGCAATGCGGGTATTTTGTACCAGCTTAAATGCATCTTGGGTAATATCGGCCTGACTGACCATTAAACGGGCAATCACACCTCCCATGCTATGTCCGACCAGTACCGCATCTTTTTTGGCTGGAGCATTGTTCGCGACCTGGGCAAAGCTTTGCTGAACCAGTGCATTAATTTGAAAACGGCTTTCCAGAATCGGCATATTGGTTGAATAAAATACCTGCCAGACCTGGAAATTTTCCCTTAATACCGGATCACCCATAATATCATTGGTCAGACGAATCCAGGCTTCAGGACTGCTGGCCAGGCCATGAATCAATACCAGCACTTTCTTGTTCGGATTATACGGTTCCAGCATGTACAGGTGTGGCATGCTCAGACTGTCTTCGCGATTAATCAGGGTCAGATAGGCTAAACGCCCCAGATTGTTTTCGGCTAGCCATAAACCGTAGGGCGCTGAAAAGTTGGCAGCCAGCGCATATTCTTTTGAAGCAACCTTTATCTTTTCATGTTTATAAGGATCATGTAGTTTCAGGTAAAATTCCGAGGTAGATAAAATCTGTTCAGTCGAATTTGCTGATTTGGGTACCGCAGTGATAGTCGTGGCCAGATATCGCGCTGAATGAATATTGGGATTTATGCCATTAGGGTATTTGTGCTTGAGCGGATCGGCAATATATTTTTTATCCTGCTCAGACTGCTGTTCTTCTGGTAAAACCACTAAAAATTCTGAACCAAAACCATCACGACGGGTAATGGAACGCAAGCCTGAAAAGTTCATGTTATAGGTAGACATGAGCTGTTCAATAGTCTGGTTTTTCAGCTGCGGAAAATTTTCCAGATCAAGGGTGTAGATACTGTCGCCGACTTGAATTCTTTGGCCGGAACGTTTGGTTTCATAACGTTCAGCATAGCGCTGAATCAGATGGGCAATTGCCAGGTTATAAAAATCACGGATCTGGACCTGGCGGTTATCAAAAATACGGTCTTGTGGTGCGCGCTCAGTTTTGAACAGATAGGCATAGCTATAACGAATGCTTTTATCCAGCATGGTTAGCTGCTGATCCAGACATTTCTGGATATTCTGTTTTTGCAGCTGCTGTTTTTCCTGTGACCGGGTTTTGCTCAGAACACTGGTATTACACTCGGCTGACTTGGCATTTTGCAAGGCATTCGCCAGATATAGTTCACTTGCTGTAGAAAGTAATTGTTCATCTAAAATCTGAGGAATATCTTTAAGGTCATTCACACATTCTTCAGGCTGTTCAACACAGATCTGTGCTTCACGTCCAGTCATGGACAATACATTCAGGCTGGCTTCGCTGAGCTTGTCACGGGTCAATATACTGTCACGTTCATTGTTGAGTGTGACATTAACGGCCTGTTCCTTAACACTGACCACCTGACAGCCGCTGAGTACGCTGGTGATGAGTAAAGTGCAAAGTATTAATCTTTTATTAATTTTCTGAGGCATAAAAACTTTTCACTAAATCAGGCTGTAAAGCGGAGTAATGTTTTGTATTTTACTAATTTTTTCTCATAAAAATAGACCGCCGTAGCAGTCTATTTGTAATCAGAAAACAGAAGTGTTGATTAAGGTGTAGCAGGGGCTGGTGTTGAACCAGGATTTGCCGGCGCTGCTGTGGAGGTCTGCATGACTTGCCATACATTCCAGCGGCCATTATTTTCAATTTCCTGAATCAAACGGTCGGCCACTTCAGCTTCTTGTGGATATTTGGTTTTATAGTTGCTTAAGGTCTGAATGGCATTTTTCTTATGCTCTAAGGCAATATAGTTATTGGTTGCAGAAAGATAGGCTTCCTGAACGCCTGCTTTCATGGCTTTATCCAGATATGGAATCGCTTCACGTTGACCGCCACCTTCAGACAGGCCAAATCCGAACCAGAAGTTGACTTCAGGATCATCTGGATTCACTCGCAGAATGCGTTGTGCGTAGGTCAGGGACTTGGTTGTATAAATTGAACCCAGATCCAGATTGCGTCCCATCACGCTGGCTTTAAAAGCACGCAACAAAACATCAAAAGAAGCATTTGGACGGGCAGCTAGAGTATCCAGCTGCTGGCTGACGTCACGCAGTTTGGCTTCAAAACCACGGCGTTCCTGACGATCACTGAAACGCGGTGGATAATGGCGTGCCTTGCCTTCGACCATTTGCAGGAAATCATCGATTTCAGTGATATCGATTTCATTGTCATTTGCCAGCGCAGCATAACGCATAGTCCGGGTATTGCTGTCCACCGTCGGAATAATCAGTTTATTGACATCTAGCGTCAACTGCTTGGATGGATCATTCGGGTCTGTCACCACCATCTTGGTTACAGGCTGGGCTGCAGCTTTTTGCAAATGCACTTCAAAGAGAGGCGGTTCATTATAATTAAAAGGATTTAACGCATAAAATGGAGGAGTAATAGCCGGTTCAACAAAAACAAATTCTTCCGATTGTTTTGATGCAGACTGTTTTTGGGGCATAGTTGAACACGCCGCAATGCTGAGTGTTAAGCAAGCAAGTGCCAAGGGCTTAAAGGTCATAATATTCGTCCATTCTGTTATTTTTTAAAAACAGCCAAGTACATAAATAGCATGACAGTCAGTCTATGAAAACTATAACGGTCATGCAAGTAAACCTGTGTTACAGAACTAAAGCTAGATTCAGGCTTTGGATTGGCTGGTCTGCGCTTCACATTCACGACGCGCTTCTTCCAGAATCTCCAACTCTTTTTTGCTCAAAGGCTGGTTATCTTGCTGCTGCTTGTTAAAGGTCGGATCTAACAAAGAAAGGCGATTGCACAAGTTGTTCATGCGCTTTTCATTTTGTTGAATACGATCCAGCAAAATTCGCATACCTTCCAGAATTGGGTCAGATTGGTCTTCAGTGGCTGCATAAGGCTGGAAACCAATACTTTCTGCATAGTCGCGGCGACGCGCTTCAGCATCATCTTTGGGTTTGTCTTTGATAATCAAACGTGCCGGGTTGCCTACAGCGGTAGCATTTTCAGGTACGGCTTTGGTAACTACTGCATTAGAACCAACCTTGGCATTTTTACCCACAGTAAATGGTCCGAGAATCTTGGCACCGGCACCGACCACCACGCCATCTTCTAAAGTCGGATGACGTTTGCCTTTATTCCAGGTGGTTCCACCCAAAGTCACGCCATGATACAGGGTGACGTCGTTGCCAATCTCTGCAGTTTCTCCAATCACGACACCCATGCCGTGATCAATAAAGAAACGACGGCCAATTTTTGCACCCGGGTGGATTTCAATACCCGTAGCAAAACGGCTGAACGAAGACAATGCACGTGCAGTTCCTTTATAGTCTTTATTCCATAGCTCATGTGCCATGCGATGCATGATCAGTGCATGTATGCCTGGGTAAGTCGTTAAGACTTCTAAAGTATTGCGTGCTGCAGGATCGCGCGCAAAGACAGCTTGTATATCTTCTTTGAGCTGTTTCAGCATTAGATTTGATCCTCGTCCTGTGATGATGTTTTTGAAGATTTTTTCCAGGTGCCGTTGTTCAAGGCCTGAACACGGCTGAAAATACCACGAAGTAAATGATATTCCATACGATCTAATTGTATACGTCCAAAGAGACGACGCAAGCGTAAAGGCAATAATCTTGGATTTTTTGGGTCCATAAATTCAATTTCTGCCAGCATTTTTTCCAGATGTGGATAAAACTGCTCCATCTCTTTATGGGTTACCAGCGGTTCATCCCATTCCATTTCAATGCCATCAATGACCTGCATGGTAGCTTTGGGATCACGCGGATGTTCCACCTGATCCAGTGCAGCCATGCGCAGTTCATAGCAGATCACCTGTATTGCCTGCGCAACATTCAATACGCCGTAGTCGGTATTCACCGGAATAGTGAGATGATAATTGGCCATCGCCAGCTCTTCATTGGTCAAACCACGGTCTTCACGGCCAAACAGAATTGCTATTTCCTGGTGCTCTTGAACCACAGCTGAAAGTGCTTTTTCAGCAGCAGGACGAACATCCAGAAGTGGCCAGGGAATCGTACGGCTACGTGCGCTGGTACCGAAAACGATCTGGCAATCATTGATCGCTTCTTCGAGTGTGTCGACAATTTCAATCTGTTCAATCAGATCAGTCGCACCCGCAGCCAGCGCATCAATATCCGGATGTGGATAGGTTTTTGGAGCGACCAGTACCAGTTTGCATAGGCCCATGGTTTTCATGGCACGTAAGGCACTGCCGATATTGGCAGGCAGGGTAGTATTAACCATGACAATACGCACATGGGAGAGATGTGCTGAAACAGCAGCATTGTCAATTTGACTCATGAGGATTCCAATTTTAAGGTTTTTTAAAGATCAGGATTTATGAATATTGGGGGTGAGACTCAGCTTCATATTGTGCCAGAGCATCGTCCATACTCATGCCAGTTGGTGGCGCAGGAACATTTATCGGCTTGGCCTGTTCATAAGACACGGCTTTGGCAGCTTTGGACTTGACCTGATATTCAATGTGCAATGCTTCTTTACCAAAATAGTCACGCAATTTGGCTAAGAGTTCATCCAGTGGCGCGACCTTCCAGCTTAACCCCAGATGCAGTTCAGTGCTTGCATAGTCATAATCCAGATATAAAATCACGGGAATATGAGCGCTCATATCCACATTGGTATAAGGCATCAGAATGTGTTGCAGGTCGCGGCTAAGCGTTTTGCTGTAATGTGCCACCTGCAGGGTAATCTTGATACTATTGGCACGTTTCTGGCGGATTTCGTTCAGGCTAAAAGCTTTGGTCAGACGTCCCATCGGACGGTCAAAGCCTTCACGCTCATAGATTTCACCTTCGATCACCACGACTTTATCGAGCTGGATAACTTCTTTAAAGCGGTTAAAGCGTTCGTGATTGGCTGAAATCTCAATCCGTGCCGTACCATCATCCAGGGTCATCATCATGCGGTTCGGGAAGTTGGCAATATCCACCACTAGTCCTGCAAACACGGTGGTGACACCACGACGGGTAGGTGTCAGTTCATTGATCTGACACGGGACAAAGGCTTTCAGCTCATTACGGTAAACGTCAATCGGGTGACCAGTCAGATACAGGCCCAAAGTATCTTTTTCACCTTTAAGACGAACTTCATCTGCCCACGGTTTAACTGGTTTGGAAGGTTTGCGCTGAACTTCCTCAACCTCACCAAACAGGTCCATGATACCAGTTTCACGGTTCTGGCGAGCCTGATCTGCAGCTTGAACTGCTTCAGGGAGCTGTGCCATTAGGTCTGCACGCTCGATACCCAAGCAATCCAAAGCACCGGCGCGAATCAAGGCTTCTAAAGTCCGTTTATTGATTTTTTTCAGGTCAATACGGTGACAGAAGTCAAACAGGTCTTTATATGGACCATCTTTTTGACGTGATTCAATCACTGACTGCATGGCCGCTTCACCGACGCCTTTAATCGCTCCTAGACCATAGACAATGGTTTTCTCATCGGGAGCATGGAACTGATAGATCGACATATTGACGGATGGTGGTAATACTTCCAGATTATTCTTGCGGCAGTCATCAATCAGGAATACCACGTTATCGGTATTCTGCATTTCCGAAGACATCACCGCTGCCAGGAACTCAGCGGGATAATGCGCTTTCAGCCATGCCGTCTGGTAAGCAACAAGTGCATAAGCTGCCGCATGCGATTTGTTAAAACCATAGCCGGCGAATTTTTCCATATAGTCGAAGATATGGTTAGCAGTAGCTTCATCAATATCTTTTTTCGCAGCACCTTCAATGAAGATCTTACGCTGCTTGACCATTTCCTCAGGCTTTTTCTTACCCATGGCACGACGCAGCAAGTCCGCGCCACCGAGGGTATAGCCGGCACAAAACTGTGCAGCCTGCATGACCTGTTCCTGATAGACCATAATCCCGTAAGTCGGCTCTAATACGCCTTCTAGCAGGGGATGCAGATATTCAAAATCACCGCCGTGCATACGGTGAATAAAGTCAGGAATCAGATCCATTGGACCCGGACGGTATAATGATACGAAAGCAATAATCTCTTCAAATTTACTTGGGCGTGCTTCTTTCAGCATCTTTTTCATGCCCACGGATTCAAACTGGAAGACCGCCGTAGTATTGGCTTCAGCAAAGACCAGATAAGCATCTTTGTCATCTAGCGGGATATAGGCAATATCCAGCGGTTTATCGCTCTGGATGCGTTTATTGATATTTTTAACCGCGTCTTCAATTACGGTCAGATTACGCAGACCCAGGAAGTCGAACTTCACCAAACCGGCAGCTTCGACATCGTCCTTATCGAACTGGGCAACACGTGCAGTACCATCGGCATCACACATTACGGCTGAGTAGTCAGTCAGTTTGGTTGGTGCAATTACTACACCACCGGCATGTTTACCGGTATTCCGGGTAATACCTTCAAGCTTCAGCGCCATTTCCCAGATTTCAGAAGCATCTTCATAATCCGGGTTGGATGGATTGGTAACCACATCTTTCAGTTGCGGTTCTGCTTCTAAGGATTCTTCCAGGCTTAAGCCCAAAGGCTTGGTCGGAATCATTTTGGAAATACGGTCGGCCAGACCGTAGGATTTACCCAGGACACGTGCAACGTCTCGAATCGCACCTTTCGCCGCCATGGTACCGAAGGTGGCAATCTGGGAAACTGCATCTCGGCCATAAGTACGGGCGACATAATCAATCACGCGGTCACGACCGGCGATACAGAAATCGACGTCGAAGTCGGGCATAGAAACACGTTCCGGGTTTAGGAAACGTTCGAATAGCAAGTCATAACGGAGTGGATCAAGGTCCGTAATTTTTAAACTATAAGCTACAAGAGAACCGGCACCTGAACCACGGCCAGGACCCACTGGTACACCATTACCCTTGGACCATTGAATGAAGTCCATTACAATCAGGAAGTAACCCGGGAATCCCATGTCCAGAATAATCTTGATTTCAAAGGCCAGACGTTCATCATAAGGTTGACGGATTTCCGGCCAGTCCTCACCACGTTGTTCAGGTGGATACAGAAAGTCTAGGCGTTCTTCCAGACCGACTTCACACAAATGGGTGAAATAACTGCCAATGGTATGACCTTCCGGAATCGGATAGTCTGGCAGGTCATTAAAGCCCAGTCGTAGGGCAACATTACAACGTCTTGCAATATGGAAGGTATTTTCAATTGCGGTTGGAATATCCGAGAAAAGCTCTACCATTTCTGTTGAGCTTTTAAAATATTGTTCAGGGCTATAGGTTTTAGGACGGCGATTGTCACCCAGCACATAACCATCTGCAATACAGACACGTGCTTCGTGCGCTTCATAATCTTCGCGTGCAATAAAGTGCACATCATTATGTGCGACTACACCGATATTATATTTTTTGGCGAGTTTGACCGCTTCTTCAATGAAAAGGTCTTCATTAGGACGACTTGTACGAGTAAGCGCTAAATATACGCGATTACCAAATTTTTCTACCCATTCCTGGAGTAAAGGTTCAGCTTTATCGGGGTTTGAGGTAATCAGCATTTTGCCGACATCAGATTGCATACCCAGCAATACAATCATGTCATCGTGTTGGTTTAATATCCAATCTTTCTGTACGCAAGGAATATCAAGCTGCTGGCCGCTAATATAACCTTCAGAGACCAGTTCAGTCAGGTTGCGCCAGCCTTTGTTGGTCATGGAAAGCAGGGTGACACGATGTTCGGCATCATTCAGGCGGATTTCAGAACCCAGAATCGGTTTAATGCCTTTATCCAGGCATTTTTTATAGAATTTGACTGCGGCATGCAGATTAGACAAATCGGTTAGCGCGAGTGCTGGCATCTCGTCATTAGCAGCAGCTTTGACCAGGTCTGGTATCCGTACGATGGATTCTGTAATCGAAAATTCTGTATGAATACCAAGATGAACAAAGTGCATAAATAAGTCCCTGCAAAAACCACTCGATAGTTTAGCACGGGATTTATTGTTTCAGTCTGAAATTGAGGGGAAATGGCTAACTTTTAGGTCGAGTTTAAATTTGATTTTTTAAGCTGATTATTTATTTAGTTGTTAGTAGATATTTTCTTTTACTTTTGACGGGTCAAAAGTAACAAAACCCCTTTATTGATCTGATGGTATATCTCTGTACCACAGATCAACAGGCGACTTCCTGTCGCTGTGGCACGTATCAAATGTGTATTCGAGTTTTTCTTTAAAATATAGAAACGAAGTGGGTAGCTATTCTGAAAACAATAAAACCCTCAAAAAGAGGGCTTTATTTACTCAGAGAATTAACTTAACGAAGTCGGGATAACCAGTCACCCACACTCTGTACAATCTGCACCAGGATCAATAATACAATGACAGTCATGATCACCACTGAGGTATCAAAACGCTGATAACCATAGGAGATTGCCAAGTCACCAATACCGCCAGCACCCACAGCACCTGCCATCGCCGTAGCTCCAATCAGGCTAATGGTGGCAGTGGTCAGGTTTAGAATCAGTGAACTATGCGCTTCCGGTAGAATAAATCTAAAAATAATCTGCATCGGTGTTGCACCCATGGCTTGTGCAGATTCGATAATACCTTCGTTGACTTCAAGCAGAGAGTTTTCTACCAGACGGCCAATATAAGGGCCGACATAAATAGTGAGTGGCACAATTGCAGCCCATGTGCCAATAGACGTTCCAACCAGAAATTTCGTCAATGGAATGACTGCAATCAGCAAAATAATGAACGGAAGGGAGCGCAGCGCATTCACAATCGGATTTAGACCATGATAAATCACACGGTTTGGTAGAATTCCATTCGGACGAGTAACTAACAGAGTAATCGCCTGAATAAAACCCCAGATACAGCCAAACAGCATCGCAAAGAACACCATGTGGAAGGTTTCTTGCAGTGCGGTCACGAACTGGTCCATCGACAGCGAGCTTTTCCAGAAAGGTGCAGTAATCGTGGTCAGCCACTGTACAATTAACTCTCTCATTCCTGTACTCCTGCCTGATCTACCTGTACGCCGTGATCTCTGAGATATTGCAATGCAGCATTAATTTCTGTGGAATTACCCAGAAGCTGAATAAACATCTGACCAATTACAGTGCCATTAATTTCAGTCATATTGGCAAACAGGATATTCAAACTGATATCAAACTGTTTGATGACGCCTTGAATCACGGTTTCCTGGGCTGAGCTGCCCAAGAACTTTAAACAGTAAATACTGTGATGATTCTGGTTTTCCAGATTATTGAGAATATTTACGGGCAGGTTTTGCTGGAGCACCGTCTGGATAAAGTTTTTCGTGGTTGGATGCTGCGGCTGACTGAAGATCTGCAGGGTAGAGCCTGTTTCAATCACGTCACCTTTTTCCATAACTGCGACATAATCACACACAGTTTCAATTACATCCATTTCATGGGTGACCATGACAATCGTAATGCCTTGTTCCTGACTAATGCGCTTGAGTAGTTGCAGTACAGACTTGGTGGTTTGCGGATCGAGTGCTGAGGTTGCTTCATCACATAATAGGATCTTTGGATGATTCGCTAAAGCACGGGCAATCCCGACACGCTGCTTCTGACCGCCAGACAGTTCATCTGGAAAAGCATTGCGTTTATGTTTCAGGTCAATGAATTCCAGTAGTTCCTCAAGACGCTTTTCCCGTTCAGATTTTTTCCACCCGAGCAGCTTCATTGGCATTTCAATATTGGCAGCAACCGTTTTGGTCTGCATCAGGTTAAAGTGCTGGAAAATCATGCCGATCTGGGTACGTTCCTGACGCAATGATTTGGCATCCAAAGCAGTAAAATCTGTACCATTAATCATCACCCGGCCTGAAGTTGGTCGTTCCAGCAGGTTAATCAGGCGAATCAGGGTGCTTTTACCGGCACCACTGTAGCCAATAATGCCAAAGATACTGCCAGTCGGAATCTGCAGGTTGACCCGGTTCAGGGCATGTAAGGTCTGGCCCTTCAGCTCATACTGTTTGGAGATGTCTTTAAATTCAATCATAGTGTCAAATACTGCATCACGTATAAAAAAACAGGCAAGTTATCCTTGCCTGTTTTGAGTATTGATTATTGTATTACTTCGCTTCGGTCAAATAAGTTACCGGTTTGTTTACCGCAACTTTTGTACCGCCAAAGTGTTCATCAACATAGGCTTTCACAGCAGGAGTATGATACAACTGGCCAACTTTTTGAAGTACAGGATCATTTTGACGATCGGCTGCAACGGCTAAAACGTTCACGTTCATTTTGGTGCTTTGATCAATGGCTTCATAGTAAATCGCATCTTTCAGTACGTTCAGACCACCTTCCATTGCCAGGGTATTACCCAGAACAATCGCATCGACTTCGTCTTTTACACGTACTGCTGTTGCCATTTGAATTGGCTTGATGACGATCTGTTTCGCGTTTTCAGTAATATCAGCAGGCGTACCTTTAACCAGATCAAAGTTTGGTTTAAGTTTTACCAGACCTGCAGACTGTAAGAGTAACAGTGCGCGTGATTCATTTGCGCCGTCATTAGGAATGGCAATTGTAGCGCCAGTTTTAAAGTCTTCTACTTTTTTCACTTTACTTGAGTAAATCCCCATTGGCTCAAGATAGGTTGTAGAGAGGGGCGCGATCTTTTGTGTATTGGCATCGTTATAAGCCACCAGATAGGCATAAGACTGGAATGCGTTGACATCAATTTCTTTATTGGCGACAGCATTGTTCATTGCAACATAGTCAGTGAAGTTTTTCACATCCAGCTTGATGCCAGCTTGCTTGGTTTCAGGGAGGGTCGCGATATAACGCCATACGTCAGCGTCTGAACCAGTCGATGCCATGGTCACGGTTTGCAGTTCACCTGAGTCTTTGTTTTGTGCTGCATCCGTTGCAGGGGCTTCTTGTTTTCCGCATGCAGTTAAAGTCAATACAGATGCACTGAGTAAAACGCCAAGTAGCTTTTTCATAAGGATGTCCTAACTTTCATATTGCCTAAAGTATATGCAGTGCAATGTGATAATAAAGTGGAGATTTATTAATCACTGTATGAATGATGAGGCACGACGAAGTTGTTATTATTCGTAGCATCAGCATTTGCATCACTTGTAAATTCAGTGCAAGTTATGGTCTTTAAAGCTTGAACTATTGAGGAGAGAAAATAGAAAACCAAGCTTAAAGTCTGCATTGACTTGTCCTGAGCATGTCAGCATCTTAGCAATAAATATTTATGCAATATAGTGCATAAAGTTAGGCTGCTTATATGGAATTTGGGATAGTAATTTGAGTGTTTTATAAAAATATCAATAAATACAATATATTATTAAATTTTAATTTGTTATCTACTTGATATATGTATAAAAAACCGCCTTTATAATATTTTATCTAATATAAATCACATATTTGGATATAAATAGTAAATAAAAGGTGAATGTGTGATTTTAAACATGAATAATACAATAATTGCGATGTCTTACTCATGTTTACCATAATTTTAGTTTGCCGCTAAAAATTGGAAGGGTTGAGTCACTTGGAAATTTGCGTTGGCTTTACCTGAGTAAGTCGTGGACTGATCAGGCCCTAAGCTTAACTTTTTGCTTTGACCATCATTAAAGTTAATCTCTTTGAGATCGACCCAAAAGACATTGGGTGACACGGCAGATTCAAAGAAATATAAACTGCGTTTATGGTCGACCACAGTACGCCAACGAGTTGATGAAATATTTGGTTCTTCTGCGGTATTTAAGCCAAAAGGTACAGAAGCATTACGAATAACACTAAAAACACTGGCCAGTGCATGTTTGCCATCGGCTTTTTTAGGGATTGCATTGATATAAAATGAAGCACGTGCAAAACGGTCTGCCGCTCGATTGGTCCCTGGGAGCATCACCGTTCCGCCAATTTGTTTCCAATATTGGTTTAATGCCAGTTGTTGATCAAAGGTCGGAGAGTTGGTCATCACTTGGTACTGGCGACTGTGATGAATGACTTGTTTGCCTTTAATGTACTCAATAATGGCACTGTCTCCAGTGGCATCTGAAATAGACAAATGAAGTGTCGCTAAGCGATTTTCGCCGGGAACTTGATCAGTAACTACTGTAAAAGGTTCTTTTTCTAAAAATCTAACCGCTTCTTCAACTGTGGCAAAGTTATCTAAAACATATTGTGCCCAAAGTGAAATACTTAAAGTAGCTTGATTCTTCTTCGTTGACTTTGGATATTCAGATTCGACTAACCATAATAAATTGGCAGATAACCCTTTTTCATTGACACCATCTGTTGTGGCAATGTCATAGCCTGTAGTCACAACGCTGCCATATTTGGCTGTCCACTTAATAGAACGAGGTCCTGCAAGACCGTTGCGTTTGACATTATTGGGCAGTATCCAAATATTTGATGCGACATCGACTTTCCAGTCCATTGAACGTGCTGTCATGATCTGTTGTTCATCACCTAAATACACAACGCGGGTACATGCCATAGCAACCTCGGACATTAGGAATAAACTAGTGAGAAAGAAAGTTTTTTTCATCATATTTTTCATATAGCTGCCTTGTATTTATTGTTGCTAAGATAGTATATCGACTTCATACAACGCTGTTCAGTGTGAGTATTGTTGCAGTAGTACAGCTAAACGTTTATTGATGTCTTAGGGTTTAACAAAATGGAATATGCAAATAATCTGAGCGCATTTTTTCATACAGTACATGTTTAGACAATGGATGATCTTTTGGTACGAATGGATGCTCAAATTCACGAACCATTTCCATACCAATTTTTTGCATGACATGTTCTGAAGGTGTATTGATGCTTGCGGTAAATGAAATGACTTTCTCGAGTCGCAGGTTTCTAAAAGCATATTTCAGTACGGCTTTTGCACCTTCGGTGGCATAACCTTGTTGCCAATATTGTGGCAGTAAACGCCAACCAATTTTAGGGGCATCGGCTATTTCAAATTCAGGTGGATGTACGTGTAGTCCAATAAAGCCAATAAATTCGCCTGTGCTTTTGAGTTCTACGGCAAATAAGCCCCAACCGCGTTTTTTAATATCTGCTTTGATACGTTCTAGAAAGGCAGTGGCTTCTGTGGCATCGAGTTTTTTCAGGAAGTGGCGCATGACGTGATCGTCTGCACACATTTGTATAAATGGGGCTGTGTCGGAGTCTTGCCATTGGCGGAGGATAAGGCGAGGGGTTGATATATTGATCATATTTCTTTCAAAATTGTGGTTACACTATTTAAATAATTAATTTTAAATTTATTTAATTCAAATTATAACAAGTGTAATAGTGAAGACTAAAATCATAAAAGACTTAACCGTAGGTTATCTAGTTATTATTATTATCATGTCAATTATAACCTACTTTTTAATCTATCCATTAGCAATCGATAAGGGTGCAGCCATAGCAACGATGTTTGGTTGGTCAGCAGGTCTTTTTGCGCCATTATCTGCTTTTGTTTTACTAAACGCTTGGAAAGAGCAAAATAATTTTATGGTTAAACGGGATCTAATGATTGATGCATTGGAATATTTGGATGAGGCGACTAGAGCAATAGGACAAATATATTGGTTGATTTATATAAATGAAACTAAAAATTATTTTTATCCTTACAATGAAAAAAATATACCTTTAGACCTACATAAATTTATTATGGATGAACACACAATTTTTGTAAAAAATTTAGGTAAATTTCAAAAAGTTGCATTGAGGATTTTAGATAATGCCAAGTCCAAGGAGTTTGATGATCTATATGAAATCTTGAATAAACTACATGATGAAATTATCTATGCTTTAGATATGAAAAATAAAAAAATTAAAGTCGATATTCAGACCTATGATGATAAATTTCCATATTTATATGATTACTATCATGATCTTCTTAAAAAGAAAGAAAATTATGAAAAACTAGCTAAAGATTATCTTATTGCAAAATAAGAAAAACCCCGAACGAATCGGGGTTTTTCTTAATCAAAATTAAGATTAAGTATTTTCACGAGCAATGGCACGGTAACCAATATCTTTACGGTATTGAACACCGTCAAACGTCACTTTTTCGCAAAGTTCTAACGCTTTTGCTTGTGCTTCACCAATCGTATTACCGAGTGCTGTCACACAAAGCACACGACCGCCAGCAGTCACAATGTCACCATTCTCAAGTGCTTTCGTACCTGCATGGAAAACTTTCGCATCAGTCATTTCAGTGTCTAAGCCTGAAATTACATCACCATTGCTTGAAGTTTCTGGGTAGCCCTTAGACGCAAGTACGATACCTACAGTTTTGCGTTCATCCCATTCAGCTTCAGCAGGAAGTTTACCTTCGATACCCGCTTGAACCAAATCAACCAAAGATGATTTAAGACGCATCATGATCGGTTGGGTTTCAGGGTCGCCAAAACGACAGTTAAACTCGATCACTTTCGGTTGACCTTTGTCGTCAATCATCAAGCCAGCATATAAGAAACCAGTATAAACGTGACCGTCTTTTTTCATACCTTCAACGGTAGGACGCATCACTTCATTCATGGTTTTTTCAAAGACTTCAGCTGTTACGACAGGCGCAGGTGAGTAAGCACCCATACCACCAGTGTTAGGACCTTGGTCGCCTTCAAAAATACGCTTATGGTCTTGCGAAGTCGCCATTGGCAAGATGTTGTCGCCATCGATCATACAAATGAAAGATGCTTCTTCACCTGCAAGGAATTCTTCGATCACAACACGAGAACCTGCATCACCAAACTTGTTGCCTGCAAGCATGTCATCAATGGCATCGAATGCTTCTTGATTGGTCATTGCAACGATTACACCTTTACCCGCAGCAAGACCATCAGCCTTGATCACAATTGGCGCACCATTTTTCTCAACAAATGCTTTCGCTGCGTCTACTTCAGTAAATACGTCATAGAAAGCTGTTGGAATGTTGTGGCGTTTAAGGAAGTGCTTGGCAAAAGCCTTAGAGCCTTCAAGCTGTGCAGCAAACTGCGTTGGACCCCAAATTTTTACATCCGCTTCACGGCAAGCATCAACCACACCATTTACGAGTGGTGCTTCAGGGCCGACAATAATCAGTTCAACTGCATTGTTTTTGGCAAAATCAATAATCGCAGGGTTGTCGAGAATGTCTAAAGCGACATTTTCACATTTATTTTCAGTTGCAGTACCTGCATTACCTGGCGCTACAAAAACTTTTGTAACTTGATCGTCTTGTGCGATTTTCCACGCCAATGCATGCTCACGACCGCCACTACCCAAAACTAAAATGTTCATCTTTAGAATAATCCTCGAAAATGAAATTCCCAAAGCCTAATTCGGCTTAAAAATCATTAACATCTTAACGCAAGATGCAAATCAATACAGACATAATAAACCCCCCTTATAGAAAGGAGGGCTTATTTTAAAATTTTACAACTTAGTGGCGGAAATGACGCATGCCAGTGAACACCATTGCAATACCAGCCTCGTCAGCTGCAGCAATTGTTTCTTCGTCACGCATAGAACCACCTGGTTGGATAATGCACTTGATACCTGCTTTTGCAGCGTTATCAATACCATCACGGAATGGGAAGAATGCATCAGATGCCATTACTGCACCTTCAACCACTAAGCCTGCATGCTCAGCTTTGATCGCAGCAATACGAGCAGAGTTAACACGGCTCATTTGACCTGCGCCCACACCAATCGTTTGGCGGTTTTTCGCATAAACAATCGCATTAGATTTCACGTATTTCGCCACTTTCCAAGCGAAGATCATGTCGTCAATTTCTTGCTCAGTTGGTGCGCGTTTTGTCACAACTTTAAGGTCATCTTTCGTGATCATACCCAAGTCTTGATCTTGAACTAACAAACCGCCGTTTACGCGCTTGTAGTCAAGTTGTGTAGCACGTTCATCAATCTTCGGAAGTTCACCACATACCAGGACACGAACGTTTTTCTTCGCGCCAGTGACTTCAAGAACGCCTTCAGCAATGCTTGGCGCAATGATCACTTCAACGAATTGACGGTCAACAATCGCTTGTGCAGTTTCAACGTCTAATTCACGGTTGAATGCAATGATGCCGCCGAATGCAGATTCTGGATCAGTTGCATAAGCAAGATCGTAAGCTGCTTTGATACCGTCTAGAGACACCGCAACGCCACATGGGTTAGCGTGCTTAACGATCACACAAGCAGGTTTCGCGAATGATTTAACACACTCAAGGGCAGCATCAGTGTCCGCAATGTTGTTATAAGATAATTCTTTACCTTGTAACTGTTTTGCAGTTGATACAGATGCTTCAGTTGCGGCTGGATCTACATAGAAAGCAGCAGATTGATGCGGGTTTTCACCGTAACGTAAATCTTGAGCTTTATTTAACTGTGTGTTGAAGGTACGCGGGAATTTATCCGCTTGACCTTCTTCTTTACCTACGCGAGCGCCTAAGTAAGATGCAATCATGCCGTCATATTGTGCAGTATGTTCAAATGCTTTCACTGCCAGGTCAAAACGGGTTGCATAAGATAAAGCACCTTCCGCTTTAAGCTCAGCGACAACTGTTGCATAGTCAGATGCATTTACCACGATACCTACAGAAGCATGGTTTTTCGCAGCTGCACGAACCATTGTTGGACCACCGATGTCGATGTTTTCAATCGCATCAGCAAGTGAACAGTTTGGTTTTGCTACCGTTGCAGCAAATGGATAGAGGTTAACAACAACAAGATCGATCGCATCGATATTGTGTTCAGCCATCACAGCTTCGTCTAGACCACGACGAGCCAGGATGCCACCATGAATTTTCGGATGTAGCGTTTTAACACGGCCGTCCATCATCTCTGGGAAACCAGTGTGCTCCGAAACTTCAACTACAGCGACATTATTGTCTTTCAACAATTTGTAGGTACCACCTGTAGATAAAATTTCTACCCCTAGAGCAGCAAGT
Source organism: Acinetobacter sp. 228 (assembly GCF_048147885.1). Classification (NCBI taxonomy): domain Bacteria; kingdom Pseudomonadati; phylum Pseudomonadota; class Gammaproteobacteria; order Moraxellales; family Moraxellaceae; genus Acinetobacter; species Acinetobacter sp. 228. Next base: position 40,359 of record NZ_JAYWYV010000008.1, read on the forward strand.
TCTTGTGCAAATTCAACAATACCAGTCTTGTCAGACACAGAGATTAAAGCGCGTTTAATAGTCATGATCTTCGTCACAGTTTTCAAGGAACAGATTAAATCTAAATAGCTAATTTACAGTCAAAAAAAATGCCTGCGGAAGCCGCAAGCATTTTATCATTTATTCACTCATTAAACCGTGAGCTTTTAACTTTTTACGTAAAGTACCACGGTTGAGTCCGAGAATCTCGGCAGCACGTGTTTGGTTACCACGTGTATATTCTAGAACTACAGATAGAAGAGGTTTCTCCATTTCTGCCAGCACCATGTCGTATACCTGAGATGGTTGCTCGCCTTGTAGTTGCGCAAAATAATGGCGAACTGCGCGATCTACGTGGATACGTAAAGCAACATCAGATTGTGCAGTAAAAATAGGAGATTTGCTATTCATGCGAATTAATCCGAAAAACAAATATCACTTGGGTAAAGTGATATAAAAAGTGGTCTAGAAATTGAAATGAACTCCGCTTTAGATCCTAAAACCGGAGTTCTAAAACTTAATCATTGCATTGAGCCAATAGCTTGACACATCTCAACGTTTTGGTCGAAAAATAAGCGTAACAATAGTTAAAGTTTTGTTACAGACCAAAATCAAAACAAAAAAATCTGCACGATACGCAATAAATTTTATAGCGCATTAGGCAAGACTGTATTTGTTGTGAAAAAGTCGCGAGGAGTTGCAGCACATAGCTTTCGTGGCGCGTATCATACCATTGTCTAAGCAAAAGTGAGCAAGAAAACTGCATTTTTTTTAATTTTTTTTAACTTTTTAATACTTTCTCGGCAGATTAAGGGCGAATTATTTCCAAAGTATAACGATCAAAGCTTTTGCGATCGACTGGAAGCTGAAATTTGAATTTAAACGGGCTATTTTTCGGGATGCGTTTGATATTAACCAGACTTTCAACCAGATATTCTTCTGAAGATAAATTGTAAGTTGCAATAACTTCACCGCGGCGTTCCAGATTAATTCTTAAAATCGGTAAGGCCAGGCTACGGTCATGGAAATTGATCAGCTCACCGCTCAGTTCAGTTTGATTTTTAGCAGTGGCTTTAAGTTTGACTTTATTGGTCTGAATCAGCGTGTAGTATTCTTCCAGATTGGAACAATTAAACACGTCACATGTACTATTAAAAACCAGACTCATAACATGGCTGTTTTTAATATATTGCGGATTGAACCAGAAAAATTGAAACAGTAGCAGGCTAAACAGTAAAAGATTGATCAAGCTCCAACTTATATAGTACAGAGGCCCGTGCTTGGTTTGTTTGTTTGGCTGATCTTCCCAGATCATGCTTGGCAGTGCCGAAATCGGCTCGGTACTAAAATAATTCAGGTTATTTAAATAAGTTTGCAGATCAATATTAGAATGTTCAACTTTCTGATCAAAGATCTGTAGCAAACTATGACGATTATGCTGCTGTTCAGGATAGTAATCACCTGAGCTGTTTTCAATGTCAGTTTTGCCAGCTTCGTTCGAGTTTGGTTGAGATTGAGCAGTTGGGGTAGTGACCGAATTTCGGGCTTCGGTCACCAAATGCGATAAGGCATTAAAGGAAGTTGTACATTTTGGACAGCAAACCATACCCTGCGCAACGGTAAGTTGAGCAACTGTGACCTTGTAAATAGTGGAACAGGTAGGGCAATAGGTTCTTTTGTCACTCATGGATTATTTATAGGCTCATTCATTCTTATGGCGTTTACCCGAGATGCGGCACCAGTGCTCGTCTCGTTTTTCTACCTCTAATATATCAAAATAATTTGAGTAAATGCTAGTAACATCAGCCACTTGCTCTTCAATCACTCCTGCAAGTGCGAACTGCCCCTCAGATTTGATTAAAGTTGCGAACTCAGGAGCCAACATCATTAGCGGTGCTGCCAGAATATTGGCAACAAATACGTCAGCTTTGGTAGTACCGAGTTCTTCTCGAAATTCTTCTGGCAAGCCGACATAAAGTTTATCCAGAACGCCATTCAGCTCAGCATTTTGCTGGGTGGCCAGTACCGCTTGTGGGTCGATATCAGTGGCATATGCTTTTTTTGCACCTAATAGCAGTGCAGCTACCGCGAGAATACCTGAGCCACAACCGTAATCGATGACGATTTTATCTTTTACATCAATTTTGCCTAACCATTGTAAGCATAAAAAAGTTGACGCATGGTTACCTGTTCCGAAAGCCAGACCCGGATCAAGCTTGATGTTTACCGCATCCGCTTCAGGTGCCTCCATCCACTCTGGCACGATCCAGTATTTTTCAGCAATCTGAATGGGTTCATAAGCATCCATCCAGGTGCGTTCCCATGCCTGGTCTTCAATTAACTCATGATGGATCGGCGCATCTGGCAATTGTGTACGGATAAAAGTTTCCAGTGCAGCAACATCAATTTCTTCGCCGTCTTCCTGTGCATAAATACCGGTTACAATCACTTTATTCCAAAGTGGTGTTTCACCTGGAAGGGGTTCCAGCAAATCCTGGTTTTCAGCATCATCCAATGTTACACTCACTGCACCCAGGGAGCTGAGTAATGTCTCAGTAAAATCAACCTGAGCCTGTTCAACCGTAATATGAATTTGTAACCACTTCACAGAAATAACCTTTATACATTTTTTAAAAAAGCTATTGTAGCGGAAGTTCGGAATCAACGCTGCTATCTTCTTGCTCCTGACCTAAAATAAAAAAGGATGCCTGACGCATCCTTTTAAAGGTTCCAGACCTGCTTTAATCCAGTGTGGTAACTGGTTTTTGTGCAGGAAGTGGGGTAAGCCGATTTAACAAGCTGCCAAAAATTGCAGCGAAGATATACATAAAAATAGAATAAACTGCAGCCGGCATTGCCACAGCGGCACTGCCAATCACTGTCAGGGCAATCGTCATTGCAAGGGTGCTGTTATGGATACCAATTTCAAATGCACTGGCACGGGCTTGTGCACTGTTAATATTGAGCAGTCGCGGGATGAGATAACCAATTCCAAGGCTCAGTATGCAGAACAACGCAGTTGCCAAGCCAACCTGGGTCAGGTATTCACCAATATTGCTGCGCTCTTTGATGAGTGTGGCAATAATAATCAAGACCAAAAAGCCAATGGAAAATATGCGCAGTGGGCGATTCAGTTTTGCGGTCACGCCTGGGGCATAATGTCGAATCAGCATGCCAATTCCCACCGGAATCAGGATGATCGCAAAGACTTGCAGAATCTTGCCGAATTGCAGGCCAACCTGCTGACTATCCTGCAGGAAATGCATGATCGAAAAATTAATAATTAGAGGCAGGGTAATGGCTGCAATGACCGAATTGATAGCAGTCAGAGTAATATTAAGAGCTAAGTCACCTTTAAACAGGTAACTAAACAGGTTAGCGGTCGCACCTCCAGGAGAAGCTGCCAATAGCATGAGTCCAACCGAAAGCAGTGGCGGTAAAGCGAACAGCTTGCAGAGCAAAAATGCAATTCCTACCAGAACGACCAGTTGGCAGAAAAGAGCGATAAATACCGCTTTGGGATGACGCGTTACACGACTAAAGTCCCGAGGCGTCAGTTCAAGGCCAAGCCCCATCATGATGATTGCAAGTGCCAGCGGTAGTAATATAGTTATAAGGCCAGAATCCATCTGTATGCTCCTTGTCGATTTTTTTAATATTGTTGATTTTCTTTGGAAAAGAATACCGTGCTAATTAAACATTAATCAATAAGCTTATAAATCTGATAAACGAGTTTTTTTGTTGTAAACCACTTGTTGGCGGCTCAACAGCACACCGAAAATAGCTGCGAAACTATACATGAAAATCGTATAGATCCCTGCCGGAATGGCCATAGTGACATTATTCAGCACCGAAATCGCAATTGTCAGGGCAATCGCTGTATTATGAATGCCGATTTCAAAGGTACAGGCGCGCGCCATTTTCTCTGGAATGCCCATTAATAAAGGAATGCAATACCCTATAAACAGGCTGGAAAAACATAGAATTGCAGCTGCCGCCCCAATACTGGCAAAGTATTCCACCAAATTAAAACGTTCTCTGAAAATGGCGAAGATTACCAGTATCGCTAAAAAACTGATGGAGACTAGGCGCATGCGCTTGCTGACGGTAATGGATAAATTTGGAAATTTGTCTCGGAGTAGCATTCCGATAATTACCGGAATTAAGGTAATTAAAAAAACCAGAACAATCTTTTCGACTGGAAAAGCCACATTGGAATCATGACTCAAGAAATAATGTAAAGACAGGTTGATAATGAAAGGTAAAGTAAAAATAGAAATGAGGGTATTAATAGCTGTAAGGGTAATATTAAGTGCAACATCACCTTTATATAGATAGCTGAACAAGTTCGCTGTCGGACCACCCGGTGAGGCAGCCAGAATCATCAGGCCTACCGCAAGTAAAGGTGATAAATCCAGAATCAGACAAATAAAAAAAGTAAGGCTGGGTAATAGTATTAACTGCGCAAATAAAGTAATAAAAATAACTTTAGGATAGCGGCTTAATCGCAAAAAATCTTTGAGGGTTAGCTCTAGTCCTAGTCCCATCATCATGATTGCCAATGTAATTGGCAAAAAAATGCTAAAAAACCCCGAATCCATGTATTTGCCTTTTTATTATACATTTATAGATATATTTCGAGTTTAGCTTAGATGAATAAATAAGCAATAAAAACGAGCAAAATGCAGTCACTTTGCCCGTCATAACTTTTTCTTGTAATGCAGCCAGTTTATGGATAGGACTGCTTACATATTACATGCCGGGCTGTGTTTGAGAACCCTGTTGCATTGGTTGAGTATTGTTTTGTTGTTGCATACGCTGATTTTGCATTTGTGACTGATTCTGCATCATTTGTGATACAGGAGGGTGCGGTGGAGTAAAGCCTAAAGCACACTTACCGCTCATTTGTGTACCATTAATGGTCGCTGTGGCTGTGCCACTTGTGCTTGTACATGCAGTATAAAGTTCAGGCTCGTCACCTATGATAGAACTAGGATTACCGGCAGGGAAGAAACGTGGTTCACAGGTGCCATTAAAGAGAACCCCGCGTGTACTGTAACTGACCTGAGCACCTTGGGTTTTGCCTTTACAAACCTGTTGGTACTTTTGAGCATTATAACTGGTCGCAATTTTATCATTTGCGATAGCAGCAAATGGAGCAAGACATAAGCCACATAAAACAGTTGAGAGCAAAATATTCTTATTCATCTTCTATACCTTTGTTTGTAATGTCATCAATGTATAGATTAAAAAATATGCGAAATTAAACAATGTAAATCGAGTAAATTTCTTGGCTTATATGTTTAATTTATATAGTTACTCTGCAAAGTTAAATTACATTGCATTATTCAATTGCTATATAAAGGTTGTTATATCAAGATAAAATCGATTGAATTCGTCTACTTTAGAATGAAATTTGCTATAATGCCCAGCTATTCTTTTTATCTCTCAATTTACCACTATGCATTATCCTAAAGTATACGATGTTATTGTTATCGGTGGCGGTCACGCCGGTACGGAAGCGGCCTTAGCTGCGGCGCGTATGGGCCGACAGACTTTACTCTTAACTCACAACATTGAGACTTTAGGGCAGATGAGCTGTAACCCGGCCATCGGGGGTATTGGTAAATCGCATTTAGTACGTGAAATTGATGCCTTGGGCGGCGCTATGGCGCTGGCTGCCGATAAAGGCGGTATTCAATTCCGTATTTTAAATTCACGTAAAGGTGCAGCGGTTCGTGCCACTCGCGCGCAGGCTGACCGTGTGCGATATAAAGCCGCTATTCGCGAAACATTAGAAAACCAAGCGAACTTAGATATTTTCCAGCAAGCAGCAGATGACCTGATTCTTGAAGGCGATACTGTTAAAGGTGTTGTAACCCAAATGGGTATTCGCTTTGATGCGAAAACCGTTGTGCTCACCGCAGGGACCTTTTTGGGCGGCGTAATTCACGTGGGGTTGGAAAAATCCAGTGGTGGTCGTGCCGGTGATCCACCGTCTATTTCACTTGCCCATCGTTTACGTGAGCTGCAACTGCCGGTAGGTCGTTTAAAAACAGGTACACCACCACGGATTGATGCGCGTTCGGTTGATTTCTCTGTGATGACGCCACAGCCGGGTGATTTCCCGTCTCCGACCATGTCATTCATGGGGGATGCATCAATGCACCCTGAGCAGGTAAATTGCTATATTACGCATACCAATGAGCGCACGCATGAAATCATTCGTGGCGGTTTAGACCGTTCACCGATGTATACCGGGGTGATTGAAGGGGTGGGGCCACGTTACTGTCCGTCGATTGAAGATAAGATTCACCGTTTCGCCGATAAAGACTCGCATCAGGTTTTCCTAGAGCCTGAAGGTCTGGATACACACGAGCTTTATCCGAACGGTATTTCAACATCATTACCATTTGACGTTCAGTTTGAACTGGTACGTTCTATCCGTGGTATGGAGAATGCGCATATTCTTCGTCCGGGTTATGCGATTGAGTACGATTATTTCAACCCGCAAGCGTTGAAGTTCACGCTTGAAACCAAAGCGATCAATAACCTGTATTTTGCTGGCCAAATCAACGGTACCACCGGTTATGAAGAGGCAGGTGCGCAAGGTTTGCTGGCAGGCTTGAACGCTGCACGCCGTGCGTGGGATCAGGAGCAATGGACACCAAAACGTGATGAAGCGTACATGGGCGTTTTGGTCGATGACCTGATCACATTAGGTACTAAAGAACCGTACCGTATGTTTACCTCACGTGCGGAATACCGTTTAATGCTTCGTGAAGACAACGCAGACCAACGTTTAACACCAATCGGCCGTGAAATGGGTCTTGTGGATGACGAGCGTTGGGCTGCATACTGCGAGAAAATGGAAGCAGTAGAAAAAGAAACAGGTCGTTTGCAGCATCTGTGGGCGGCGCCAAACAATCCAATGGGTAAAAAATTCGTTGAGATGACCGGTGCAGACCTGTCTAAAGAATGTTCGGCAATTGATTTGTTGAAACGTCCTAATATTTCATTTGCTCAAATTGCAGAATTGACCAATTCTGAAGTCTCACCATTTGTCGGTGAGCAAATTGAAATTGCAGTGAAATATGCGGGTTATATTAACCGTCAGCATGAAGACGTTGCGCAAATGAAACGTCTTGAAGAAACCCGTATTCCTGCGGATTTTAACTATGACATCGTGTCGGGTCTGTCTCGTGAAATTACTCTGAAGCTGAAAGATGTTCGTCCTGAAACTTTGGCGCAAGCAAGCCGTATTCCAGGTGTAACACCAGCAGCAGTACAACTGGTGATGATCACGATTCGTAAGAATGCACAAGCGAAAAAATCTGCTTAAGATTTTAAAGTTAAAAAGCCCGCATCTCGCGGGTTTTTTATTGGCTGGTGGTTTTGTATAAGTTTTGGCTATCGTGAGATTAGAAATACCTACTATGAATTCAAGTTATTGAAAAATATATTCAATTGAAATTATTAAGATGTAATAAGTCTGGATACTTAATCTTTCAGGTCTAATTTTGACACTATTTATTGCCGATGAGAGTACTTAAACCCGACTATTGTCGTGCTATTTCTCAATCAGCATTAGGTTGAGAATAGGGCAACGGATCGCCAGGTGATGAAGCGATTTGTAGATTATTGATGGAGATCAATCATGGCACAGCCATACAGCGGAAAAACCCAAAAAATCTTAACCATATTCTTATGTTTTTGGGTCGCATTTTTTGAAGGTTTTGACCTTCAAGCTCCCGGGGTTGCAGCGAAAGGAATTGCAGCAAGCTTTGGTTTAGGTCAGGTTCAAATGGGTTATGTGTTTAGCCTAGGGGTCTTTGGAATGCTGTTCGGCGCATTCTTTGGTGGACGTATCGCAGATTATTTAGGGCAAAAGAAAGTCCTGATGCTCTCTGTGACTATTTTTGGTCTGTTTATGTCGCTGACTGCGATTGCGCCAAGCATCGAAGTTCTATATGCAGCGCGTTTCTTTACCGGTCTGGGTTTAGGTGCCGCAATGCCGACCATGATTTCAGTCGTCGGTGATGAGGCAACGGAAGCCAACCGTGGCAAGTTAAATAGTTTGATGTATTGTGGTTTGCCGGTAGGTGCGATCTTTGTTGCCGGTCTGGCCATGCTGCTTCCGGATATTCAATGGCAAACCTTATTCCTGATTGGGGGATTAACGCCTTTGGTATTAATTCCATTGATGGCGTTTATTCTTAAAGATAAGCCTAAAGTGAATGCGGAAGTGCCGGTTTCTGGCGAAGCTGTACCGGGAATGGCTGAAGTTTTGTTCAAGCAGCGACAGTATAGAAATACATTACCCCTTTGGGTTGGTTTCTTTTTTACCCTCATGATTAATTATATTTTGATCAGCTGGTTGCCTAATTTACTTATGGAACAAGGTTTGCAGAAGCAGCAGGCATTTTTGGTAATGTTAATGTTCCAGGTAGGGGCAGTGATTGGAACCTTGAGCCTAGGTTATTTACTGGACCGTTTAAAGCTTTGGCAAATGGCAGTCATTATTTATAGTGGTTTGTTTGTGGCGCTGGTATTACTTTTTACCACCACTTCTATTCCACTTTTGATTTTTGCGGGAATTATGGGAGGTATTTTCTCTACAGGTGGCCAATCTATTCTCTATGGGATCTCACCGATTTTTTATTCGGACTTGGGTAAGGTGACCGGTGTGGGGAGTGCAATCTCGCTAGGACGTTTAGGGGCGATGACCGGGCCGTTATTAACCGGAAAAATTCTGGCATTGGGTTTGGGAACTACAGGTATTCTTATGGCAAGTTTACCGGCAGTGGTGGTCTCGGCAGTCGCAGTCACAGCATTATCACGTTATAAGGCTGCGCATACCTAATTGGGCCTTGAGAGCAGAGCTATCAATATTAAAAAAGGGAGTCTGAAGATTCCCTTTTTTATCAACTGGATTTTTAATTGAGTAAAGACAAGCCATAAAATTTGCTAAAATAGACAAATAGCAAACAGATTGACTTTCATATGGCATATCAAATTATTCCGCTTTCGATTCAGGCCACCGATAATATTGCCTGCCCACATTGCCACCAAGACATCATTAACTGGCAGGAAGAGCAATATATCCAACCTTGTGAACATACCTTGTTTATTGCCATGGATATTGGCTTTGAATATATCACTGATGAATTCGAGCAAACCATGCAAAAAACAGTGGATGAATTGCATGCCAATGACGACGTGGTAAATATGTTTGAGGAAATTAGCCTAAGTACATATCCAAACTATTTAATATTAAAATCTGATTTGGGCGCAGCAGGCTATTCACGTTATATTGGTTTAACTGTCTAACTTTTTACTGGTCGTAATAAAAAAGCACCCGCGGGTGCTTTTTTATTTTCAGGCCTGGCTTTCGATTTCTTCTACTTCGTCATCATCAGCACTGTCCATGCCCAGTTCTTTAAGTTTGCGGGTCAAGGTGTTACGCCCCCAGCCCAGAAGTTCAGCAGCATGACGCTTACGGCCGCGTGTTTGTTGCAGGGCTGCATTAATTAGAGTGCGCTCAAACATGGGTGTCGCTGCATCCAGTAATTTCATCTCGCCATTTTTCAGCTTCTGGATTGCCCATTGACCTAGTAATTCATCCCAGTGATGCGGTGCAATCTGGTTCAGGTTTGGGATCGGAGCACCAGGATCCTGTTGCTGGATCGGAATCTGTTTCAGTTCAGGTGGCAGGTCTTCAGGATAAACTTCACGACCTGTAATCATTACGGTTAGCCAGCGACAGGTATTTTCCAGCTGACGAACATTACCTTGCCAAGGCAGCTTTTGCATGTATTCCTGAGTTTCAGGACGCAATATCTTGGGATTTACACCGAGTTCCTTCCCGGCACGTGCAAGGAAGTGCTGTGCCAGCATCGGAATATCTTCACTGCGATGTGCCAATTTGGGGATATGAATCCGGATCACATTCAGGCGGTGATACAAGTCCTCCCGGAAACGGCCATCATGGACCAGTTTTTCCAGATCCTGATGTGTCGCTGCCACGATACGCACATCGACCTTAACCGGAATATGACCGCCAACACGGTAGAACTCACCATCTGCGAGTACACGCAATAAACGTGTTTGGGTTTCAAATGGCATGTCACCAATTTCATCTAAGAACAATGTACCGCCGTTGGCCTGTTCAAAACGGCCTTGACGTTGGGTATTGGCACCGGTAAAAGCACCTTTCTCATGACCGAACAGTTCGGTTTCGATCAGGTCTTTTGGAATGGCTGCCATATTGAGCGCAATAAAAGGTTTTGAACTGCGTGGTGAATGACGATGCAGGGCATGCGCCACCAGCTCTTTACCTGTACCCGACTCACCATTAATCAATACGGTAATGTGCGATTGAGACAAACGGCCAATGGCTCGGAATACTTCCTGCATGGCAGGTGACTCACCAATAATCTCTGTAGATTGAATTGGCGGGGCAGTCTTTGCTGACTCTTGCTGCTGCAGCTTGGTAATATGTAAAATTGCACGATTTACCAGCGCCAGCGCTTCATCAATATCAAAAGGCTTAGGTAAATATTCAAATGCACCGGTTTGATAACTTGATACAGCAGATTCCAGGTCTGAATGTGCTGTCATAATAATGACAGGCAGGTCCGGATAACTGTGTTTAACCTTGCCCAGGAAGGTGAGTCCATCAATACCCGGCATGCGGATATCGGTCAGAATTACATCGGGTGCTTCAATACTCAATTGATCCAGAGCAGATTGTGCTTCTTCAAAACTGGTCACATCCAGACCTTCTTCTTTAAAGGTCTTTTCCAGTACCCAGCGCATGGCGCGATCATCATCAATCACCCATATTTTATTTCGCGACATGATTTGACTCCCAAGGTAAATATAAGCTAAAGACAGTTTTTCCAGCCACGGACTGACACTCGATCATGCCGTTGTGCTGATGAATAATATTTTGAGCAATACTGAGGCCCAGACCGGTTCCTTTGGCCCGACTGGTGACCAGTGGATAAAACACCGATTCGATAATATCTTCCGGAACTCCCGGGCCATTGTCTTCAATATCAATCCGTACCACAGAACGGTGAATCACCCCGTTAATGGTAAAGAGACGCTGAATCCGGGTTCTTAAAATCAGTTCCGGTTGATGTTGGATAAAGAATTCCTTGTTTTCGGTCATGGCCTGTACAGCATTGGCACAAATATTCAAAATGACTTGAATCAGTTGGTCTCGGTCTGCCAGAACTTCAGGTAATGACAGGTCGTAATCCCGGGTAATTTTGATTTTCTTTTTGGTCTGGTTGGCAATCAGGGAGCGTACCCGTTCCAGTGGTTCATGTATATTGACCAGTTCATAGCTCGGAAGCTGGCGTGAGCCGAGCATGGTGTCGGCCAGATTTCTAAGTCGATCCACTTCGCTAATGATAATGTCGGTAAATTCTTTATATTGTGGATCATTCAGGCTGCGTGCCAGTAATTGGGTCGCCCCGCGAATGCCACCGAGTGGATTCTTGATTTCATGCGCGACACCGCGAATCAGCTGGCGCGCCACCTGGTGTTGTTGTACCAGATTTTCCTCACGCGAGATTTTGAGCATGCGATCGCGAGGATTGAGTTCGATGAGTAACAGCGGATGATAAGGTTTGCCAAGGTTTAGCTGAGAAACAGTGTAATCGACATGAATGTCTTTGAAGTTGACCAGAATAGTGGCTTCACGACGCGTATAGGGCTGTCCCGTACTTAAGGTATTATTCAGGGCTTCTTCGGTATTAAACTCATCTGTGGGGTTTTGCAAAATATTCAGCACAGATGTGCCACTCGCCCGAAATAAGCTCACATCAAATAGGGCTTCGCAGGCAGAGTTCAGATAATAAATATTTAGATCGCGGTCTATCAATAAGATACATGTGGTCATATTGTCCACTAAAACACGATAGTCGATCGGAATAAGTTGATCCATTCGCGGGTTTGTTCCTGTATTAAAATGGCGCAATGGCATCTTCATAAAGCAATTTAATCAATTTTAAGTTCTGATTTGATGCAAGATGCACGCCAACTTTTATGAATAGAGTTTATTTTTTGCTGGAAAACGCAGAAATGTGGCAGAGCAACATGGTTCATCTTAGATATAACGGATTAATTTGAGGCTGTAAATCTAAAATGATTCATTTTGGTGCATTGTTGGGTATCTTGAATATTTTATGGCTATATTTTAGTGCGTGATGCAAAGAGTCGGGTTTTCAACTATTTTTATGATGCGAAAAGACATACAATACGCGCATTCTAGTAGAGCGAAAATTCATGAAGTCCCCCAAAGTCGGTTTTGTATCTTTAGGTTGTCCTAAGGCATTGGTAGATTCTGAACGTATTTTAACCCAGTTAAAGACTGAAGGTTATGACGTCGCTTCGGATTATGACGGTGCTGATTTAGTTGTAGTAAATACCTGTGGTTTCATTGAATCTGCAGTGCAAGAATCGCTAGATGCGATTGGTGAGGCGATGAGCGCGAATGGTCGCGTGATCGTAACAGGTTGTCTAGGTAAAGACGAAGACAAGATTCGCCAGATGCATCCGAATGTCCTGAAAGTGACAGGTGCAGCGGCATATAAAGAAGTTATGGATGCGGTTCATCAATACGTGCCTGAGCCGCCAAAACACAATCCATTTATTGATCTGGTTCCAGAGCAAGGCATCCGCCTGACCCCAAAACACTATGCTTATCTGAAAATATCTGAAGGCTGTAACCACCGTTGTACCTTCTGTATTATTCCAAGCATGCGTGGCGATTTAGTCTCACGTCCAGTCGGTTCTGTGCTTGAAGAAGCTGCAGCGCTGAAACGTGCCGGTGTAAAAGAAGTACTTGTCATCTCCCAGGATACTTCTGCTTATGGCCTGGACACGAAATACAAGCTGGATTTCTGGAATGGCCAGCCGGTTAAAACCAAATTCTATGATATGTGTGAAGCATTGGGGCAGTTGGGAATCTGGGTGCGTTTGCACTATGTTTACCCGTACCCGCATGTGGATGCTGTAATTGACCTGATGGCACAAGGCAAAATCCTGCCTTATCTGGATATCCCATTCCAGCATGCAAGTCCAAAAATTCTCAAACTGATGAAACGGCCTGCGCACAGTGAAAATACCCTGGAGCGTTTGAAAATCTGGCGTGAGAAATGTCCTGATCTGGTGCTCCGTTCAACATTTGTGGTTGGCTTTCCGGGGGAAACCGAAGAAGACTTCCAGATGTTACTGGACTGGCTGAAAGAAGCTCAGTTGGATCGTGTGGGATGTTTCACCTATTCGCCAGTTGAAGGTGCGACAGCAAATGATTTGCCAGATCACGTTCCTGAAGAAATTAAACAAGAACGCTATGAGCGTTTCATGCAGGTTCAGCAGGAAATCTCGGCAGCCAAACTCCAACAGCGTATCGGTCAGATCATGACTGTGCTGGTAGATGACCTGGAAGATGAATTCCCGGTAGCGGTTGCACGTTCGTATGCAGATGCACCTGAAATTGATGGTAATGTTTTTGTTGAAGATATCGATAAAAGTGTCATTAAGGCAGGGGATTTGCTTGAAGTTGAGATTACTGATGCAGATGAATACGATCTGTATGCAAAACTCATTTCAGTCAAGTCTGCTTAATATTTTGAATTAAAAAAATTTAAATTGAATACTTTGGAGTTTGATGATGTTGGATTCTAAAAAGCCACGCTTTGGTCGCATCCTGTTAAAGCTTTCTGGTGAAGCGCTGGCAGGCAATAAAGACATGGGAATCGATGCACAAGTGCTCGATCAGATGTCACTTTCTATTGCGCACCTTGTGGGTTTAGGCGTACAAGTAGGTATTGTTGTTGGTGGTGGTAACCTCTATCGCGGCAGTCAACTACAAAAAGATGGCCTGGTGGGTCGTGTAACTGGCGACCAGATGGGTATGCTGGCTACAGTCATGAACGGTTTGGCACTTCGCGACGCTTTGGTGCGCCGTAATATTAAAACCCGTTTAATGTCTGCTTTGCCAATTGGTGCTGTGGTTGAGTCTTACTCAAGCCGTGATGCAATCCGTCACCTGACTCAGGGTGAAGTATGTGTATTTGTGGCAGGTACAGGTAATCCGTTCTTTACGACAGACACTGCTGCCTGTTTACGCGGTATCGAAATAGAATCAGATTTGATCTTGAAAGCGACCAAGGTAGATGGCGTATATAACAAAGATCCAAGCAAGTACGAAGATGCAGTGAAATATGACACTTTGACTTTTGATCAGGTTCTGGACGAAAAGCTGGGTGTGATGGATTTAACAGCGATCTGCTTGTGTCGCGACCACAATGTACCACTACAAGTATTTGATATGAATAAATCTGGTGCATTGCTTTCCGTCGTTATGGGCGAAAAAGAAGGAACTCACGTTACCAATTAATGACGTGAGCACCAAAGCACTTTATACTACACGCTAATTTAGTAATAACCTCTTTTAAAGAATTAAGTAAGGAAGATCATATGATTAACGATCTTAAAAAAGACGCAGAAGAGCGTATGAACAAGTCACTTGAATCGTTGGAACACGGTTTTGCTAAAGTTCGTACCGGACGTGCGCATCCCTCGATTCTAAACGGTGTCATGGTTCCTTACTATGGCTCTGATGTGCCATTGAACCAGGTTGCAAACGTAGGTGTTGAAGATTCACGTACTTTGCTGGTTCAGCCATTTGAACGTTCAATGGTGGCGGCAATTGACAAGGCGATCCGTGAATCTGATCTGGGTCTGAACCCGATTACTGCGGACGCGATCCGTGTGCCAATGGCAGCTCTGACTGAAGAAACCCGTCGTGACATGCAGAAAGTTGCACGAAACGAGGCTGAAAATGCCAAAGTTGCCATCCGTAACATCCGTCGTGATGTATTAGGCGATATCAAAGCATTGTTGAAAGAAAAAGAAATTTCTGAAGATGATGAACGCCGTGCTTCTGACGACATTCAGAAAATTACAGACAAATTTGTTGCTGAAGTAGACAAACGCTTGGCTGCGAAAGAAGCTGAATTGATGAAGGTCTAATTCATCGATGACCGCTGCTGAAGAAAATTCCTGTCTTCCAAAACATGTTGCCATCATTATGGATGGCAACAATCGTTTTGCCAAAAAAAATCAGATGCAAAAAGGTGACGGGCACCGTGAAGGAAAAACGGTTCTGGATCCTATCGTCGAACATTGCAGAAAAAGAAATATCCAGGCTTTAACTGTCTTTGCATTTTCCAGTGAAAACTGGAACCGTCCCCAATATGAAGTAGACCTGCTCATGAAGCTGTTGGAAGACACCATTCATGAACAGTTGCCACGTATGGAAAAATTTAACATTTCCTTGCGATTTATTGGTGATCGGTCGCGTTTATCTCCTGAACTGCGGGCGCTGATGTTGCAAGCAGAACAAAGGACTGCTAATTTCGATAGTATGACGCTCACCATTGCAATCAGCTATGGTGGAATGTGGGACATGGCACAAGCTGCGAAGCAGATTGCTGCGGATGTTTTAACAAATAAATTAGATCTTGAAGCAATTGATACTGATATGTTTGGTCAATATGTCAGTCTGAGTGACTTGCCGCCTGTTGATCTGCTGATTCGTACTGGTGGAGATTTCCGCTTGTCCAATTTCCTGCTCTGGCAGGCAGCATATGCAGAGTTGTATTTTACTGAGACCTTATGGCCAGAATTTACCATAGAAGAGTTTGACGATGCACTTGCTGTGTTTGGTGGTCGCGAACGTCGTTTTGGTAAAACATCAGAGCAGATTCATCAAGAAAGACTTGAGAATTAATAAATGTTTGAGCGGATTATAACCGCATTGGTACTGGTAGCAGTTGTACTTAGTTGCATGTTTGCTACCGAATCACATTATCCAATGTTCGCATTGATGGTTGTGGCTGCCGGGGTGGCAGGCTATGAGTGGTTTAAACTCATGCCTCGAAAATTTAAACATGTCGTCAAGCCTGTTGCTTGGGGATATGGAGTGCTCACTGCAGCACTCTCCGCTTTGGCATTGTATTTTGCCGAGGTCGCCTTATTGTTATGGGTAGCTTCTATTGTTACCTGGTTACTGAGTATTTACTGGGTAAAAACCTACCCTGAATATGATGGCTGGTACAATAACAGTCTGCATGGCATCGGGGTGGTATTAATTTCCGCTGCGGTTACTGCAATTTTCTCGGTCTGGCAAAGTTCACCTTGGTGGCTGATGTACCTGTTTTTACTGGTATGGGGCGCAGACAGCGGTGCGTATTTTGTAGGTCGTAAATTCGGCAAGAAAAAACTGGCGCCAGATGTCAGTCCTAACAAGTCTATAGAAGGACTTTATGGCGGTATTGTTACTTCAATGCTGATCGTGACTGCAGTTGCTTTGCTTTATCTGGATATGACTTGGCCAGAACTGATTTTATTCCTTATTTTGTCAGTGGTTACAGTATTTAGTTCGGTGCTGGGAGACCTGTTTGAATCCATGATCAAACGTCGTGCCGGTATTAAGGATTCAGGTCGAATTTTGCCAGGGCATGGCGGAGTACTGGATCGTATTGATTCTTTACTTGCTGCAGCTCCAATCTTTGCAGCAGGTATGGCTGTTTTAAAACTTATTGGTGTAGATTTATAAATGTCACAAGCAGTTTGTATACTGGGTGCTACAGGTTCCATCGGTCAAAGTACTTTAAAAATCTTGCAGCGACATCCTGAAGCATACTCGGTTTTTGCTGTGACCGCGCAAAGTCGTATTAATGAGCTGGTCGAAATTTGCCGTCAATACCATCCTAAAGTGGTGGTGGTGCCAGCTGATAAAGTAGACGAACTCTCAAAACGACTCCAGCAACACCATTTATCCGATATTGAAATTCTGCATGATGAAGCCGGTTTAATTGCAGTGGCTGAACATACTGATGTCGATATTGTGATGGCAGCCATTGTTGGTGCAGCAGGCTTGTTACCAACCTTGGCTGCGGTGAAAGCAGGTAAGCGCGTACTGCTGGCCAATAAAGAAGCCTTGGTCATGTCGGGTGACATCATGATGCAGGCGGTGCGCGATCATGGTGCCTTATTGCTTCCTGTTGATTCTGAACACAATGCAATTTTTCAGTGTCTGCCCCAGCATTATTTTGAAGCAGAGCGTCACGGTAAACCAAAACTGGGTGTATCTCAGATTTTGCTGACCGCATCAGGTGGTCCATTTCTAAACCACAGCATGCAGCAACTTGAGGTAGTTACACCTGCCCAAGCCTGCAAGCATCCCAACTGGTCTATGGGTCAAAAAATTTCAGTCGATTCTGCTACCTTGATGAATAAAGGTTTGGAATTGATCGAAGCCTGCCATTTGTTTGCAGTTCAAGAACAATTTGTTACAGTTGTTGTGCATCCACAGAGTATTATTCACTCAATGGTTCAATATGTAGATGGTTCGACTTTGGCACAAATGGGTAATCCGGATATGGGCACGCCTATTGCACATGCTTTGGCATGGCCTGAGCGTATCAGTACGCATGTGGCACCGCTGGATCTGTTTATGCATTCACAACTCAATTTTCAAGAACCGGATGTGCTCCGTTTCCCTGCATTAAAACTGGCACGTCAGGCCATGCAGAGTGGCGGAATTGCACCTACGATTTTAAATGCGGCCAATGAAATTGCAGTTGCTGCATTTTTAAATCAACAGATCAGATTTACTCAAATTCCTCAAGTGGTTGAGCATGTTCTGAATCAGATGGACAATCAGCCCGCACATGATCTGGAGGCTATCTTGCAAGCAGATCAAATGGCACGAGGTTTATCACAGCAGTATGTTGTGAATAAAGGAAGTTAAAACATGAGCGCCTTGTTTATTATTGCAGCCGCAATCCTGTTACTCGGTCCCTTAATTGCGATTCATGAGTTTGGTCACTATATTGTAGCGCGTAAACTGGGCGTTAAAGTTCTGGTCTATTCCATTGGTTTTGGACCGACCTTATTAAAATGGACCTCGAAAAAATCTGGAATTCAGTACCAATTGTCTGCCTTGCCTTTGGGCGGGTACGTCAAAATGCTGGATGAGCGAGAAGGCAATGTCGCTGAAGAAGATTTACCGAAAGCCTTCAATCGGCAGCATCCGTGGAAGCGGATTGCCATTGTGGCCGCGGGTCCGTTGATCAACCTGATTTTTGCAGTCCTTCTGTTTTGGGTGCTGTTTTTACCGGCACAAGAACAACTCAATACCCGGGTAGGCAAAGTTCTTCCAAATACTCCTGCTGCGACCGTACAGATGCAGCCAGGTGACAAGATTGTAGCTGTGGATGGCACTCAGGTAGAAACCTGGGAAAAACTCAATTATGCCTTGGTAGATCGTGTTGGTGAAACTGGCGTGGTTTCTATACAGGTGGACCGTGCGGGTGAGAACAAACAGTTCCAGTTGCCGATTCAGGAATTCCTCAAAGATCAAAGCCAGTCACCACTCGATAGTCTGGGCTTCTTGCCATATCGTCCACAGATTCCGGCAGTCATCTCCAAACTCAGCGATGATGGAGCAGCCATCCGTCAAGGCTTGAAAGAGGGTGACAAGATTCTGGCCATTGATGGTGTGCAGATGAAAGACTGGTTTGATGTCGTACAGGTGGTGCAGGCATCTCCAGAAAAGTTGCTTAAAATTGATGTACTACGTGGAAATCAGGTGGTTCAGCTTGAGGTCATGCCGCAAGGCAAACGTGACAATATGGGGAATGTGACCGGTATGCTGGGCGTGCAAAGTGACCCGGGTAAAATTAACATTCCTGCAGAATATAAGCAGACCATCCATTATACGCCAGGTGAAGCGCTGGTCATGGCATTTGATAAAACAGCACATTTATCTTCAATGATTCTGAACTCGATTGTCAAAATGGTGCGTGGCCTGATTGGTCTGGATAATTTATCAGGACCAATTACCATTGCCAAAGTGGCCGGGCAGAGCGCAGAAATGGGTTGGGAAACTTTTATTTCCTTTATGGCCTTAATGAGTGTAAGTTTAGGAATATTAAACCTATTGCCTATTCCAATGCTTGATGGTGGACATCTGGTTTACTATTTTGTTGAATTAATTCGTGGTAAACCTGTTTCCGAACAAATACAATTGGTTGGACTAAAAATTGGTATGGTACTGCTCGGCAGTATGATGCTTCTAGCATTATTTAATGATTTTATGCGTTTATAACAACGTAGATGGAATAAATTAACAGCGGAAAAGACTGGCATGCAGCACACACATTTATTTATGCCTCTGGCACTCGTTAGTGCAATGGCAGTAGCACAACAAGTATATGCAGCAGATGAATTCATTGTACAAGATATAAAATTTGATGGATTAGTACGTTTAACTCCTGACAATGTGTATGGCCTAGTGCCGATTAACAGTGGTGATCGGGTCAATGATCCCATCATCTCTAATGCAATTCGTAGCTTGTATGCATCAGGCCTGTTTGATGACATTAAAGCTGTTCAGCAAGGCAATACTTTGGTTTTCCAGGTGGTTGAACGCCCAGTCATTTCAAAAATTGAATTGAAAGGCAATAAACTGATTCCTAAGGAAGCACTTGAAGATGGCCTGAAGAAAATGGGTCTGGCTGAAGGTGAGGTGCTGAAGAAGTCAGCATTACAAACCATTGAAACTGAACTTGAACAGCAGTACATGCAGCAAGGTCGTTATGATGCGGATATTACAGTTAAGACAACTCCTCGACCAAATAACCGGGTTGAATTGCTAATTGATTTTGTTGAAGGCAAAGCAGCCAAAGTTTTCGATATCAATATTATTGGTAATACTGTATTTAAAGAATCCGATATCAAGCAGGCTTTTGCAGTAAAAGAAAGTGGCTGGAGTTCTGTCATTTCCCGAAATGACCGTTATGCACGTGAAAAAATGGCGGCAAGCCTTGAAGCTTTGCGTGCCATGTACCTGAATCGCGGTTATATCAACTTTAATATTACCAATTCTAGTCTTAATTTGAGTGAAGATAAAAAGAATGTCTTTATCGAAGTTTCTGTGGATGAAGGTGAGCAGTTTAAATTTGGTCAAACCAAATATTTAGGCGATGCGCTTTATAAGACTGAAGAATTACAAGCCTTGCAAATCTTCAAAGAAGGCGAAATTTATTCTCAGGAAAAGGTCAACGCGGTTAAGCAGTTATTGTTACGCAAATATGGTAATGCGGGTTATTACTATGCCGAAGTCAACGTTGTTCCTCAAATTAACAATGACACCAAAATGGTTGATCTGAATTACTATATTAATCCGGGTCAGCAGGTTACGGTACGACGTATTAATTTTACCGGTAACAATAAAACAGCCGATGAAGTATTACGCCGTGAAATGCGCCAGATGGAAGGTGCATTGGCAAGTAATGAGAAGATTGACCTTTCTAAAGTGCGTCTGGAGCGTACCGGCTTCTTTAAAACCGTAGATATTAAACCGGCACGTATTCCTGGTTCGCCGGATCAGGTAGATCTGAATGTTGCAGTCGAAGAGCAGCATTCAGGAACCAGTACCTTGGCGGTTGGTTTCTCGCAAAGTGGGGGTGTTACATTCCAGGCCGGTTTAAGCCAGACCAATTTCTTGGGTACCGGTAATAGTGTATCGATCGATTTATCACGTTCTGAAACGCAAGATTACTATAACCTGAGTGTGATGGACCCGTACTTTACGATTGATGGGGTGCGTCGCGGTTATAATCTTTATTATCGTAAAACCAAGCTGGATGATGACTATAACGTCAACAACTATGTAACAGACAGTTTTGGTGGTGGGATCAACTTTGGTTATCCAATTGATGAGAACCAGAGTGTGAGCATGGGGCTCAATATTGACCAGACCGAAGTAACAACTGGTCCGTATGTATCTACTTATGTACGTGACTATTTGTTATCGAAAGGTGGTAAGGCCACGAATCGCCGGACTGATGTGTGTACAGCTTATCTGTATTCTCAGGCAGATTTAGATGTGTTGGATAAAAAGCCAAGACCAACAAATCCACCTGAAGGTTATGACATCAAAGACAAGTGTCTGGATGCCGATCGTCAGACAGCGAACTTGGTTGATTTTGATGACCAGTTTAAAGGTGACTTCTTAACCTACAATTTGAATTTAGGATGGTCTTATAATACCTTAAACCGCCCGATGTTCCCGACAAGTGGTATGTCTCATCGAATCAATGGTGAAGTCGCATTGCCGGGCAGTGATGTGGAATACCAAAAACTGACTTATGATGCACAGGCATTCTTCCCGCTAGGTAAAGATTTTATCCTGCGCGGTTATGGCAAGTTGGGTTATGGTAATGATCTGCCATTCTATAAGAATTTCTTTGCAGGTGGTTTCGGCTCGGTTCGTGGTTATGAGAACAGTACACTGGGGCCTAGATATCCAGGCGTAACTTTTAATGAAACCAATCAAAGAGATTGGGATCCTGAAGAAGTCGGTGGTAATGCTTTAGTGCAGTTTGGTACTGAACTGGTACTTCCTATTCCGTTCAAGGGGGATTGGGCACGTCAGGTTCGTCCGGTCCTGTTTGCTGAAGGTGCACAAGTATTTGATACACAATGTGATGTGCCACGTGGTGAGATATATATCAATAGTCAGGTTGGCCGGGTAGATGCCAAGCAGTATTGTAAGGACAACTTCGGTTTTGATGTGGATAATATGCGTTATAGCGTAGGTGCTGGCTTTACCTGGATTACCATGATTGGGCCATTATCATTGAGCTATGCTTATCCATTGAATAAAAAAGACGGCGATGAAACCAAAAATATCCAGTTTGAAATTGGACGTACTTTCTAAGAGTCTCAGGAAATCCTGAAGGTAGATTTTGCTCATGAGGTTTAAAAACTTTGTGAGCAAATTTTTTTGAATGAGTAAGAATATGAAAAAAATGATTATGGCGATGAGCCTGGCTTTAGCGAATATTGCTCCTATAACTCAAGCGGCCAGTATTGGGGTAATTGATCTGGAACGAGTGGTTGAGGGGAGTACATACTTGAAACAACAAAATTCGATATTCCAGCAAAAAATTCAGCCGCAAACGACCAAGATTGAGCAGCTCAGTAAAGAACTAGAAGCTTTACAGCAACGTGCTCAGTCAAATACCAAATTGACTGATGCAGAAAAACAGCAAATGTCTGCCCAGTATCAAACCAAGTTTCAGGAATTAAACCAGCTCCAGCAATCTGTGCAGAGTAGTGTTCAGGGTTCAATTAAACAGATTCGTACCATATTTGATGCACGTGTCAAGTTGGTTGCTGAGCAACTGCGCAAAGAAAATAACCTGGATGGGATTTTAAATAAAAATTCAGCACTTGCTTATGACGCTAAATATGATTTAACTGATAAAATGATTCAAAAGGTTAATGCAATTAAGTAATCAATGAATCATCAAAAACTTCAGTTAGCTGATCTTGCTCGCCTTGTACAAGGCGAGTACGCAGGTCAGGCAGATTTGTGTTTGAGAGGTCTGGCAAGTCTTGAAAAGGCAACTTCTCAAGACCTGGCATTTGTTAATGCAGATAAATATCTGGAACAGGCTGCTCAGAGTCAGGCGGGCGCTTTGATTGTAACTGCTGAATTAAAAGAGCAGCTAAGGTCCAAGCACAATTTTATTATAGTGGCCAATCCTTACCTGGCTTTTGCTATTCTGACTCACGTTTTTGAGAAAAAGCATACGAATCGGGGCATTGAGAGTACTGCGCAAATTCATCCATCTGCCATCATTGCTGACAGTGCCTATATTGGACATTATGTAGTAATTGGCGAGAACTGCGTAGTGGGTGAAAACACGATTATTCAGTCGCATGTTCAAATAGATAATCAGGTTGAAATTGGTAATGACTGTTTTATCGATGCACATGTCACATTGACCGGTGAAACCAAAATCGGAAATCGTGTTCGCATTCATGCCAATAGCGTGATTGGCAGTGAAGGTTTTGGTTTTGCGCCTTATCAAGGTAAATGGCATCGTATTGCCCAGTTGGGTTCGGTGCGCATTGCTGATGATGTCCGGATTGGTTCAAACTGTAGTATCGATCGTGGTGCCTTGGATGACACGATTTTGGAACAAGGTGTCATTATTGATAATCTTGTGCAAATCGCCCATAACGTCAAGATTGGTGCTAATACCGCTATTGCGGCTAAATGCGGTATTGCAGGTAGTACCACAATTGGCAAAAACTGTATTCTGGCAGGTGCTTGTGGTGTATCAGGACATCTAGATATAGTCGATAATGTGACATTAACTGGAATGTCAATGGTGACAAATAACATTACTGAAGCTGGTACATATTCTTCAGGTATGGGATTGCTGCCAAATCAGCAATGGAAACGCACGGTGGTTCGTTTAAGACAATTAGCAGATGTGCCATTGACCCAATTGGTAAAACGATTAGATCATATGCAATCTCAAATTGAGTCCATTGAATCAACATTTAAGTTGCGTAAATAATTATGATGATAGAGTCGAATTTGCCTACATTCACGAAGCCTGAATTGCCAATGAATATTCAAAAGATTCGTGAATATTTGCCCCATCGTTATCCATTTTTACTGGTTGATCGCGTTGTTGAGATTACCGAAAATGGCATTGTTGGTTATAAGAATGTCTCAATTAATGAAGAGTTTCTGCAAGGCCATTTCCCGAATTATCCCATCATGCCGGGTGTGCTGATTGTAGAGGCATTGGCTCAAATTTCTGGAATCTTGGGCTTTGTGATGAATAATGAAGTTCCAAGCGAGGGTTCATTGTTCCTGTTTGCGGGTGCGGAGAGGGTTAGATTTAAAAAACAGGTGGTTGCAGGTGACCAATTGGTTTTAAAATCTGAATTAGTGATGCATAAACGCGGCATTTACAAATATAATTGTACTGCCACAGTAGATGGCGTCGTCGCAACAACCGCGGAAATTATGGTTTCGCATCAGAAAGTCGAGCAGGCATGAGCAATAATCCCCTGATTCATCCAACTGCCATTATTGATTCATCAGCAGTCATTGCTGCCGGTGTAGAAATTGGTCCTTATTGTATTGTTGGGCCAAATGTCACTATTGGGGCGGGTAGCAAACTTCATTCACATGTCGTGGTGGGAGGCTATACGCGTATAGGTGAATATAACGAAATTTTCCAGTTTGCCAGTGTGGGCGAAGTTTGTCAGGATCTAAAATACGCAGGTGAAGAAACCTGGCTGGAAATTGGTGATCATAACAAGATTCGCGAGCATTGCAGTCTGCATCGTGGTACGGTCCAGGATCAAGGTATAACCAAGATTGGCAGTCATAATCTGCTCATGGTGAATACGCATATTGCTCATGACTGTATGGTCGGTGATTATAATATTTTCGCCAACAATGTCGGTGTGGCTGGTCATGTGCATATAGGTGATTACGTCGTCATTGGCGGTAACTCTGGAATCCATCAGTTCTGCAAGATTGACTCTTATAGCATGATTGGGGGTGCATCATTAATTCTAAAAGATGTCCCGGCTTATGTCATGGTTTCAGGCAATCCGGCGCATGCATTTGCCATGAATGTCGAAGGTATGCGTCGTAAAGGCTGGTCGAAAGATACCATTAACGGTTTGCGTGAATCCTTTAAGCTGATTTATAAATCGGGATTAACCACTCAGGAAGCGGTTGAGAAAATCCGTGGCGAAATTCTTCCAGAAGTTCCTGAAGCACAACGTCTGATTGATTCACTTGAGCAGTCTAAGCGTGGCATCGTGCGCTAAATGACAGAATTAAAAAAAGACACCTTCATGGTGTCTTTTTTTGTTTTAGAACTTTCTATTTTACTTAAGAAATTTTATTTCCTCTGCTTTCGGATAATTCTTCAATAACTTTGTTTTATATTGCGATGCAAGCGTAGCATTCTTTTCGACATCTTTGCTGATGTTATAAAGCTGATACAGGGCAGTAGAGGCTTTTGCCGAATTTGGATAGCGGTCCACTACAATCAGATAATTTCGTTTCGCTTCAGCAAATTTTGGCGGGTCGATCGCCAGATTGAATTCTGCTAACCAGAAATAAGCATTGCTGATATAAACGCTATTCGGATTGTTTTTAATAAAGTTTTGCATGGGTGCAATGGCTTTGGCTGCACCGCCATTTTTATAAGCATCTAAAGCCACGGTATAAGCTGCTTTTTCCAGCTCAGCAGGTTGCTGTCCGCTGCTTGCTGTATTGACCTTATTTGCGCTTAGGCTGGGTGCAGTATCCTGTGGGTTTTCCTCCGTTGGATTGTCTTCAGCAGGTTCAATTTTTTGCTGTAACAGTTCTAGGCGCTGATCGAGATCGGCATAACGATTGTTCAGTTCATTTTTAAGCTGCGCAATCTCATTTTCCTGTTCCTCTATTTTACCGCGCAAAATCCGCAGATCATTCTCGAGCTGCTGGTTCTTTTGCATGATTTGCCAGCTGGTATTGGTTTGAACGGCTGGAGCTGCGCCAGCAGGGATTGCGGCTGGGGTATTGACTGCAGTCTGGTTGCTGGTTTGACTCAAGCCACGCGATTCAATAGGAATATTGGCAAATAGAGGAATGGTAAAGAGTGCTGTCACTGCACACAATACGGTCTTTTTAAGCATCATAAAATTTCCATAATTCTTTGTGAGATGCGGATCCGCTACTCATCTTTTCAAGATAGATCATTGATATACGTTGCACACATTAAAAACGGCATTTTTAGAAAATGCAACAAGGTTTTACAAAGATCATGTGAATCTGAGTATTGATGGATTGATTGTGAAGATTGCTCCCAAAGCTGCAGAAATATCGATATTGTTTTTAAAATAATCAAACGGATAGCTGAAAGGGGTATTTTAAGAAACAAGGCTTGCAACTTGATTAAAAATCTCTATACTCTGTTTTTGTAATGGTAGCCCTGCTGGTTACTTCGCAATTGTACTCTATGAACCCCGCCAGGACCGGAAGGTAGCAACGGTAGTAGAACTATGATGTGCCGGAGCTTTGCTGGTAGGGTTGCCACCATATTCTTATTATAATAACAATGCGACTTCGCAGTTTTATATTTTCACATATCATTCCTTTTTCAATATCCTCACACAGCATTATCTTATTAGTTTAATGATTAAATCATTATTAGTTTATATTGTGCTTTACTTTATTTTCTCAACTATATGGGATTAAATATTTAATTCATTAAGGCTTTCAAAAAAAAGATAAGAGTTAATCTTCTGCTTTACGGTTAATTGCCTTGATAATCGCATCCATTTCAAAACCACGATACATCAGGAAACGGATCTGTTTGGCTTTGAGCTTAGGATCTTTAGTGACTTCTATTCCATATTTTTTTACTTTTAGCTCGTAGGCCTGCTGTACCCAGTCGGTTTCCTTGAGTTCTTCCGAAATAAGCGCGGCATCAATCTTTTTACTCTTGAGTTTCATTTTAATTTGATTGGGGCCTTTGCCTTTACGCTTTTGACTCGACAACATGGTTTCCGCTACGCGCTGATCACTTTGATAGTTCTCACGGGACAGCTCTTCAACCAGATTAATAACTTCATCACGATGCTCTGCATAGAGGGCGAGTTTCTCTATCAGTTCAGCTTTGGAATATTCCTTGCGCGTCAGTACCGCAAAAGCATAAGAACGTAAACGTGAGCCAGTCAGTCCTGGTTTTTTTTCATCTTTGGCTGATGATGAAGAAAACAGGCGTTCCTCGGGATCAAATTCAGGAGTGTCTTGCAGCGCTGTTTTTGCAGG
The DNA here is from genome assembly GCF_048147885.1 of Acinetobacter sp. 228. NCBI lineage: Bacteria > Pseudomonadati > Pseudomonadota > Gammaproteobacteria > Moraxellales > Moraxellaceae > Acinetobacter > Acinetobacter sp. 228. The sequence goes on from NZ_JAYWYV010000008.1 coordinate 67,111, forward strand.
TCGAGTATGATCTTCAGTATCGCCAAACTGCTGTTTTAAAGTTTTATAATCGAGCAGTTTGCTAAATTTCGCGTCTGACATGATTCTCTCGGATTTTACATTCCATATATAATAACAAAACGCCCCGTAGGGCGCTGTGTCTTGACGTTTATAGATGATGCATCTAATAAGATCACGCATCTAAAAAGTCGGGCTCTTCCTTGCTATTGTCTTCTTCAACAACCACTGCTTTAGTCAGAAGCTGGTCGCGAATCAGTTTTTCAATCGTCTGAGCCATTTCTTTATGCTCTTCCAGATAACGGATGGTGTTGTTCTTACCTTGGCCAATTTTTTCGCCTTGATATGAATACCACGCACCGGCTTTCTGCACGATTTCTTGCTGTACAGCAAGGTCGATCAATTCACCTAGATGGTTAACACCTTTACCGTAAAGAATCTGGAATAGTGCTTCCTTGAACGGAGGCGCCATTTTGTTTTTCACGACTTTGACTTTGGTTTCAGACCCAACAATCTCGTCACCTTCTTTCACTTGTCCAATACGACGAATATCCAGACGTACAGATGCATAGAACTTCAGTGCGTTACCACCAGTTGTGGTTTCAGGGCTACCGAACATGACACCAATCTTCATACGAATCTGGTTAATGAAGATCACCATGCAGTTTGAGCGTTTGGCATTACCGGTAATTTTACGCAGTGCCTGGCTCATCAAGCGGGCTTGCAGACCCATATGCGAGTCACCCATTTCACCTTCAATTTCAGCGCGCGGAGTCAAGGCAGCCACGGAATCGACAACGATCATGTCGATCGCGCCAGAACGCACCAGCATGTCTGCGATTTCAAGTGCCTGTTCACCGTGATCGGGTTGCGATACCAGCAGGTTGTCGATATCTACACCCAGTTTGCGTGCATATTGAGGATCAAGTGCGTGTTCTGCATCGATGAATGCACATGTACCGCCTGCTTTTTGACACTCTGCAATTGCTTGCAGAGTCATTGTGGTTTTACCTGAAGATTCAGGACCATAGATCTCGACGATACGACCTTTAGGTAAACCACCAATACCGAGCGCGATATCCAGCGTTAAAGAACCTGTAGACACAGCTTCAACTGCCTGAACGGTATTGTCACCAAGACGCATAACTGTATTTTTACCAAACTGTTTTTCAATCTGGCTTAAGGCAGCATTGAGCGCCTTGTTTTTATTCTCATCCATCTTACAACCTCAATACGATGTCACTAAGTTAGTACTCAAGTGGATGTCTTAAATTAGAGCTTTGTTCCACAGGTGTATAGTGACAGAATTTTCCCTAGTGTTCTATAAAAGTCAGCGCATGTACGACATATTCTGACGCTTAAATTTAATCGTCATTATAGGACCATGACTCATCAAAATTCTGACTATTTTCATTTTTAAATTTACTGATGTCACGACGATCTTTCTTGCTTGGACGATGGTCGGGACGAGCTAGATTATGCAACTTTCTTTGTGATGTAATCAATTCCCGACGTGCAATACTGACTTCGGTTTCTTCATACAGTTTTTGTGCCACCGGTGCAGGGCCACGAACATCAGAAAGTTCCTTAACCAGCACGGTTTTTTTGTCGATACCTTGCTGAATCGTCAGTTCCATACCGACGCGGACTTCGCGTGATACCTTGACACGTTCACCATTGTGATGAACTTTACCGCCTTCAATCGCATGTTTGGCAATCGAACGGGTTTTGAAAAACCGTGCTGCCCATAGCCATTTGTCTATACGCATGCCTACCGCATCTTCGGGTAAAGACGATTTACGCATATTTTATTTCTACCTCAGCCTGATTTAAATATGTGATTAAATCTGTTAATTGGTGCAGCATCGGGTAATTGCAAGTCTCGCGTGCGACTTTGGCTGAAGAGGGTTGCTGGATGCTCAACAGATTCTGAATGCCATAGGTTTTGGCGCCATTCAGGACTTTTTCGGTATCATCAATAAAATAAGCATGTTTAGGATCAAATGGATGCAGTGCATTCAGGCCTTGCCAGAATTCGACAAATTCTTTGGCATGCCCAATCGTTTCTGAGCTGACAATCACATCAAAATAATCTCTTAAATTCAAATGATCCAGTTTGAAAGCTAGACCGGCACAGTCAGCATTGGTGGCCAGCCAGATGGGATAGCCGTTATTTTTAAGATAATCCAGTAATTCAAGACAGTGAGGGCGTAAAGCGACTTTATCTTTATGTTCAATTTGCATGGCCAAAACATCGACTCCGACTTTCGCCGTCCAGAAGCGCGAGGAGTACCAATTTAAAGTGTGATTATGTTGCTGATAGAATGCAAAGAGTATCGCTTGGCTTTGTTCCAGGCTACAGCCATGAGTTGCTGCATAACGCACAGGCAATAACTCGTTCCAGATAAAATCATCGTAGGCAAGGTCAAGTAAAGTACCATCCATATCGAAAATGATAGTCGGTCTTTGCATTCAGGATTCTCCAAAGTTTTTCAAAGTTCAACAAAGCATGTAGAAAAGCTTTAGATTCAATGAAATTAGCTGTCTTTCGCGTTCTTTAACGGTGATCAAATAATTTCAAAGTTCAACAAAATCATTTACCTTTCAAGAAAAAATGATGTACATCGGGTATACATCATTTCGCTCTGCTTGAATATATGCAAAGTATAGAGCATTTGGGCAGGAAAATTTATATGGGTTGAAGTGATGGTGGGCTTAAATTCAATAAAGCACAACTACATGAAAAGGTGGGGGTGGTGACAGATCGGGGTGGTCCGTCGATTCGACTAATACCTAACCTTAATATCGTGTGGCAATACCGCTATTGTGTTGAAAGGAGGGGGATGAATATCTGAAACAGCTCACAGTTAAAGACATTTGCGATCTTTGGTGGGATACGAATGCGTTTCATAAAGTTTTTTATAAGTAGAATTATCGGGCCTTTGAGTTGCTGGTTTATCTGCAATAAGTAGACGCGAGCAATGAGGTTGAAACGCATCAGGTGCAAAAAAAATGTACTTTGGCAGCACAGAACCCAACTGGTCGCGCTTTACAAATTGGATAATAATCCATAAAGGTCATTCAATTGTTTTGCTCTATTTTCTTCGCTTAAATAAGAAACACATTAATTAAATTGTAAGGAATAAAAATGGATGCTGATTTTCAAAGTGTCGTTAATCTAGGAGTGCCATCAGGTCCTCAACCCACACATTTAATTGCTTACATGCAGAACGGTGAAATTAAGACAGTCGAACTCAAAAATGCTTCTGTCGGACTGGCAGAACATGGTGGAACTGATCTAGAGCAGATTTCTAAAGAAGTCATGAGTTATCTTGATTTAAAAGAGGATATTAAGATTATCGCTATTACTGATTTAGGAATGCATTAATTTTCTTAGCCAAGAAATTATATTTTTACTAGGCTGTGTTTTAAGAATACGTTGATTTAAGAAATGAAACTATGATTTTCATTTGTAAAACTCATAGTTTTATTTTTAATTAAGGCAATAAATTAATTTTTTATAAAAAATCTAATTTACGAAAATTTTCCAAACCCATCTAAATATATTTCCAATAAAATTTGGAAATAAATAACCTATAATGAAGCAAGAAATTATAGTGATAATAACTATTTTAACTGAACTAAATGAAGTGCTGAGATAAAATGATGTAAAAATCGCCAATCCCAATCCTAGAATAACCCCACCTATTGAGTAATACAGTGCCGTTATTAATCGCTCTTGATTATTCATTCCCCATCCTCAGAGTAATTTTTTTATTAATATAAAATCACAAGTGCTTGATTTATTTTGAATTACATCAAATCGGTACACATGGTCTTTTTGAAATATCAATAGATTTACTTAAACAGATAGTATCTCTAATGTACTCAATTAAAATTAAATTTTTATTCTCAATCGTATCTTTATAAAAATTAACGAAATTATGATACACAAGATAGTTATTCAAATATTTTGTTGCTACTCCTTTAAATGTATTAATAATCATAGCTTTTAAGCAACTATGATAATTATTAATGGTTTGAATATTAAATATACCTTTAGAGCGCTTATCGGTATCAATGCGTATATGATTCAGATTCATATCATTTGATAGCTTTTGATATGGGCGCAGGGAATCAGTAACAAAAATCGACTCAGTTTTAATTTTTCCATCTAAAACCTTTTGTACATCCGATAAAGTTGGGCGACCAAGATTAGATATTTTAGCAATAGATAGCCCACTGAGATTTACACCACAGGTAACACAGACCTGCTCTTGAGATATTCCTCGTTTGGTTGCTTTTGTCCCTCGCTGATGCGCTGGGCGTGGCAACATAAAGTGTTTATGATTACCTTTGTAAGATATAGTCGTATATGTTTCATCTGCTTGTACTACCCCATACAATTCAACTTCATCCATCATTTTTTGTAAGGCATCAAGTATTTTATGTCGCCAAGCAAATGCTGTTGCAATGTTGATTTTACAAATTCGAGCGCTTTTGCGAATTGAGTATTTCTCTAAAAAGCACTCAATATATTTATCCCAAACATCTATACTTTTATGAGTCTTATATAGAATAGTACCTGTTTGTTCTACAAAGGATTTTTTACAAATCCTACATAAATAGCGTTGATTGTTATTTTCTTTTCCATTCTTTACAAAATGTTTAGACTCGCAATGCAAACAACAAGAAATTTTTTTAGGTTGAATAACTTTTTTAATATTATCTTTTGCTGATACAGACAATAAGAAAGCTTGCTTATCATGCTCAGAAAGATTGCTAAATAATTGTTTTATAACATCAAGGTTTTTAGTAACATCCATAATGTATCACCTTGCCAATCACTATTTAGCTTTAAACATATCGCACAAATATTAATCAATCAACGATTATTTAAAACACAGCCTTTTACTAAAGCTCGGATGGTGGTACTTATCCGGGCATTTTTATCTTAAAAAAATAATACAAAATCGCGATAGTCGATGGGCGTCTGCAGTCAATCTAGCGGGTAATACGGGTATGCAAATAGAATTGAAATCGTAGCAAAGTCCTCCAGTTAAGAGTTTCTATCTATTATGAATGTAAGTATGTTTTTGAATATATGTATAAAATTAAATAATAAATAAAAATATATCTAAATTAATATTTTGAAACTCTATCCCTGCCTATTGAAAAATATGTTAGGTTTTTCAGAGCATTTGAGAGATTCAGGTTTTCTATGTTTAGAGCAACAGCAGCGCCACAAGACCCGATGGTTTTACAGTTCGTGCCCATTTTGACCCAAGCTTGTGAAATTTTGCGAGAAGAATATCAGCGTTATTGTTCTGGTGCAGCTTTTGATGTCATTAAAAAGGATGATAATTCTCCGGTGACTCAGGCAGATTTTCGGGTTAATACTTATCTGACTCGGGCTTTGGCGGAGATTTCAGACTTACCTTTATTGTCTGAAGAAGGGCAAGAGCATGAACGCCGCTCATGGACAGAATTCTGGTTGCTTGATCCGCTAGATGGAACCAAAGAGTTTTTGCACCAACGGCCTGAATTCACCATTAATTTAAGTCTGGTCAGAGGCAGTTTAACCACTTTTGCCATATTGGCGGTTCCTGAGCAGCAACTGATTTATTTCTGTCCAGAGCAGGGATTGCCTTATAAATATGATATTCGAACTATGGCCTGGTTCGAATATGAAACGTCTTTGACAACCAAAATACTTTCTGTAGGTTTGAGTCAAAGCAGCCAGCAGAAACCGAAATATACCGAGTATTTGCAAAGTCTGGCCAAGCTTACTGACTATACGGAATTTAAAGCGGGTAGTGCCTATAAATTTTGCCTGATGTTAGAAGATCAGGTGGATATCTATCCACGGTTTCATCCGACCTCGGAATGGGATACCAGTGCTGGTCAATGTATGCTCGAACGGATTGGTGGTGGTCTGGTCGATTTTAAAGGCCGTCCATTTACCTATAATCATCGGAATACCTTGCTGAATGGCGGATTCATTGCCTTTAAAAATAATGAGATGAAAAATATTGCATTGCAGGCAGTGTCTGACATGCAGACTGAGCATTGAGCAAAATCCTGAGCATGTTATAGTGGTAATTAAGCTATTACAAATCCACTAGGCTGTAACGTGTCCCTGAAACTGCTTCCTCCGAGTATGTTGAGTGCAATTGATCTATTGCCCGATGTACAGACGCCTGTCACCTTATTCACACGACATTCGATTCGTGAGGATGTGCGGGGTCAGGGTTTAGCAGGTTATGACCTGCAACTGACCAGTCAGGGACGGGATCTGGCGCAAGAATGGGGCGCTTATCTGGCTGATCAGACGGATCGCATGATTCATCACTGTATTTCGAGTCCGATCCAGCGCTGTATCGATACCGCTGCCCTGATGATTGAAGGGGCAGATGCGGTTACTCCTGAGCAAAATACCCATAACATTGAAATTATAGAGCAGGGGCTTCTGGTTGAGCCGGGCAGTTTTGTGCTGGATATTCAAAAAGCCGGACCTTATTTCGCCAAGCAGGGTGCGCTCGGCTTCATTAACAGTTTTGTCAATAATGCCTTGCCGGGGATGAAACAGCCGATTCATGGTGTGGTGGATGTGCTGGAACTGATTTACAACACTCATCCGCAAAATAAATATGGATTGAGTCTGGCCGTCAGCCACGACACCATTTTGGCAGCAATGATTGCGGTGATGTCGGGACGTCAGGATGTTAGTCGGGAAGACTGGCCAAAAATGATGGAAGGGTTATTTGTCTGGTTCGAGGGAGATATATTTTTAGAGTCCAAACTAAAATGGATCTGGCGTGGTCAGGTACATGAACTGGATATTGCTGATTTTAAGCGCTCACAGACTTCTTAAATAAAATTATTTTATCCAAGACTCAATTGTTCGCAGCAATTGAGTTTTTTATTTTTAGCTGGAAAATTTATAAAGATGCTGAACTTCTGTATTGACCATCAACTATAAGTCAGTCTAAAACGTTAAAGAGTAAATTCTAAAATAGCATTTTTTACATTTATAAGATAAAAGTTCAATAATGTAACGCTGAAAATTATCTATGCTTGATAGATATGGAAATCTTCTTGAGAAAAAATTATGAAAATTATTACACTTTTAAGCCTGATCGCGATTTTGGGTTTAACCGCATGTCAAAAACGGGACACTGACAATTCGAAACAGGACAAAACGACTTCGCCATCCTCTATGGATAAAGATCGATAAGTTAAAAGAACTTGAAAATAGAAATATGACTTGGTTTTGAATTTATTAAATAGTTATCCAATCTCAGCATGGTATTGGCAGGTTAAATACATCAGCCAGGCGGTATGAATATGAAGATTGATATTTTTTTTCTTTAAATTTTCTAAATTTCAGATACAAAAAAAGCCCTAAAAAGGGCTTTTCTTATTTGCGATTAGTTAGAAGCTAGTGCTTTAACTTGCGCGTTCAAGCGGCTCTTGTGACGAGCTGCTTTGTTTTTATGGATGATGCCTTTGTCAGCCATGCGGTCGATTACTGGAACAAGCGTTTTGTACGCTTCAGTAGCAACAGCATAGTCATTAGTGCTGATAGCAGCTAATGTACGTTTAAGATAGGTACGAACCATAGAACGCAAGCTTGCGTTGTGTTTGCGTGCTTTAACGTTTTGACGAGCACGTTTTTTAGCTTGAGCAGAGTTTGCCACTCGTGCACTCCTTGAAATTGATTGGTCTGGGCGGGCTGAAACTCAACTGAAAACCAACATCAGAGGAATTATCACCAGCCCGTAAACAAGTGCCATATTCTGATTAAACTAAGCACCGAAGTCAAGTCTTGACATGCTTTGACAACATTTTAGATGCAGAAAAATTCTAAAGAAAACGTTAGATTAGTATTCCACCTAGGAGATCGTATAAAAAATGACTAAATCACTGACTCATCCCGTTGTTATAGGTGCCACCGGATTGGTAGGGAAACAACTAATAAAACGTTTGCAGGAAGAACCCACTTGCCAGCAGATTACTGCAGTGGTCAGAAAATATCAAAAAGATCTGGATGCTCTGGATAAAGTTCAACAACTGGTATTAGAGGATTTCCTGATGCTGAATGATCAGGATGTCAGCCAGCATAGCCATGGCTTTAGCTGTCTGGGCAGCACCATGAAAAAAGCCGGATCTAAACAGGCATTTTATAGTATTGACTATACGATAAACGCACACTTTGCAGAGCTATTGCAACAGACTTCAGCGCATTACCTGCTGCTGAGTGCGATGGGCGCCAATTCGCAATCACATTTTTACTATAACCGGGTTAAAGGCGAACTGGAGGATTATGTGCAAACATTGACCCTGGATAAAATCAGTCTGATTCGGCCTTCATTGCTTATTGGTGAACGTCCAGAACAGCGTTTTCTAGAAGATATCGCGCAGCAGGTTTACCATAAAGTATCGCGTTTTATTCCTGACAATTTTGTTTACAAGCCAGTGACAGCTGAACAGGTCGCTCATACTATGGTCGAGGCTGCGCTGACCCAGACGGTAAAATTTGAAATTTATGATAATTTACGTATACAAAAAATGAAATGAGGGGAAAACACCGTGTCTACAGCAGCATTTGTTACCTGTGACTTGTTAGATGACCATCCTGAGCTAGAGCTTCAAGTAGTTACACCTTGTCTGGACGGTAAATTTTTTAAGAGTTATGGATCACGAAAAAATTTTGGCGGTCAGATCGTCACGGTGAAATGTTTTGAAGATAATTCACGTGTCAAAGAATTGTTGGCCACAGATGGAACCGGCAAGGTACTGGTGGTAGATGGTGGTGCATCAATGCGCTGCGCCTTGATGGGTGACCTGATTGCAGAGTCAGCTGTAAAAAATCATTGGAATGGTGTAATTATTTATGGTTGTGTGCGTGATGTCGATGCAATCGCTGAACTTGATCTTGGTGTGAAGGCCTTAGCTGCGATTCCGCAAAAGAGCAATCGTAAAGGCATTGGTGAAGTTGATATACCACTGTACTTCGGTGGTGTTACCTTTCAATCAGGTGAATACGTCTATGCAGACAATAATGGTATCGTTTTGTCTAAAGAAAAACTGGTGGACTAATCCTGTTTATTGAAAACATACAAAAATCAGCTATAACGTGAAAGTTCGGCAGTTTAGATTGCAGCTTTCACGGCTTGAAAATAATAAAGAGGATAGATGATATGTTAGGTCATCAGATTAAAGTAGCACAGGCATTGGCATCTGCATTTCTGGAAGGCGGTCGAGGAACGACTGGAACCCCGTTTCCAAACCAGCCTGAAAAGCCGCTAAAGCTTTATGAATACGAAGGCTCACCATTCTGTCGCCGTGTACGTGAAGTGATGACTTTACTGAACCTCGATTACGAAGTGTATCCATGTCCACGAGGTGGTAAACGCTTTCGTCCCGAAGTAAAACAGCAGGGCGGTAAACTTCAGTTCCCATTTTTAGTGGATGAAAACACGGGAGATAAGCTCTACGAATCTCAGGATATTATTCACCACCTGTTTAAGCATTATGGCAAAACTGGTAAAACCCCAGCCAAATATGCAAATTATCCAAAGGTGCCAGTTGCCGCCATTGCCGGTACGATGGTGAACGGCCTGCGTGGTGGTATGGCGAAACCCTTAAAGAAAGATAAACCTGTACCTGCACAGCTTCTTGAACTGTGGGGCTTTGAAGCCAGCCCATATACCCGTATTGTCCGTGGTGTATTGTCTGAGCTAGAAATTCCCTATATCTACCATAATGTAGCGAAAGAGCGCTGGCAGGATCAGGGTCTGGCAAAACTGCGACTAAAACCGGGTAAATATGAACCATTGCCGGGCGGTAAGCGTGAACATGTCTTGGAAGTGATGGGAAATAATATTCAGGTACCTTATCTGGTCGACCCGAATACCAATGTGAAAATGTTCGAATCGAAAGATATTGTGGATTATCTAAAACGTCAGTATGGATCTTGATTCCTGTAACTGTTTTAAATAAAAGAATTCCTAAGCCAGAAAAAAAGAGGATCATTTGATCCTCTTTTTTATATTTCTTATTCTTCTTCAGCAGGTGGAACCAGCATGAGAATTGATTCATTGAGCAGATCTGCCAGATCTTCCAGCATATCTTCATCAGCAAAGTCCAGGTCCAGCATCACAGACTCACCATTGGCAATCAGCTTGAGTTTTTCTGCAAAAGCTTCCGAGACACATAAACCTTCGCCATTGCCCCAGAACAGTACTTCACCATCTTCTTCAGTATAAAGCAGGCGTGATGCAGGCTCGAGCATAATGCTATAACCCTGATCCAATGCCTCTTCCAGGTCGCCCGTACCAATTTCCTCAGCTTCCGGAAGGTTTTCTGGGTATTTGGGTTCAGACATCAGGCTCATAATGGCATCTTCAAGTACATTGGAGTTATGCAGCTGCTCCATGATTTTGTCTTTCAGATATTCAAGCTCATTGCCTGTGACTTCACCGGCAGCACTGATTTGATCACGAATGATGTCAGTCAGAGGATTGCGTAAAGCTTCATTTTCGGCAAACTTGTCGCCGACACGATCCATCATGTCACTGACATTCGGCATACGGAAACCGAAAGAATAAGTCAGGCAGTCATCTTCAGCGACGCCGTAGTGAGCCAGACCAGGCGGCACATAGAGCAAGTCGCCAGGTGTCAGGACTTCATCAAAATTAACTTCCATTTCTGGTAACAGTTTGAGTGGTTGACCTGGAACGAATGCAGTTTCGGCATCACACATTTGCCCAAGCTGCCAGCGACGGTGGCCATAGCCTTGTACCAGAAATACATCATAGAAGTCGAAATGTTTGCCGACTGAACCGCCTTGCGGTGCATAAGACACCATAATGTCATCGCGACGCCATTGTGGAATAAACGGGAATTTTTTCCAAAGTGCCGACAGGTCAAATGAATAGTGATCTACAGCCTGAACCAAAAGCGTCCAGAGCTTAGGCATCTTCTGGAAATCTGCTTTGAGTAAAGGCGAAGATTTCACGCTCCACTGATTCGGATCACGGTCTTTCTGCTTGATGAGACGGGCAGTGACATGTTCTTCAAGCGCAAGTTCCATCACATCGTTGGGTTCAAGCAAACTGACGATTTCAGGCATCGCATTACGCACCAGTAAAGGTTTCTTTTGCCAGTATTCACTAAGGAATTGTTCAGCGGTCATACCGCCTAATACGTCTAAAGGTTGAGACATAGAGTACAGCCTGAATTTAAAGGGAGAGATTAAGGAACCAGAATTTTTAATTCACGAAGAATATGACAGAGCTTGATCATCGGCATGCCCATCAGTGTAGTCTGGTCTTGTCCGATCATTTCTTCAAACAAGCTGATGCCGAGGCTTTCGCACTTAAAGCTGCCTGCACATTGCAAGGGTTGTTCAATTTCGATATAGCGCTCGATTTCGGCCTGAGACAGTTTACGAAACTTGACTTTATAGTGTTCAACCAGACTTTGTTCAAAACCGGTCGATCGCTGCTGCACACTGAGCGCCGTACTGAAATATACAATTTTGTCCGAGTTGGCTTGTAGCTGGCGAATAGCTTTTTCAGTCGTTAACGGTTTACCGATAAAAATATCCGGTGCACCTTCACGCCATGCCACCTGATCCGAGCCGATCACAATCGCTTCTGGATTCTGTTCAGCAATATATCTGGCTTTCTCGAAAGCCAGTCGTTGTGCCAGATCATCTGCATGATTTTCCCCGCGAGGAGACTCATCAATATCCGGAACTACGGAAATATAATCAATATGCAAACGATCCATCAGCGCTTTGCGGGTTTGACTGGATGATGCCAAGATAATCTGTACAGAATTCATTAGACAGCATATTCCTCAAGAATATTTAACGGTACGTAAGCAAGAACAGCTTTGTGACAGGCTTGCAGCTTGATCGGTGGTGCCTGACCGGCTTCATAGGCTTCTACCCAGCGCGTCACGCAGATACACCAGAAATCGCCAGGCTGCAGGCCAGGAAAGTCCAGTTCCGGTAAAGGTGTAATCAGATCATTACCGACTTTTTGGGAAAAATTCAGAAACTCTGAAGTCATTTGCGCACATACCGTATGTTGCCCCAGATCAGTGGTTGCAGTATGGCAAAAGCCATTGCGGAAATACCCGGTAATCGGATCGAAGCAACAGCTGGACAAAGGCTCACCTAACACGTTCAAACGGTTAAGATTTGGATCAGGATGTATCGACATAAGGACTGAATCTAAAAGAGGCTTTTTTCTATCATAACAAAACTTTGGCATTCATAATGATTTCTGCAAAAGATGCTAACCTTTTTCTGCATAATCATTTAAAATCGGCTGGTTTTAATATCTATAAAGTGAGCTTTACATGAACTTTCAGCGTATGACTGACCTCGATTTAGCAGGTAAACGTGTTCTGATCCGTGAAGATTTAAACGTTCCTGTTAAAAATGGTGTGATCACCAGCGATGCGCGTCTTCGTGCAGCATTGCCAACGATTAAAGCAGCACTAGAAAAAGGCGCTGCAGTAATGGTGTATTCTCATCTGGGTCGTCCGGTTGAAGGTGAGCCTAAGGCTGAACAGTCACTTGCCCCTGTAGCGGCTTACCTGACTGAAGCGTTGGGTCAGGAAGTGAAACTGTTCACTGACTATTTAGATGGCGTTGATGTTCAGCCAGGTCAGGTCGTTCTGCTTGAGAACTGTCGTTTTAATGTGGGTGAAAAGAAAAACAACCCTGAGCTTGCAGCAAAATATGCAGCACTTTGCGACGTATTTGTAATGGATGCCTTTGGTACAGCACACCGTGCAGAAGCATCTACTGAAGGTGTGGCACGTTTAGCGAAAGTCGCCGCTGCAGGTCCTTTACTGGCTGCTGAACTTGATGCGCTGGGTCGTGCGTTAAAAACTCCAGAAAAGCCAATGGTGGCGATTGTTGCGGGTTCTAAGGTATCTACTAAACTAGACGTATTAACTTCACTCTCTGATATCTGTGATCAATTGATTGTGGGTGGTGGTATTGCCAATACATTCCTTGCTGCAGCGGGTTATAACGTAGGTAAATCATTGTGTGAAAAAGACCTGATCGATACAGCAAAAGCCATTGCTGCAAAAGTATCAGTTCCGCTTCCTACTGACGTTGTGGTTGCAGATGCCTCTGAAATCAACTTTGAAGATTTCCTGGGTTCATTGGCTGCAGCGAAAGCAACGGTGAAAAACGTTGCAGATGTTGCTGATAATGACATGATTCTAGACGTTGGTCCGGAAACTGCGAAAGCATTTGCAGAAATCCTGAAAACATCTAAGACGATTCTTTGGAATGGCCCGGTCGGCGTATTTGAAGTAGATCAATTCGGTGAAGGGACTAAAACTTTATCTTTAGCGATTGCTGAATCGGAAGGTTTCTCGATCGCGGGTGGTGGGGACACACTTGCTGCGATTGATAAATACGAAGTGGCTGACAAAATTGGTTATATCTCGACGGGTGGTGGTGCATTCCTTGAGTTTGTTGAAGGTAAAACACTTCCTGCTGTTGCAGTGCTATTGGAACGCGCTTAAGTGTAGGTTCTGATTTAAAAAGCTGGCACGATGCCAGCTTTTTTTTATTTTTATAGATCAGAGATTCTGAATCTGTTCATCATTTGGTCATTAAAATGCAATAAACCTGTCATATGATGCAGACCATGAGTCAACAAAACGAGATCTCCTGATGAAACAGCAACTCACTTTAGCTGCATTACTGGCAGCATCTTTGGCCTTAACCGCATGTGCGAAACAGGAAAGTGCCCCAGAATCTGAAGTAGAAGGTTCAGCACCTGTTGCTGCAGAAACCGTAAGCCCAGAACAGCAGGCAGCAATTAATGCCATTGATAAGCCGGTTCTGGATGAAAAAAATATGGATGTCCCGCCTGAAATTGCCAATGCGTCGGCAGATGCAGCTACACCAGATGAATCTGGAGCCGCAGCTTCTGAGCCTGTTACACACTAAGTGAGAGTACGCAAGTAAAAATCCCTGCAAAAGCAGGGATTTTTTATAAAATATTGTATTTTTTGGCTGTATTGAAATAGTTGAACATGTAGAATATGGCCCATTACCTGGGAGGATATTATGGCTCTTATTTCGATGCGCCAGCTCTTGGACCACGCCGGCGAACATGCATACGGCGTACCAGCGTTTAACGTAAACAACTTAGAACAAATGCGTGCAATCATGCTCGCAGCAGATGCAACCAATTCACCTGTAATCGTACAGGCGTCTGCGGGTGCTCGCAAATATGCAGGTGCACCATTCTTGCGTCACCTGATTTTGGCTGCAATTGAAGAATGGCCACATATTCCAGTGGTAATGCATCAGGATCATGGTACTAGCCCTGACATTTGTCAGCGTTCTATCCAGTTGGGCTTTACTTCGGTCATGATGGACGGCTCACTGGGTGAGGATGGTAAAACGCCAACTTCATACGAATACAACGTCGACGTTACTCGCCGTACTGTACAAATGGCACATGCATGTGGCGTTTCAGTAGAAGGTGAAATCGGCTGTCTGGGTAGCCTGGAAACAGGAATGGCAGGCGAAGAAGATGGCGTAGGCGCTGAAGGCGTACTTGACCATTCTCAGCTTCTGACTTCTGTTGAAGAAGCGCGTCAATTCGTTGCAGATACCAATGTTGATGCATTAGCAATTGCAGTCGGTACTTCTCATGGTGCCTACAAGTTTACTCGTCCACCTACAGGCGATATTCTTGCGATTGACCGCATCAAAGAAATTCATGCAGCTCTGCCAAATACTCATCTTGTTATGCACGGTTCAAGCTCTGTGCCACAAGAATGGCTGGCAGTGATTAACCAGTATGGCGGTGACATCAAAGAAACGTATGGTGTACCTGTTGAGCAACTGGTTGAAGCGATCAAGCACGGTGTGCGTAAAATTAATATCGACACTGACTTGCGTTTGGCGTCTACAGGTGCAATGCGTCGTATGATGGCTGAAAAACCAAGCGAATTCGATCCACGTAAATTCTTCAGTGCAACTGTAGATGCAATGAAGCAAATCTGTATTGATCGTTATGAAGCTTTTGGTACTGCAGGTAATGCAGACAAGATTCGCCCGATTTCTCTAGAGAAAATGGTCGAGCGTTATAAATAATTCCTGTTGAATGATTTATAAGAAGGGCCCACAGCAAATGTGGGCTTTTTTATGCATAAATAAAGATGAAAAAATAAGAGCAGCGTATGGAACTGATTTTTATTGCAGCATTATGTAGTGTTGTAGTCTCAATATTATTAAAAGTCGCCAGGAACAAGGGCTTGAGCCCGATTCACATGATTAGCTGGAACTATGCCTCAGCTAGTCTCTTATGTTTTGTCTGGTTCAAGCCTGATATTCAGCATATTTCAATGTCCCAGACACCGTGGTTACTCATTTTAGCTTTGGGTATTTTGCTTCCTAGCGTATTCCTGTTTCTGGCTCAGGCCTTACAGACAGCGGGAATTTTAAAAACAGAAATTGCCCAGCGTCTCTCGGTGGTTTTATCTCTGGCGGCAGCCTATTTTATTTTTCAGGAACAGTTCAATCAGCTAAAAATACTGGGTATTGCCTCGGGGATCAGTGCAGTACTGTGCATTCTGCTTTCACATCGCCAAAGTAGCGGGCAGGGCAGTCAGGGAATGTTATATCTGGGCTTGGTCTGGGTGGGTTATGCACTGATTGATGTTTTGCTGAAATATACGACCAGTCTGGGTTTGCAATTTGCCGTAGCGCTTAATCTGATGTTTGTATGCGCCATGATTCTATCGATGCTGTATCTGCTGCTCAAGTATCATCATCTGGGGTCCGGCAAGGACATCGGCTTAGGCCTGCTACTGGGGAGCCTGAACTTCGCCAACATCGCCTTTTATGTCAAGGCACATATGCTGCTTAAAGATACACCGGCAATCGTGTTTGCCGGCATGAATATTCTGGTAGTCATTTTTGGTGTAATTGCAGGGTTGCTGATCTTTAAGGAGCGCCTCAAACCTGCAAGCACGATAGGATTAATCCTAGGTGTGATCAGTGTGATTTGCCTAGCTTATGCAATGTCTGTCTAACATAGGAAGAGGCAAATTCAAGCGGATTACGCAGCACGTCTTCTTTTTCTACCCGTCCCAGCAGCAAGCCGGCCTGTTTACAGTCGGGACAATGCGGATAACGATACTGGGAATGCACATAATGGTGTAAATAGATTTTATCGCAATGTTTGCATTCGAATTTTAAGGAGCGGGAAGCTATAACAGACATGGATACCTCTAATTGTTATTCTAGTTAGATATTTGGAGAATAAAGCAAAAAATAGGCCCGAATTGATATGCAAAGGGGCACTTGGCCCCTTTTATAACATAATTTAATTACAGTTTGGTGAAAATATCTTCGGCAGGTAGGCGTGATTTAGGTAGCTTGGCATTGAAGTCATTTTCACTGCGATAGCCTAAAGTCAACAATACGGAAGGGATCAAACCCTGTTCTGCAAGTTGTAGTTCTTCACTGATAATCTCTTCATCAAAACCGCCAATCGGTGTGGCATCGATACCTTCAATTCCGGCAGCCAGAAGCAACTGGCCTAGTGCAATAAAGGTCTGGTTTTCCGCCCAGCGCTGAATATCTCCTTTTTCATTACGATAGTAATGTATATAGCCTGCGCGTGTATTTTTCTGGCCTTCCTTGGCAGATTCATCTTTAAAACGGCCGCTAAGATCATCACGGTTTAATAAGTTGTCTAAATGTTGCTCATTAATATCTGCTTTGGTGCAGAATAAAATGGTATGTGAAGAATCCAGAACTTTGGGTGCATTGTAGGCATAAGTGCCGACCAGGGCTTTTGCAATGCGCTTTTTGGCAGCATCATGATCCGCAATAAAAAAATGCCACGGCTGAATATTGATCGAAGAGGGGGTAAGACGCAAAATTTCTAACAGGCGATCAAACTGGGCTGGGGGGATTTTTTTGCTAGGATCATAGGCTTTAGTGGTGTAGCGATTTTGCGCGATCTTGAGTAAATCCATCAATGGACTCCAATCTTTTCAAATAAGCAGCGGGTAGGGATTTTAACTATATACACTTTCCTATTCCCCAGATTATTACAATAAAACAGCATCTAGCAAAGCCAATTCTAAAATGATCTTGAACTGTGTATCAGCCAAACTTAGAGCTAAATCAGATTAAAAACTATTTTTTGTCTATTGGCACTTTTAAGCAAGAAGCGTTTAATAAGAGGCATCGGCAGCAACATGCAAATAGGTTAGCGGATGCAAGTGACCAATTATTTTAAACACAAACTTAAAACCCAGCAGCAAATCGGCTTATGGATTGGGCTGGCCGATGCCTATGGTACCGAGATTGCAGCCAATGCAGGCTACGACTGGTTGTTGATTGATGGTGAGCATGCACCCAGTGATCTGAGAACGACCTTGTCACAACTGCAAAGTATTGCTGCTTATCCCTCGCAAGCCGTAGTACGGCCGCCCATTGGCAGCGTACAACTGATTAAGCAGCTCCTTGATATCGGAGCACAAACGCTGTTGATTCCGATGGTGGAAACTGTGGAACAGGCCGAGCTTATGGTAAAGGCAGTTCGTTATCCGCCTGAAGGGATTCGTGGTGTAGGCGCTGCGCTGGCACGTGCTACCCGCTGGAACAGTATTCCGGATTATTATCAAAGGGCTCATGAGGAAATCTGTCTATTAATTCAGATTGAATCAGTAACAGGGCTGGAAAATCTGGATGCTATTCTTCAGCTTGACGGGATTGATGGGGTATTTATTGGTGCTGTCGACTTGTCTGCGACCATGGGCTATCAAGGTGATCCAAATCATCCTGAAGTGCAAAAAGCAGTAGTAGATGCCATTCAACGTATTCGTGCTGCCGGCAAGGCCGCAGGGATTTTGTCGACCCAGCATGAAGTGACTCAGAAATATCTGGAGCTTGGCACTGAGTTTGTCGCTGTGGGCGTGGATACCAGCGTTTTGATAAATTCTTTACGTGATCTGCTAGGAAAATATAGAAAGGATATCAATGTAATTCACCCGACTGGCGGCTATTAATCAATAAGAACTTCTGAATGAATAGCTTGCTTAGATTTTTGGTTTACTTTTAATCAGAAATTTTTTAGGATGAGCTATTCATTCAGCTATAAGAAGAAAATCCCAAGGAATCTTCAGGAAGCGGAACAGTTTTTACAAGAACAGCAGAACACCTTAAAGAATAAACGTCAGCAAAGAACTAGACGAGCGCAACAAGCTTTTTTTATGATTCACGTACTGTTTGCAGCCTTAAATGCTATTCTCTTGATCCTAAATTATCAAAAGACAGGAGAGTGGAACTTGCTGTACCTCGGGCTGAGTTTCATGTCTCTAATATTGATTTTAAGGTATTTAAAGACAGGTTTTGTTTATCAACGGAAATGAAATAACGTTAAAATGAATTTTAGATAATGAAAGTTAAAAGCCTAATAATTAACAAAGCATGAGAAAAGTTCTTAAAAATCCCATTCTATTGTAATGACAATGTATGTTTGCTTTCCTCGGGAATAAAGGGTATAGTGGCAAAACTTCGAGCGAGTATAGTTCTCGCTTTTATTATTTTTAGCTGATTGTGATTCACTTTTGGTTCAAGCATTTAAGCTTGAATAACATCTAGTAACTACAGAATTATTATACAAATTTGGTTTTATTAATCTCTTTGTACTGTCACAAAAAGCTCATATTATGAGTAAATATTTTGAATATATTAAATGAATGGCATGTCGCCACTGCCGTAAATGGTGGTGAAATTAACGTTAAATTAGTTCCTTTAAAGCGTAAACAGAGCACTCTGGATGGTTTTATCTGGGTAGAAGTTGGAAAAATGATCCAGCTGCAAACTGGTGAGGAAATCCTTTTTAATCTTGATGGTAAAAGCTTTTATACCGGTGTGAACCAGCTTTATCGTTTGTGTTAAGCTAATCTATATCTTAAAAAAAGTGGCTGATTAATATCGCCACTTTTTTAGTTTCAGCATATCAAAATTTTGGTCTGGCTGGATTTCCAGAATTTCAGCATATTCCTGTTTCCAGTCACCCAGTACAATGCGCTTTTTATTAGCTGCTTGATGAATGGCAGCCCGATGTGTATGACCGTGAATCAGCACATCAGCTTGTTTGAAGGCAGTTTCTACGGCAGATGCATTCACATCCATCACGGCATAGCTTTTTAATTGCTGCGCTTCATGGCTTTTTTTACGAAAGCCACTGGCCAGTCTGGCACGAAAGCTGAGCGGCATTTTGCGTAATACGCCTAAAACCCAAGGATGACGAATTATTTTTCTAAACCGTTGATAGGACACATCGTCGGTACACAGAGCATCGCCATGTTCAATGCGATATCGGGTCGAGCCAATATTAAAATGGGCAATCTCTGGCAAAAGTTGTCCAGAAAATTGATCCAGAAAATCCTGACCTAAGGCAAAGTCCCGATTACCTACCAGAAAATAAACCTGATTGCCTGCTTGAGTAAACTGTTTTAATGCAATGACAATCTCGTCCAGCCATGGAGAGGTATAGTCATCGCCAATCCAGGCATTGAACCAGTCACCCAGAATATACAGGTGGGTGTTTCGATCTTGATATTCAGTTAATAAATCTAAAAACCCCCGAACAAGTCGAGGGTGATCAGGTGACAAATGTAAATCTGAGATAAACAGATAGGTCACGAATCTTTTCCTTTTATTCCTCTCTAGATCCCTCATTCATATGAGGGATTTTCCATTACACCGTTTTAAAGCATCGCTTTAAAACTCATAGAGAACGGAGAGGACGTTTTTTATTCAGAAATGATTTTTGCAGATTCGATCACGACATTTTCTAGAGGAACGTCAGCGTGATAGCCACGGTTGCCAGTACGCACGTTTTTGATTTCATTTACAACATCCATACCTTCAACAACTTTACCAAATACGGCATAGCCCCAACCTTGAGCAGTTTTGCCAGTGTGGTTCAGGAATGAGTTGTTTTTCACGTTAATGAAGAACTGGGCAGAAGCAGAGTGCGGAGCCTGAGTACGCGCCATTGCAATCGTACCTTCGTCATTGGTCAAGCCATTGTCTGCTTCGTTTTCGATTGCATCACGTGTTGCTTTTTCCTTGAAGTTTTCATCCATGCCGCCACCCTGGATCATGAAACCATCAATAACACGGTGGAAAATTACGCCGTCATAAAAACCGTCACGTACGTATTCTAAAAAGTTAGCTACGGTTTTAGGTGCTTTTTCAGTATTGAGTTCTAGAACAATACGACCTTTATTGGTGTTTAATTCGACTTGAGGAAAACTCATTGTGTAATCTCCTGATCATGGACAAGTGCCATGGTTTTTTCTGAATGAGTGAAGCATAAGCAAA
This sequence comes from Acinetobacter sp. 228, assembly GCF_048147885.1. NCBI lineage: Bacteria > Pseudomonadati > Pseudomonadota > Gammaproteobacteria > Moraxellales > Moraxellaceae > Acinetobacter > Acinetobacter sp. 228. The sequence continues at coordinate 87,518 of NZ_JAYWYV010000008.1, forward strand.
CTGCGTTCGACAAGGCAAGTAAAAACATTATTTTCTTTGTTAAAAGCATAAAAATAATACCTTATTTATACGTTGATTTATCAAGGTATTTCAAATACTGACAGACATGGCGTAATATTTCTGACAAGCATGGATTAAAACATTTTCTAATCTTTTAACGCCTGGATAGTTTGGTTATAGACAGGTTGCCGTATTTTCACTTTTTAAAATGAGTGAATTGAAATCAAATACCCGAGTTAGCGGTTGAGAGATTAATCACCTATAGTTAAACTAAGTAACTTTGTTAATGAATATACGTACAAATTGTACGATTAAATATTTGTTAATCCCTTTTTAACTTTAGAAGTGAATGATTGATCATGAAGCCAAATGATGTTGTGACATCTCTGCCCGAGAACCCGACCCAAAATAACAGTGCAGTCGATTCAGTGCAGCAGCAAGAGCAACAACCAGGCTTGGATTTTGTACGTCAGGTCATTACCGATGATTTAGCTGCTGGTCGCGTTCAACAGGTGGTGACGCGTTTTCCGCCTGAGCCGAATGGCTATTTACATATTGGCCATGTGAAAGCAATTTGCTTGAACTTCGGAATTGCTGAAGAATTTAAAGGTGTTTGTAACCTGCGTTTTGATGATACCAATCCGGATGCCGAAGAACAGGAATATGTTGATGGTATTGCCAATGACGTGAAATGGCTAGGCTTCCAGTGGGAAGGTGAGCCGCGTTATGCATCAAGCTATTTTGATCAACTTTATACTTGGGCAGTTCAGCTGATTGAGCAGGGTGATGCCTATGTTGATTTGCAAAGTCCAGAAGAGATCCGTTTAAACCGTGGTAACTTTGTTGAGCCGGGTAAAAACTCGCCACAACGTGATGCAACTGTTGCGGAAAACCTAGAACGTTTTGAAAAAATGCGTTGCGGTGAATACGCGGAAGGTCAGGCGGTTCTACGTGCCAAGATCGATATGACGTCACCAAACGTACATATGCGTGATCCGATTCTGTATCGTATTTTGCATTCTGAACATCATCAGACTGGCGATAAATGGAAAATTTATCCAATGTATGACTATGCGCATCCGCTCTCTGATGCAATTGAAGGCATTACCCATTCGCTGTGTACCTTGGAATTTCAGGATCATCGTCCGTTCTATGATTGGGTTGTAGCGAAAGTTAAATCACCTTCAGTACCGCATCAGTATGAATCTAGCCGTTTGAATGTGGACTATACTATCACTTCAAAACGCAAATTGCGTAAACTGGTTGAGGGTGGCTATGTTCAGGGCTGGGATGACCCACGTATGCCAACTGTAGTCGGTATGCGTCGTCGTGGGTTCACCCCTGAAGGATTACGTGATTTCTGTCAACGTGTCGGTGTATCGAAGGTTGATGGCAGTATCGTCGATGTAGCCATGCTGGAATACTGTATTCGCCAGTCTCTGGAAAATACCGCCGCGCGTGGTATGGCCGTGTTAAATCCACTCAAAGTGACTTTAACCAATTTGCCAGCTGACATGGACCTGACCCATTCACGTCATCCGAATGTCGATATGGGTGAGCGTGTTATTCCACTGACGACCGAGCTGTTTATTGACCGTAAAGACTTTGAAGAAGAGCCACCAAAAGGCTTTAAACGTCTGATTCCAGGCGGTGAAGTCCGTTTACGTCATGCCTATGTCATCAAATGCGATGAAGTCATTAAAGATGAAAATGGTGAAGTGGTTGAGCTGAAATGTTCGATTGATCCTGAAACTTTAGGTAAAAATCCTGAAGGTCGTAAGGTGAAAGGCGTGATTCACTGGGTATCTGCGACTAAGGGTATTCCTGCCGAAGTGCGTATTTACGATCGTCTGTTTACGGAGTCTGATCCTGAAGTGGGCGATGACTTTCTGGAAAACCTCAACCCTGAATCATTGAAGGTGGTTCAAGCCGTGATTGAGCCTGCTTTGTCGCAAGCTCAGCCGGAAGATCGTTTCCAGTTTGAGCGTGAAGGCTATTTTGTGGCGGATCAATATGATCATTCCAGCGAAAAACCGGTATTTAACCGTATCCTTGATCTTAAGGACAGCTTTAAACCGGGCAAATAAGCTGGTTTAAGTCAAAATGTAAAAAGCCCAACTCTGGTTGGGCTTTTTTAATACAGCAGGGAACATTCCATGATTGTGCGTGATAAGAATAATAGTTTAGGTTTACTGTTTGCCTGGCAGGGAACGATTCTGCCCAAGGTGCTGCCCGCATTGGTTTTGGTGGTCTTTATTTCTGCCTTGCTGGTGTATTTGAGTCAGGCGCATTTCGTCAGCCTTCCTGCTGTCCCGGCAATTGGCTTTACGATTTTTGGTGTCATTCTCTCGATTTTTTTAAGTTTTAGAAATACGGCCTGCTATGATCGATGGTGGGAAGGACGCAAGCTTTGGGGTGCGCTGATTGCAACCACGCGTCATTTATGCCGTGACAGCCACGTTCTGGACGATCAAACCCGTGAAATCTTATTGTACCGCATGATGCTGTTTACCCATCTATTACGGGACCGATTGAGACAGCAGATCTCCAGCATTCAGGCTTATCAGGTCACTGCCGGTTTTGAACCTGAATCATTCGAGCAATTGCCCATGCAAATCAATCCCTCACAATGGGTACTGGAGCAGATGCAAAAAGAGCTGGTGCAGCAATATAAGCAGGGCAAGATCAGCGATATTATTTATAACAACCTGAATCAGCACACTGTAGCTTTGGGAGATATTCAGGCCGGTTGTGACCGGATCTTGTCCACACCATTACCATTTTCTTATTCGGTGTTGTTGCATCGTGCAGTTTATTCTTTTTGCTTCATCCTGCCTTTCAGTTTGCAGGCGAATTTAGGCCTGTGGACGCCGATTCTGGTCGGATTGATTGCTTATATGCTGCTCGGGCTGGACGAGCTCAGTGCGGAGCTGGAAGAACCTTTTGGCCTGCAGGACAACGATCTGCCGCTAGATTCAATTGTACGAATGGTAGAGCGGGAAACCCTAAGCTCTTTAGGTAAAGCACTACCTGAGGCGACTCAAGCCAGAAAAGGCTATTTAACCTGATTTGCTATCTATATCTTCAAAATGTAAACACGGCCTCAACCTTTCCTGCTCATCATTTATCGGTAGACTAGGTGTTGAATTAACGATGTTTAAAATTAGTCAGGTCTGATACCTTGGTTTTAGCCTGATCTTGCAATTCACGATATTGTTGCAAACGCTGCTTAGCTTTATCTCTGAGTTTTTTCTTGATGTACAGTGCCAATGCGAAACTGGTGGTGGTCAGGGTCAGGAACATGCTGTTCATAAAACTCATCATTGAGCTGATATAGCCAATCGTCGTCAGGCGATTCATCATGTAAATTACTTGCGGACTACTTTCCACGCCGGTAATGGCCCAAGTACATAAATGCTCGCAATTATTAATAATCAGATGATAGTTATTTTCATGCATTCTGGAGCGCATGCGACGTACCACTTTACGACCTTTATATTTTGCCGAATCATGATGCTGGATGTGAATTGGTTTACCATGACTGAAATTTTCAATCGAGGTGATTTCAATAGGGCGTTTTTTGAATAAATGCGCAAAACCGGAATAATGAATGACACGACCACGTCCGGCATAAATCCCGTGATGGGTATAGCCGAAATGTTTGACCATAAGATGCGCCCCTATGGGAAACCGTTTAGTCCGCTGCATATCAGAATTAAGCCATTTAAAAGCATTGTCGTTTAATAGGAAGTGTACTGTGTTTTACAAAATTAATCGATGTCTTGTCTGCATTTCAGAATAAAATTGGAGACTTGATCATCATTTTTTAAATAATTCAAAGAAGCTAGAATCGAAGAAATATAGAGGTGATAAAAAGCTCTAAATAGCCTAAGAAAATCAGCTCTTGCTCTAAAATCAAAACCTGGAATCGAAGGTATCATGCAGAATTTCTCTGCCTCATGACAGAGACTCTCAAGTCATTTTTAGCCTTATAACCTGAGTAAAGGAAGAGGGGATTAAATTATTCAATCCCACTTCTCCAAATAAAAAAAGCACCTGATGAAACAGGTGCTTTTTTTACGGCTGTAACGTTGGCCGATTATTGCAATGGCAAGTGCTGAAGTTCATTCAGCTCTTTGCGGCTATAGCCTCGAGATACGAGAACCTTTTTAATTCCGATGATGATTTCTTCATCAGTGGCTTTAGAAAGTGCTTCAAGAAGCTGTTCATTTGTCTTGCAAGAGCAATCATTTTCAACACAAGCGATTTGATTCTTGTGTTCATTGTGTTGTTCATTAGAAAACAACTTTTGCCAAAAACTCATAGAGCCTTCATACAACAACCTAACATAGAGTGAAATATAGCCAATTAAATAAATAAAGCAATAGGGCCTATGTGATAAAAGCATCAGTCAGACTTGAAAATTTCCGATTAAAGCCAACATTTCTAACGATATTTATTGCTGTACAAGTCAATATTTATTATTAAGTTTATGATTATTAATACAAAAAATGGAGCTTCAAAAAGCTCCATTATTGTAACAATATAATAAATTGAAACAAATTCTTTATACTTTTTCCAGTAAAACACCTGTCTCTACATGGTGAGTATAAGGAAACTGGTCGAACATGGCGAATTTGCTGATTTTGTGGGTGTGAGACAATTGTTTCAGATTGTCATATAAAGTATCTGGATTACATGAAATGTAAATAATACGCTGGAAACGTTGTAACAACTTCAGTGTTTCAGTATCAATCCCAGCACGCGGTGGATCGACAAATACCGTATCAAAATCATAAGTCGAAATATCGATTTGTGCTTCCTGCAAGCGGCGGAAAACACGTTCGCCATTATAAGCTTGAGTGAATTCTTCGGCAGACAGACGCGCAACCTGAATATTTTCAATCTGGTTCTGCTCAATATTCCACTCAGCTGCATAAACTGAAGATTTGGCTAATTCAGTGGCCAATACACGGCGGAACTTGGTTGAAAGCGGCAGAGTGAAGTTGCCATTACCACAGTAGAGTTCCAGCAAATCTTTATCTGATTGTTCCGCTGCATCACATGCCCATTCCAGCATTTTTTGACAAACTTGTGCATTGGGCTGGGTGAAGCTGCTTTCGATCTGCTTATATTTATAGCGACGATCAAAAACAGACAGTTCTTCCACCACATATTCATCAGTCAGGACAAATTTCTGGCCACGGCTGCGACCAATCAGTTTGATGTTGAGTTTTTCCGCCAGCGCTTTTGCTGCTGGTTCCCAGCTTTCATCCAGTTTACGGTGATAAATTAGGGATACCAGAACCTGACCACTTAAAGTCGCCAGAAAATGTACTTCAAACAGGCGATGACCCAGATTGGCATCTGCCTTGAATGCTGCCAGTAGTTGCGGCATCAAGTCATTAATACTGCGGTCTGCAATTGGAAACTCATCAATCCGAATCACTTTTTTATTGTTGTTCTCGTCACGTTCAAACATGGCATAAAACAGATCATCTTCAGTATGCCAGATCCGGAATTCAGCACGCATGCGGAAATATTTTTCAGGAGACTGGAATACTTCTAAAGCAGGTGGTTGATATTCGGCAAACTGAGCGCTGATGCGTTCAATTTTGGCTTCCAGTTGTTGCTGATAAGATGAGGTCATATGCAGTAAGAAATCGCAAATATTTTAAAGCGCAAATGGTAGCAAAAAATTGCCGATCTGCCTAAGCCTATTCTGGTAGAACGGCTTTAAAAACTGCATAAAAAAGACCAAACCCTCTGAGGAGAAAAATTTGGTCATAAAGAGGAAATATTTGAACTAAAAATGCGGGATTTATTCGACTTATTTAGAGATTACCCATGGTCATTAAACTGGCATTGCCGCCTGCCGCCGCCGTATTGATGCTGATGGCGCGTTCAATCACCAATCGTTCGACCGGAATATCGTAGTTTCCCGAACTCAAATGAGTAACACTAATAATTGGACCTTTTCGGGCTGCAATGCGTTTCTGCAAATCAATCAGTTCAGCAGTGTCACCATGATGCAGGACGGCATCAAACGCGCCTGTTTCAATATCCCGAATCACTTTGAATTGCTTGCTGACCGCGGCCGGCATTGTTGGTAAATATTTCAGCATAAAAGTATTGTTCGCCAGTACCGCAGGACGACTGCCAACCGATAAAATCGCCAGAATTTGCTGAATCTGATCCTGCTCGGTATGTGCTAAAGATAAAACGCTTTCTCGTGGCAAGATCATGTATTGATTTTCTTCACCGGTTGGGCCTTGCAGGCTAAAGCTTCGACCAGTCGAAATTTGCATAGGCGCTTTTAAAGATAAAGTCGGAAAAGTTTTAGCTACCCAGGCTTTAAACTCCTGAACAAGGTGATTTTCAACAAGTGCTGGCCCCACTTGAGCTGCATAAGGCTGCGCCAGTTTTTTCTCGGATACTTGATGCATTAAACGATAGATATACAACGGGCCACCCGCTTTCGGGCCGGTGCCGGACAGACCTTCGCCACCAAAAGGCTGGACGCCCACGACTGCACCAACGATATTGCGGTTAATATACAGGTTGCCGACTTCTGCTCGCGCAATCACGGTTTGCATGGTTTCATCAATACGCGTGTGCAAACCCATGGTCAGACCATAGCCTTTATTATTGATCTGATCTAATAACTGTTCCAGTCCGCCATATTTATAGCTGATCAGATGCAGTACCGGACCAAATACTTCTCGTTCCAGATCATCCAGATTTGGCAGTTCAATCAGGGTTGGTGCAATGAATGTTCCTGGAGTTAATTCAGTCTGGTCTTGATTAAACATCAACTGATGAACTTTATGACCTTTGCTGCGCATCTGCTCAATATGCTTTTGGATATTCTGTTGGGCTTCTGCATCAATCACCGGACCAATATCGGTTTTAAGCAAGATCGGATTGCCAACACGCAACTGATGCATCGCACCTTTAAGCATGTTGCGCACAGCCTCTAGATTATCTTCTTGCACACAGAGGACACGCAGGGCAGAACAACGTTGACCGGCACTGTCATAGGCAGAGTTCACAACATCCAGCACCACCTGTTCAGTCAATGCAGATGAGTCCACAATCATGGCATTCTGACCACCGGTTTCAGCAATCAGAGTGACGCTTTCTCCAAACTGGTTTAGCCGTTCTGCAAGGGTTTTTTGTAGAATTTGGGCGACCTCGGTGGAACCGGTAAACATGATGCCCTGAATACGCGAATCTGCAGTGAGCTGTGCACCAATGGTTTCACCGCGCCCAGGTAGCAGCTGTAATACATCCTGCGGAATCCCTGCTTCCCATAAAATCTGTACGGCTTGTGCTGCAATCAGCGGCGTTTGTTCAGCCGGTTTGGCAATCACGGTATTACCTGCCACCAGTGCCGCTGAAATCTGGCCGGTAAAAATCGCCAGCGGGAAATTCCATGGACTGATACATAGCACGGTGCCTAAAGGCTGGATCTGTACATGGTCACTGAGATCCAAAACTTGAGCTGCATAATAGCGTAAGAAATCTACTGCTTCACGAACCTCGGCAATCGCATTGGCATAGGTTTTACCTGATTCACGAGAAAGAAGAACCATGAGCGGAAGCAAGTGCTGTTCCATCAGTTCTGCGGCTTTATTCAGGCAGGCAGCACGCTCATTTTTAGGCAAATTAGCCCAGAAACTTTGTGCATTGAGGGCTTGGGTGAGTGCAATTTCGGCCTGCTCGGAAGTTGCTTCATAGACCGTGCCGACCACATCCTGATGTTGTGCCGGATTGATTACGGGAACTGCATGGGTCGTATCCACGTTGCTAAATGCCGTTCCCATAGCCGCTGCCTGAAATTGCGTATTTGCCAGATTGGATGCGACGTCATTTAAAACCCTGAGTTCAGCATCATTGGCCAAATCGAGTCCTGAAGAGTTCAGTCGTGCATCGGTATAAAGATCTTGCGGATAGGGAATATGCGGATGCTTGGCACCCAATACGTTTTCCTGTTTTGATGCCTTTAAAATCGTTTGCTGTGGATTTTCAATCAAATCTTCAATTTTCAAGGTCTTGTCGGCAATACGATTGACGAAGGACGTATTGGCACCATTTTCCAGTAAACGACGCACCAGATAAGCCAGCAAGGTTTCATGATTGCCGACTGGCGCATAGATCCGGCAGGGAACACCCAGTTTATTTTTCGATGGATCGCCCACGACATTTGCATACAGCGGTTCGCCCATGCCATGCAGACATTGAAACTCGTATTGGCCTGCATAATACTGCTCAGGTTGCGCCAGCTGATAAATCGTCGCTACCGTTTGTGCATTATGAGTGGCAAATTGCGGGTAAATATAATCCGGTTCAGCCAACAGCTTACGCGCACAGGTGATATAAGACAGATCGGTATGTACCTTGCGGGTAAATACCGGGTAATCCGACATTCCATCAATCTGGGCCTTTTTGATTTCACTGTCCCAATACGCGCCTTTGACCAGACGAATCATCAGACGTTTCTGGCTGCGCTTCGCCAGATCAATGATGTAATCCACGACATAGAAGCAGCGTTTTTGATAGGCTTGAATCACAAAGCCAATGCCTTTCCAGTCCTGCAATTGCGGTTCAAAACAGAGGCGTTCTAACAGTTCCAGCGAAATTTCAAGGCGATCGCTTTCTTCAGCATCGATATTTAAACCAATATTGTATTGCTTGGCCAGGACCGCGAGTTTCAGTACTTTTGCATAGAGTTTGTTATGTACACGATCCATTTGTGAGCGCTGATAACGTGGATGCAGCGCAGAGAGTTTGATAGAAATTCCAGGCCCGTCATAAACATCTTTATCCTGTGATGCTTGACCAATGGCATGGATGGCTTGCTGATAATCCTGATAATAACGTTCAGCATCCGGATCGGTCAGTGCTGCTTCACCCAGCATGTCATAGGAATAGCGAAAGCCTTTTTCTTCCAGCGGCTCCGCATTTTTTAATGCTTCATCAATGGTTTCACCCGTAACAAACTGCTCGCCCATCATGCGCATGGCAACATCGACGGCCTTACGAATAATTCCGCGGCCACTGCGTGCCAAAATCCCAGTCAACAAGCTAGACAGGTTTTTTTGCTGTGGGGTTTCCATCAGCTTGCCGGTCAGCATCAATCCCCAGGCGGCCGCATTCACAAACATCAATTGGCTCTGGCCCAAATGTTCTTTCCAGTTACCTTGATTGATTTTGTCACGGATCAGCAAGTCACGTGTGGCTTTGTCCGGAATACGCAGCAAGGCTTCTGCCAGACACATCAGGGCAATGCCTTCCTGAGAGGATAAAGAAAATTCCTGCAATAAGCCCTGTACGATCCCGGCTTTCCCGGTGGAACTTTTGCGCTCACGCAAGGAATGCGCGAGATCAAAGGCAAGCGCCTGAATCTTGTCACTCATCTCGGAAGAAATTTCACTATGGGCCAATAACTCTTCGACGCATTCAGTTTCAGCACGACGCCATGCCGTATTAATCCGTTCTTCGTATTGGTTTTTATGTTTAAATTCAGCAATATAATTCGAGTGCTGGGCCGCATCTAAAATTGAATCTGGGCGGAGAGTGGTTGGCATAGTGACTTCCTGTACTGCGTCAATCAGTTCTTTGAGGTGAATGAGTTTTAATCTATAATCACAGAATATTTGACGAATATCTCACTATAGTTTTCGCTTTTTTTAGAGAATAATTCTAATGCCAAGTCCTTATTTGAACCTTGACCGTATAGATATTCGTATACTGGGTTTATTGCAATCTGATGCCAAGCTGTCCAATATCAAACTGGCTGAACTGGTCAATCTGTCACCTACGGCAGCCTTGGCCCGTGTACAAAAGCTGACCCGTGAAGGTTTTATTGTGGGCTATGAAGCGCGTCTCAACCCCGTGATGTTGAATAATGGTTTTGTGGTCTTTGTTGAAATTTTACTGGATAAAACCACACCGAATGTTCTAGATGAATTTTCCCATGCTGTGCGGCAGATTCCTGAAATTATTGAATGTCATATGATCAGTGGCGGTTTTGATTTCGTGGTGAAAATCCGCTGTGCCAATATGGATGAGTTCCGGAAAATCTCTGGTCAGATCTTGTGGCAATTGCCCGGAATTAAGGAAACGCGCAGTTATCCGGTGATGGAAGTGATTAAAGAAAGTCAAAGAATTCATCTGAAAATGCCGGGAAAAGCCAAATAATTAGCAGTAAATTAAAATCAAAAAGGGACGCGAAAGCCCCTTTAATTTATGCTGAAGAAAATGTTTATTTTTTCATTTCCGCCATTTCTTTTTGATACTCGGCTTTAGCCATTTCAAAGCGTTCGACTACATCAGCGTTCGGTGCTCTATCCAGCAGGCTGACGATGATAATGCTGAGGGTGGCCAGAATAAAGCCCGGAATAATCTCATAAAGTCCGGTATCGCCCATGTAATTTTTCCAGACAATTACAGTCACGGCACCAACCACCATACCCACAATCGCGCCGTTGAGGGTCATACGCTTCCAGAACAAAGACAGGATAATTAGCGGGCCAAATGCAGCACCAAAACCTGCCCAGGCATAAGCCACCAGACCCAAAACTTTACTGTTCGGATTAATCGCCAGTGAAATCGCAACCAACGCGATCACCAAGACCATGCCGCGACCGACCCAGATCAGTTCTTTTTGTGAAGCATTTTTGCGCAGGAAGCTCTTATATAAATCTTCGGTCAGGGTGGTTGAGCAGACCAGAAGCTGACAGCTCAAGGTACTCATAATTGCCGCCAAGATAGCAGCCAGAATGATTCCGGCAATCCACGGATTAAACAGGATTTTGGTCAATTCCATAAATACCGTTTCAGGGTTTTGATTGACCACCGAGGCCAATGCCGGATTGACACTGAAGTAGGCAATACCGATATAACCGGCAGCCACTGCACCGCCTAGGCATAGAATCATCCAGGTCATGCCAATGCGGCGTGCAGCAGGAATGGTTTTGACCGAATCCGCTGCCATGAAACGCACCAGAATATGCGGCTGACCAAAATAACCCAAGCCCCATGCCAGACTGGAAATAATCGCGACGGTGCTTAAACCTTCAAGCATGCTTGAGGCATGTGGACGAGCCGATTCAAGAATGACACTCACTTGCTGGCTGTTGTCACCCAAGGCGAGGAAAGTAATGATCGGAGTCAGCAATAAGGCAAAAATCATCAGGCCGGCCTGGAATGTATCGGTCCAGCTGATTGCCAAAAAGCCGCCAATACAGACATAGAGAATGGTCGCCATCGCACCAATCATAAGTGCTGTGGTGTAATTCCAGCCAAAAAGACTTTCAAACAGACGTGCGCCTGCAACCATACCCGAGGCACAATAAATCGCAAAAAACACCAGAATCACCAAGGCAGACAAGACCCGTAAAATACGTTTACGATCGGAAAAACGGCTGGTGAAATAATCCGGCAAGGTCAGGGCATTGTTCTGATATTCGGTATGGGCACGCAGTCGACCTGCCACCAGTAACCAGTTCAGCCATGCGCCGATAATCAAACCGACGGCAATCCACGCTTCTGACAGGCAGGAGAGGTAAATGGCTCCCGGAAGACCCATCAATAGCCAGCCACTCATGTCCGATGCGCCCGCCGAAAGTGCAGTAACGACACTGCCCAGACTTCGCCCACCTAAAATATATTCATCAAAATTAGAGGTTGCACGGTAAGCATATAAACCGATTGCAATCATGGCGATAATATAAAACATGAAGGTAATCAGGGTGGGATTTAAATAAGTCATAGGCAGGGCATCCTGTAAATATGAAAATCATCGTCCAAGATGATTTTTTGTACGGAGATCGCAAGGCAGTGATTCAAGCATGGTTTAAAAATTACACTCTGTAACAATTGCACGGCTTTTATGTTTTCTTATTGTAAATTCATTCCGGATCCACTGAAATTGAACGATGAGTAGCTACGGGTATACAAGGCGAAAAGACGTCGATTAAGAAAAAAGTGGCAATGCATAATAAACAATTAACGTAGAGAAATTTTAGCCAGCAAATTACATAAACTTACAGAATTAACAGCTCTATCGTATTGGTAATAAACAGTAGCAAATCTAGGTCAAAGTCTTCATATTAGATGTGGATTTGTTTGCTCATATTGAGATCACACCAAATACGGTGCATCGCCAAGAGTATTTTTCCGTGGACAATTTGCTTCAAATCGAACCGACCCGCATAGAACGTGATTTGTTGGGTGAAAAACAGATTCCATTACATAGCTATTATGGGATTCATACCTTACGTGCTATCGAAAATTTTAAGATTTCCGGACTGGCCGTAGGACAACAACCGCATTTTATTCGTGCCTTGGCCCAAGTAAAAAAAGCCTCGGCACAGGCTAATCTGCATTTTAAAAAATTGCCTGAGCAGACCAGTCTTGTTATTCAGAAAGCTTGTGATGAATTGATTCAGCATCCGGAAGCGTGGCAATCGGCATTCCCACTCGATCCTTATCAGGGCGGTGCCGGAACATCCATCAATATGAATGCCAATGAGGTGATCGCCAATATTGCCCTTGAAATGTCGGGCCATCAGAAAGGTGATTATCACATTCTGCATCCGAATGATCACGTCAATACCTCGCAATCGACCAATGACGTTTATCCAACAGCCTTGCGTCTGGCAACCTATAGCAGTCTGGACGAATTATTGAATGTACTTAACGCATTAATAGAGTGTATAGGCCAGAAGGCGGCTGAATTTAAATATGTTATCAAGATGGGACGTACCCAGTTACAAGATGCAGTTCCGATGACTATGGAACAGGAATTCCGAGCATTTGCGACTTTATTAAAAGAAGATCTGAAAATGATTAGGCAGATGCGACAGTTGTTGCTGGAAGTCAATTTAGGTGCTACTGCGATTGGGACCGGGGTCAATACACCACCGGGCTATGCCAAGCGGGTGGTAGAAACCTTGGCGCATCTGACCGGTCTGCCTTTAAAAGGAGCCGCAGATTATGTCGAGGCGACCAGTGATTGTGGCGTCTTTATTATCTTGTCGAGCAGTTTAAAACGTCTGGCGGTAAAACTGTCCAAAATCTGTAATGATCTGCGCCTGCTCAGTTCGGGACCGCGTACAGGTCTGGCTGAAATTCGGTTACCCGAATTACAGGCGGGTTCTTCGATCATGCCGGCAAAAATCAATCCGGTCATTCCGGAAGTTGTGAATCAGATTGCCTTCCGGGTGATTGGTAATGATTTAACCATTACTATGGCTGCGGAAGCCGGGCAGCTACAATTGAATGTCATGGAACCTGTGATTGCCGTGGCGATGAATGAATCAATTCAGTTATTGACCCAAGGCATGCAAACTCTGAATCAGAAATGTATTGCTGGTATTCAGGCCAACGAGCAGATCTGCTTAAGTTCAGTTATGCGCAGTGTCGGGATTGTGACCTTGCTTGAACCGATATTGGGACATGCCAAATGCGATGAAATCGGCAAACAATGTATGCGCGAAAATAAAACCGTGCCACAAGTGGTATTAGAGTTGGACTTATTGAGTGAAGCGCAATTAGAAGAGATTTTTGCATTTGAAAATCTGGTGTCTGAAATCCCTTCAGCAGAGAATCAGCTCGAACAGGTTTCTTAACAGAGCCAGAGACGTTAAGTCGTATGTAACATCGAACAGCTGCTATTTTGATAATTTGCCTTAAGTTCAGGATGTGGATTTGAGGCATTTTCATCTAGACTATAAGCTGAACTATATTTGGCTGGGTAAATGGCGATGTTTGATAAAATCAGTGCATTATTTAAAAGTAATAAACCGACTGCTGCACAGCTATATTTAGAAGAGCAGAATATCCAGTATGTAGAAGGTACAGGTTATATCGTCGATGGTATTCAACTCAATCAGGAATTGGGTGCACGATTAGAGTATTTGTCCAATCGCCGTTTAAAACAGTTTGATGATTTAAAAGCGTTATATGATACCGCGATGCTGATCAATGAAAAAATTGATCTGGAAATTGCCCATCAGCGTTTTAATGCGACTTTAGGCAATACCAAAGAAAACCTGCTGCAATTCAAAATGATCCTTAAGAAGTTAAATGATTATTATCGTAACTTTCTGCGTGATCAAAAATAAGCTGCAAAAGTGGCTTATTTTTGATGTGTATTGATGTCGCAAGACTGCATAAAAATAACAAAATATCCTGAGATCATCGTGCTAGTATAAGCCTCAGGTTATTTAGACTTTAAAGCTATATCCATGTTCCAGCAAGAAATTTCCCAACTCAATTTACCACAGCTCAAAGCAGGCGAGAAACGCTGGTTAGGCAATCTGCAAGGTTCCTCAACTGCATTATTGCTTAAAGAAATCGTGCAGCAGCAATCGCGTTTATTTATCGTGATTGCACGTAATAATCAGCATTTGGGTCAACTGGAAAGTGAACTGGAATTTTATGGGATTAAACCCACGATTTTTCCAGATTGGGAAATCTTGCCTTATGACCGTCTCTCCCCACATCAGGATATTGTCTCGGAACGTCTGGCAATCTTATCCAATATGCCCAAAACAGGTGTACTGTTGCTGTCCGCCTCAACTCTGGCACAACGTGTAGCGCCGACCTCATGGATTCTGGGTGAGCATTTTGATATTCATGTCGGTCAGAAATTTGATCTGGAAGAACAAAAGAAAAAGCTGATTCAGGCGGGTTATCATCTGGTCGATACCGTTTATGATCCGGGTGAATTCGCAGTGCGCGGCAGTATCATGGATATCTACGCATCGGGACAGGAAGCACCAATTCGGATTGACCTGTTTGATGATGAAATTGAAAGCCTGAAATTTTTTGATTCTGAAACTCAGCGCACCACAGAAAGTTTGCAGCAGTTTACCGTATTGCCGGCACAGGAATTTCCGCTCAAGGAAGGTCGTGCCACTTTCCGTGACCGCTATGCCGAATTTTTCCCGACCGCGAATCCAAAGAAAAACCCGATCTATCAGGATGTGATGGATGGCATAGTCTCGCCGGGAATCGAGTTTTATTTGCCCTTGTTTTTCAGCGCGGAAGCAATGCAAGGCCAAAGTTCACTGATTTCGTACCTACCAAAGAATGGCATTGTCATTACAGATAGGGCTCTCGAAGAAAGTCTCAGCCAGTTTTGGCAGGATGTGGTACGCCGTTATGAAGATCGTCGCCACAATGTCGATCAGCCGATCCTGCCTCCAGAAAGCCTGTTTTTTCAGACCAATCAGGTGCTGGAGCAGCTGAATCAGTTTGCACGTATCATTGCCGCACAAACACCTTTTGATCAAAAAGCTGGAGTATTGAATCTCGATACCCAGTTGCCACCGCGTCTACCTGTAGACCCGAAACGTGAAAAACCGTTTCATGAAGTCAAAAAATATATTGATCAGGCCAATCATCCAGTACTGCTGGTGGCTGAAAGTGCTGGACGCCGTGAAAGTCTCAAAGATGCATTAAGACCAAGTCTGGGTGATATTCCAACAGTTGAAAATTTTGATAGCTTTGTCAAGTCCCTGCATGCAATTGCCATTACCAATGCACCTTTAGAGCGCGGTCTGGTATTGACTGATCGTGTTAGCGTAATTTCTGAAAATCAGCTGTATGAACATCGGGTGGTACAGCGCCGTCGCAAGCGTCTGCAGGAAGTTTCCGAAGAGTTTCTGATCCGAAGTCTAACTGAGTTGACCATGGGTGCGCCTGTGGTACATATCGATTATGGGGTCGGACGTTATGCTGGTCTGGTCACCTTAAGTATTGATGATCAGGATCATGAATTCCTGCAGCTAGATTATGCCGATGCCGCCAAAGTCTACGTGCCGGTGACCAATCTGCACTTGATCAGCCGGTATAGTGGCGGTGATCCGGATCTGGCACCCTTGCATAAACTCGGTACAGATGCCTGGAATAAAGCCAAACGTAAAGCGCTGGAGCAGATTCACGATGTCGCGGCCGAATTGCTACATATTCAGGCACGGCGTTCTTCCAAGCCCGGGATCAGTTTTGAAATCGATCAAAGCCTGTATATGCAATTTGCTAGTGGCTTTGCTTATGAAGAAACACCGGATCAGGCCAATGCCATTGAAGCGACGCTGCAGGATATGCAGCAGGCCAAACCGATGGATCGACTGGTGTGTGGTGATGTCGGTTTCGGCAAGACAGAAGTCGCGATGCGTGCCGCATTTGTTGCAGTACAGAATAACCGGCAGGTGGCAATTCTGGTACCGACTACCTTGCTGGCCCAACAGCATTATGATTCATTCAAAGATCGTTTTGCCGACTGGCCGGTCCGGATTGAAGTGCTGTCACGTTTCGGTTCTTCCAAATCACATACCAAGACCATTGACGACCTGATTGAAGGTAAAGTCGATATTGTGATTGGTACACATAAGATTTTGCAGGAAAATGTCCAGTTTAAGAATCTCGGTCTGATGATTGTCGATGAAGAGCATCGTTTCGGTGTGCGCGACAAGGAACGAATCAAGGCCATGCGTGCCGATGTTGATATGCTGACACTGACTGCGACCCCAATTCCACGTACGCTGAATATGGCCTTTAGTGGCATGCGTGATCTGTCGATTATCGCCACACCGCCGGCACGCCGTCTTGCGGTGAAAACTTTTGTGCAAGAACATACCGATGACACCATTAAAGAAGCGATTCTGCGTGAATTACTGCGCGGTGGTCAGGTTTATTTTTTGCATAATGAAGTTGATACGATTGATCGTGCCGCCGAGCATATCCGTAAATTGGTGCCGGAAGCGCGGGTGATTGTGGCCCACGGGCAGATGCGTGAACGTGAACTGGAGCAGGTGATGCAGCAGTTCTATCATAAGGAATATAATGTTCTGGTATGTTCGACCATTATTGAAACCGGGATTGATGTTCCGAATGCCAATACCATTCTGATTGAACGTGCTGACAAACTCGGATTGGCACAACTGCATCAGCTGCGCGGACGTGTAGGGCGCTCACATCATCAGGCTTATGCCTATTTAATGGTGCCGTCTTTAAAAGCCTTAAAAGGTGATGCGGAAAAACGTCTGGACGCCATTCAGCGTGCATCAACCTTGGGTGCCGGTTTTATGCTGGCAACTGAAGATCTGGAAATTCGCGGCGCAGGTGAATTGCTCGGTGAGCAGCAGAGTGGTTCGATGCAGGCGATTGGTTATAGCCTGTATATGGAAATGCTGGAAAAAGCCACCAAAGCCATTCAAAAAGGCAAAACGCCAAACTTCGATGCACCATTGTCTTTGACTGCCGAAATTACCCTGCATATGCCCGCACTGATTCCGGATGAATATCTTGGCGATGTCCATCAACGTCTGTTGTTTTATAAGCGTATCAGTAATACCGATACCCAGGAAAAACTGGACAATATCCGGATGGAATTGATCGACCGTTTTGGCATACCGCCACAACCTGTCAAACAGCTATTTACCGTCCATCAGATTCGACTGAAAGCCGAACAGCTTGGTATTACCAAAATTGATATCAGTAGCCAGGGCGGGCATATTGAATTTGCCCCGGATACCCCGGTTCAGGCGATGACCATCATCCAGATGATGCAGAAACATCCGACCTATTTCCGTATGGAGGGAGGACAGCGTCTGAAAGTGATGGTCATGCTGGAAGATTATCAAAAACGGATTCAGTTTATTCAGGATTTGCTGGATAGTCTGCTCAAAGAATTACACTGATTTTATTCGATTAAATCAGCCTGAAAATTCAGCTGGGATTACATTACAGGATGAAATTTGCAGGAACGACAGGCTTGATTTTTTTGATGAATTGTTTAGAGTGATTGTTGTGATCTGCTTTGCAACAAATCATGAGAATTTGTCTTTAAACACATTGCTTCCAATATTCAGCTTCAGTTGGATATGTTAGTATTAGCCATCATTCTAATTTTGCATCATTTATAAAGATATGTTTAGTTTGCATCCACAACTTGCTCAAGATACTTTTTTTGTAGGCGACTTTCCTTTGTCAACATGTCGTTTGATGAATGATATGCAATTTCCCTGGCTGATTCTGATTCCACGTGTGCCGGGTGTCTCTGAACTATATGAATTGAGCCAAGCTGACCAAGAGCAGTTTTTAAGAGAGTCAAGCTGGTTATCTAGCCAGCTGGCACGTGTTTTCCGTGCGGATAAGATGAACGTAGCAGCGCTAGGCAATATGGTGCCGCAATTGCATTTTCATCATGTGGTCCGTTACCAGAACGATGTTGCATGGCCAAAACCGGTTTGGGGCACACCTGCAGTTCCATATAGCAGTGAAGTACTTGCACACATGCGTCAAACCTTAATGCTGGCTTTACGTGGCCAGGGCGATATGCCATTTGACTGGCGCATGGACTGATCAGTCAAAGGCATTCAAAGAACCATGGACAGTTGCGGACTTCAGGGAGTGAGTGAGTGCAATTAGACGACTGGATTCAAAAAGAGCCTCATCAGTTCGAATATTTCCATCGCATGATGGGATATATCATGTTGTCTGTGGTTCTGGTCGTTTTTCATTACACTGAACCAGATACCCAGTATCAACTTTTTGTTCCCTTTTTTTTGTTTCTGGTTTTACTGATCATCCCCAAGCTATCTCGCTGGATGATTTATAAATATGATTATCATATCCGGCGCAATATTCTTTTTCTGATCGATGTGATTGTCATTTCGGTGGTTCTGGCGGCCGTGCATCTGGACCTGGTATTGTCTTTACTCGGTCTGGTGGCAGTCCTCTATACCGCAATTAGTAATAAAATCTCATTTATGATGGCTTCTCTAGCCAGCCTGATCGGGATTACGCTTTTCTATCTGGCCAATATTCTGGTCTTCGGGTTTAATAATTATTTTGAGTCGACCAGTAGTGAACTGACGGTTCTTGGTTTTATCTGCCTGATTACCTATTTTGGTGTTGGAAGTTTTTATCAAAGTGGTCGTGTGCAATACATGACCCAGAAGAAAGACCATTATTTCGAACAGATGAACCGCTATATGGAATTTGCCAATCAGTTGAGTCGCTATGCGCCTATGCAGTTGTGGCAATCGATCATGAAAGGTGAGTCTGAAGCCAAAATTGAGTATAAACGTAAAAAACTGACGATTTTTTTCTCAGATATTCAAGGTTTTACAGAGTTGTCTGAAACCCTGATTCCAGATGATCTGGCATTCCTGCTGAATGATTATCTTCGGCATATGACCGAAATCGCAAAAAACTATGAAGCAACTGTTGATAAGTTCATGGGTGATGCCATCCTGATTTTCTTTGGTGATCCGCATTCTGAAGGCGTGGAGCAGGATGCCAAAAACTGTATGGAAATGGCATTGGCAATGCGTCAGCAAATGAAGTTGCTGCGCGAACGCTGGATAAAAATGGGTTATCCGCCGCTCCATATCCGCATGGGAATTTCAACCGGCTATTGCCACGTAGGAAATTATGGGGCCACGCATCGTATGGCTTATACCATTGTAGGGCGTGATGCCAATCTGGCAGCGCGTTTGCAAAGTGCCGCGGCAGTCGATGAAATCCTGATTTCAGAAGATACTCATAATTTGATCAAGGATGATTATCTTTGCGCACCGAAAAAGCCGATTTTCCTGAAAGGCATTAAAACGCCAGTGCGAACCTGGCAGGTGATGGAAAAATATGCGTCTCAGAAAGTCGAATACCAGCGCTGGTTCGATTACGAATATAAGGGTTTTCATTTACTGCTTAATCTGGACGAAGTGCAAAACTTTGAATATCCTGAGTTAATTCATGTACTGGAAAAAATGATTAAACGCATTGAAATTCAGCAGAAAATGACCAACTCGCAGGGTATTGTCAAACTAAAGCTTGAAGATGAAGTGATTGAACATATTTAGAGAGTTCATCTAAATTTAGTTTAATTCTTTCTAGCAAAGAAAAAACCACGCCTGAGCGTGGTTTTTTATCGAGCTTGCAGCGAAAATCTTAATGATTTTCCGACGCATGGTTAATTGTATATTTGGGAATTTCAATTTCCAGATCTTCACCGTCTAGCTTAACCTGACAAGAAAGACGTGAGTCTGGTTCTAGACCCCAGGCGCGATCCAGTAAATCAGCTTCAACATCATTCATTTCTTCGAGGCTGTCAAAACCTTTGCGCACGACTACATGACAGGTCGTACACGCAGCTGACATATCGCAAGCATGTTCAATTTTAATGCCATTTTTCAGCAGGCTTTCGCAAAGATTGGCATTTGGTTCGACTTCAAACTCAGCACCTTCGGGGCAAATCTGCGCATGTGGAAGAACTTTAATACGTGGCATAGTCGTTACCTTAAATTAGTTTGAGTTTGACCAGTCGTCGAGTTTAGTACCCTTGAGAGCAGCATCAATATGTTGATTCATACGTGCTGCTGCAAAAGCATCACTATGTATTTTAAGCTGTTCAACGGCAGATTCAATTGCTTTGATATCTGAACCCTGAAGTTCAGTTTCAAGTTGGGTTTGTGCAGTTTGCAGAGCTGTAAGCTGATCTTCCGTTAAAAGAGCGGCATCTACCTTAAGTGCCTGAATCAGTGCTTCCAGCTCACGCCGTGCTTCAACTTTGGTTTCATTCAAATGACGAAGATTTTTATCTTCTTCAGCGAACTTATAACCCTCTAGCAGTAGACGTTCAGTATCTTCACCCGATAAACCATAAGATGGCTTGATATCGATATGGGCATTCACACCAGAGGTGGTTTCTTTGGCAGATACAGTCAGCAAGCCATCTGCATCGACCTGGAACGTCACTTCAATACGTGCCTGACCAGCAGTCATTGGTGGAATGCCATGCAGCACAAATCGGCCCAAGCTGCGGCAATGTTCAACCAGATCACGTTCACCTTGAACCACATGAATCAACATGGCAGTCTGGCCATCTTGATAAGTGGTAAATTCCTGACGACGAGCCACCGGAATTGCGGTGTTGCGCGAAATTAAACGTTCAACCAGTCCGCCCATGGTTTCAAGACCAAGAGACAATGGGGTCACGTCCAATAACAATGAACCATCGGTTGAATTGCCAATCAATTGGTTCGCAGTAATTGATGCGCCAATCGCCACTACTTCATCCGGATTAATAGTACATAGCGGTTCTTGGTTGAACACTTCACGCACAGCTTTTTGTACCGCATAAGAACGTGTTGAACCACCGACTAAAACGACATTCTGAATGTCATTCAGTTCAAGCTTGGCATCACGCATCACACGTTTGCAGACACTGATGGTTTTGTCTAAAGCAACTTTAATGATGTCTTCAAATGTCGGACGATCCAGTGTTAATACTTGATCAAGCAGTTGGAGTTGAACTGAATCTGCATCCGACAAAGCTTCTTTGGCTTTGCGCGCAGCGACAATGAAATGTGCATATTCAGTATCATTCAAAGTCTCGATATTCAGCTGTTTTTTGGCCCATTTCAGGATTAAACGATCCAGGTCATCACCACCGAGCGCAGTGTGACCACCGGTTGCCAGAACTTCAAACACACCTTGAGAAAAACGCAGAATGGAAACGTCGAAAGTACCGCCACCCAAGTCATAGATCACATAGTTGCGATCTGTACTTAAATTGCTTTCTTGATCAAGACCATAGGCCACGGCAGCTGCAGTAGGTTCGTTTAATAAACGTAAAACATTCAAGCCGGCAAGCTGGGCAGCATCACGGGTTGCCTGACGCTGCGCTTCATCGAAGTAAGCTGGAACAGTAATGACTGCATCATTGACCGGGTTTTGCAGGCTTGCTTCAGCGCGGTCTTTTAACTGCTTTAAAATTTCTGCAGAAATTTCAACCGGAGTCTTACGACCCTGCACAGTTTCAAAAGCCGGCATTTCATTCGCTTCACCGACCAATGTATAGGGATGCTGGAATTTAATGTCGGCTTTTGAACGACCCATGAAGCGTTTCACAGAAACGATGGTATTTTTCGGGTCAGTAATAATGAAAGGCGCTGCTTCATTGCCGTATTGAGTCTGTTGTTCTGCATAATGCACGATAGAAGGAAGTAGCACACGACCTTGTTCGTCATTAAGTACTTTGGCTTTACCTGAAAGAACCGTGGCAACCAAAGAGTGGGTGGTGCCTAAATCGATACCAATCGCAATGCGGTGTTCATGTGGTGCACTTGATTGACCTGGTTCTGCAATTTGCAAGAGAGCCATAGTGTTACATCCTTTGCACGTTAAATATTAAAAAAATTAGAAATCATCATCAAGATCAAAGCTGTCATCGTCCAGGAAGCGGTCTTCCGCTTTGTCGATATCGGCCATGACTTTGACAAAGAAACGTAGTTTACGCACTGTATCGCGTGCTTCAGCCCAGTCTTCATCCGCATAATCAA
The DNA here is from genome assembly GCF_048147885.1 of Acinetobacter sp. 228. NCBI lineage: Bacteria > Pseudomonadati > Pseudomonadota > Gammaproteobacteria > Moraxellales > Moraxellaceae > Acinetobacter > Acinetobacter sp. 228. The sequence goes on from NZ_JAYWYV010000008.1 coordinate 109,879, forward strand.
TTTTAAACTCGCGAACCAGACCCTCGATCCATTGCTGGACTTCGAGTTTAAGTGAGGTTAAATCTTCAGCAGAAGTTGCATCGTCCAGTTGTTCACGAATTTCCAGAGCATCCTGCAAGAATTCAAAATCACTGATCGACTGATCTAAGTGATAATCCTGTTTCTTGAGAGACAGTAAATACGCTGCACGGCTATCGACCGCTGACAAGACTTTAAATGCCTGATTGATATCACTTGATTTAATCAGAGCCTGATCTTTGTCTTCAGCTTTATCTGGGTGATATTGTTGCTGCAACTTTAAGAATTCAGTCTTTAAAGCCGCCAAATCAATATCGAGTGCTACAGGAAGGTTGAACAGCTCAAAATGATTCATGGGAGAGGTGATCCGCGATTAATGTGCAAAAATAACTGTATAAATGCAATTAAAACAGTGTGAAACACACTGTTTTAATGTCAAAGAGAATAACTGTCGGGTTTATACAGTGAAGGACTCACCACAACCGCATTCGCCTTTCTTGTTGGGGTTGTTAAATTCGAAGCCTTCGTTCAAGCCGTTTTTAACGTAGTCCATCTCCATACCTTCAAGATAAACCAGACTTTTCGGGTCAACGAATACTTTAACCCCAAACTGTTCAAAAGCCTGATCATGTGCATCGACTTCATCGACGAACTCGAGCACATAAGCCAGACCAGAACAGCCTGAAGTTTTCACACCAACGCGAATACCTTCACCCTTACCGCGATTTTTTAAATAATTGCTGATATGAGTTGCAGCATTTTCAGTTAAATGGATCATGAAAACTCCGTTAAAATTTCAAAACGTGGAACAATTAAGCTTTAACTTTCTTGCTACGGTAGTCTTCTACAGCTGCTTTAATTGCATCTTCAGCAAGAACAGAGCAGTGTACTTTTACTGGTGGAAGTGCAAGTTCAGTTGCAATATCAATGTTCTTGATCGCTTGAGCTTGATCCAAAGTTTTACCTTTGAGCCATTCGGTCACCAGTGAACTTGATGCAATGGCAGAACCACAACCATAAGTTTTGAAACGTGCTTCTTCAATCACGCCTTCGTCGTTTACCTGAATCTGTAAACGCATTACGTCACCACATGCTGGCGCACCAACCATACCAGTACCAACGTTTTCAGCATTTTTGTCTAAAACGCCAACATTACGAGGGTTTTCGTAATGATCAATTACTTTTTCGCTATAAGCCATGTTGCTTCTCCAAACCTCGGGGTCAGCCTTAGTATTAAATATGGGGGTAAAAAAATTTTTCTCAATGAGACAGCAACGGATTCGTTACTATCTCAGGATGAAAATTAGTGCTCAGCCCACTCAACTTTAGAAAGGTCAATACCTTCCTTATACATATCCCAAAGCGGAGAAAGTTCACGTAACTTCTCAACAGCAGCTTTAGTGATAGTCAATACGTGATCGATATCTTCTTCAGTGGTGTATTTACCAAAGCTGAAGCGGATCGAACTGTGTGCAAGCTCGTCTGAAAGACCGAGCGCACGAAGTACATAAGATGGTTCAAGTGTTGCAGATGTACATGCTGAACCTGAAGATACCGCAGCATCTTTCAATGCCATCATCAAAGATTCGCCTTCAACGAAGTTGAAACTTACGTTGAGGTAGTTTGCAACGTTTTGAGTCGGGTGACCATTTAGGAAAACCTGTTCCAAATCTTGCAGGCCATTCCAAAGCTTGTCACGAAGTACGCGTATACGAGTCTGTTCAGCTTCCAGGTTTTTACCTGCAAGTTCAAAAGCTTCACCCATACCTACGATTTGATGTGTTGCCAGCGTACCTGAACGCATACCACGTTCATGACCGCCACCATGCATTTCAGCTTTAAGGCGTACACGCGGGCTGCGACGTACAAATAATGCGCCGATACCTTTAGGACCATAAATTTTGTGTGCAGAGAAGCTCATCAGGTCCACTTTTAAAGTCGAAAGATCAATTTCAACTTTACCCGCTGCTTGGGCAGCATCGACATGGAAGAAAATCTTGTTGGCACGAGTGATTTCACCAATCGCTGCAACATCAGTCACCGTACCGATTTCATTGTTTACCATCATCAGGGAAACAAGAATCGTATCTGGGCGAATCGCTGCCTGTACCATCTCAGGTGTAATTAAACCAGTTTTAGGCTGTGGTTCAATATAGGTAATTTCAAAACCTTCGGATTCAAGCTCACGACAGGTATCTAAAACTGCCTTATGTTCAATTTTAGAGGTAACAATATGTTTACCTTTAGATGCATAGAAATGAGCTACACCTTTAATTGCAAGGTTGTCTGACTCGGTCGCACCTGAGGTCCATACGATTTCACGCGGATCAGCTTTAACTAAATTGGCAACTTGCTCACGTGCATATTCAACTTTTTCTTCAGCCTGCCAACCATATGCGTGTGAACGAGATGCTGCATTACCGAAGGTACCATCGAATGTTAAGCATTCCATCATACGTTCAGCAACCTGAGGATCTACAGGAGTTGTAGCTGCATAATCAAGATAAATCGGACGTTTCATGTCAAATACCTGTAACCGATAAAAGGGCTGAATCAAAGGGGGCTGAATTTTGGCGTAATGACACGGTTTGTACATTGTCACGCGCAACCAGATCAGCAAGCGAGATTTTTGCTAAATAATCGGCAATGTGATGGGAGAGTTCCTGCCATAAATCATGAGTCAAGCACATTGCGCCATTCTGGCAGTTGCCTTTATGGTCGCATCGAGTCGCATCAACTGTTTCGTTTACAGCTTCAATAATTGCTAATACTGTAATTTCATCTGCATTGCGTGCTAAATGGTAACCACCATTTGCTCCGCGAACACTTGAAACTAAGCCATGGCGTTTGAGTTTTGCAAATAACTGCTCAAGATACGCGACAGAAATAGTTTGGCGTGCCGCAATTTCAGCGAGCGTAATCGTTTTTTCAGAAGGCTGTAAAGCTAGATCAAGCAGAGCAGTCACAGCGTAGCGACCGCGAGTGGTTAGGCGCATGATTCGATACACATGGTTAGACTAGATGTGTCAATTCTAAGAATCCCGACTAAAATAGTCAAGTTATTTTTGGTAGACCTTAGTGGGATTTAAATTTTGGATAATGAAAGATTTACACACTCAGCCAATTATACACTAATAACGTAATCAAAAGTATGGTGCTCAGGCCAAAAGCAATATTAATGCGCTTTTGACGCTGCTCGATCCGTTTCAGACGGTTTCTGTACTGTTTAACTTCTACCTGCAAGGTATTGATCTTGGAACGTTGCTCTTCAATTTTCTTTAGAAGTGGTGCAATACGCTTTTTAGAGGCAACAATTTCTGTCTCATCTGTAGGTGCCTCGGACAGCCAGTGCCTCCAGTCAGCCAAGACTTTTGGTAAACTAAATACAGTTAACAGATCACGAAACTCATCTTTTAAAACCTGATGACCATCAATGCGCATATTGCGGATGCTGCGACGATTGCCAAAAATAAAAATTTTAATCAGGTCAGGGAGGGTCGTGCGTACATCCAGATCTACAATGCGGCCTGGTGCTTTATGGTCAAACAATAGCCCGTTTGGGGTGAATTGCACATAAAAGTCAAAATATGGAATATAGCTATTGATTTTAACCGAGATATTTTCATCTACAAACTTTTTGGCCTGTAGAGCAACGACACGATCATGCTTGAGAATGAAGGTAAATATTGTTTCAAGAACAATTAACATCATCGTAAGCAACAAATGCGGTTGATTTTGACTTTGTTGCGATTCGCTCATATACAACCAATCCTTACCTGAAATATAAAGTGAAAAAGCTTCCTGCCTGTAAAAAGATTTCAGGGTTAAATCAAATTAGACTTGAAATAAATTGCTTTGTAGAACAGTTTACCAAATCTATCAAGTACTAAATTTGCTATTATGCAGTGATTTTGTAGAATAATTTATAATAATTGAGTGGAAAATAAGCAGGAGCCGTGCACATGGACAAGTCAAAAACAGCACAAGATTCAACGGAAGCTTCGAATGAGAAAACGCTAAAAGCCAAGTCCAAATCTGCCTCAGAGCGCAAATCGGTTCTTGATTTTCGTAAATACACCAAACAGATCTGGCTGGCAGGGCTGGGGGCATTTTCGCGTGCAGAAGAAGAAGGCAATAAACTGTTTGACTCGCTGGTCAAGGTGGGTGAAGAACTGGAATCTAAAACTGTCGATATTGCTGATCAAACTGTAGAAAAGGTTTCGGAGAAAGCCAAAGAGTCGGTTATCGACACCAAAGACAAAGTGGAAAAATTAATTGACAACTCTGTTCATCATTCATTGAATCGTATAGGATTAGTCACACTGAAGGATGTACAATATTTGGAACGTTTAATCCTTCAGTTGCATACCAAAGTTGATCAATTGACTGCGGAACAAGAAAAAATGAAAGAAGAATTATCGAAAAAAACACAAATAAAATGACTTTATTTATTATTCAATGTTTTTTTCGCATATTTTTTGAAAAAAAAGAGGTTCTTAAGTATTGCGTTTATACCTAAAGCATTGCTATAAAGGCGTTATGGCATGTTAAACCAATTCTTGAACCTTAAATAAACGATATTAAGAGGACGTAATCTTCATGAATAAATCAGAATTAATTGATGCAATTGCAGAGAAAGGGGGATTATCTAAGGCTGACGCAGGTAAGGCTTTAGATGCTACAATTGCTTCTGTTACTGAAGCTTTAAAATCGGGTGATACTGTAACTTTAGTCGGTTTTGGTACTTTTGGCGTGAAAGAACGTGCTGCACGTACTGGCCGTAATCCACAAACTGGTGCTACTCTTGAAATTAAAGCAAGCAAAGTACCTAGTTTCAAAGCAGGTAAAGGCTTAAAAGACGCTGTAGCTTAAGTCTTTCTAGCGACAAAACGCGCCTTATTTGGCGCGTTTTTTATTAATAAATTTAATTGAGATGATTAACACATTCATTCAATGGGTATTTTCGGTTAAAATCCTTGGCAAATAAAATATTGGAATACTTATGGAAGCTTTTCGTAAAGTTATTAAGGGCTGGTTGGGCAAAGTCTTGCTCGTTCTATTTTTGACCCCGTTAGCACTTGTAGGTATTGAAGGATATTTTAGCGGCGGAAGTTCTGATGCAGCAAAATCAGTAAACGGAACTGAAATATCTCAAAAAGAATTAGAGACACTGACGAAATCATTTAAAGAACAATATCTCAGTTATGCCAATGGGGATGAAACTTTACTGAATCAAAGCTTCATCGACCAAAAAGCCATGGATACGCTGGTCGCCCGTACTTTATTGTTGCAACAGGCTGAAAAATTGGGAATCAGTCTCAGTGACCAGCAGATTGAACAGATGATCGCCCAACAGCCTACTTTCCAGCAAGATGGCAATTTCTCCAATGCTTTATATGAAAACTATCTGAAATCAATTGGCATGACCAATCGTGCTTTGATCGAAAGTTTACGTACAGATCATGCACTGAAGATGCTGTCATCGACTTTTCTGGATTATCCGCTGGTGAGCCCGGTCGAAATGCAGCAGATTGCTGATTTGCAAACTGAACAACGCCATATTTATATTTCGAGTATTAATCTGGATCGTTATAAAAAAGACGTCAAAGTAACTGATGCAGAAATTGCTGCCTATTATGAAAAACATAAACCCCTGTTTAAGCAGCCCACCAGTGTAGATGTGGACTATGTGGTATTAAAGCCAAGCGATATTCAGGCACAGAGTTTAGCGGTGACAGATGCTGAACTTCAGGAAGCCTATACAGCTTTTGTTGCTAAACAAAAACAGGCAGTTAAACCAGAGGTGAAGCATATTCTAATTACGGCGGACAGTCGTAGTGATGCAGAAGCAAAAAAACTGGCAACTGAAATTGTAGCAAAAATTAAAGCTGGAACAAGTTTTGCCCAGGCTGCCGCACAGTATTCTGAAGACCCTGATTCCAAGTCGAAAGGTGGCGCAATTGCTGTCTATGAAGAAGGCGTATTCGGTACCGCATTTGACCAGGCAGTTGGTTCTTTAAAATCGGGTCAGGTGTCTGCACCGGTGAAAACAGATTATGGATATCATATTATTTCTGTACAAACTCCAGATGTTGTGGTTCCTTCTTTTGAGTCACAAAAAGCGCGTTTATCTGAAGAAGTTTTGGCTGCTAAAAAATCCAATGCATTCTCCGATATGGTCAATACACTGAATGATATGGTGGTAGGAAGTGATTCTCTGGATGTCGTTACTCAAGAGGTCAAAGGTGTACAGGTTCAGAAAGCCCAAGGGGTAAAACTTTCGACCCGAGATCCAGTGTTGAGCGATGCTAGCCTCAAAGTCAAACTGTTCAATGATGATGTTAAAAATGGTGATCGTAATGCTTCATCCAGTATCCAGCTGGCCAATGGTGATGTAGCCTGGATCAAGGTGCGTGATTATCATGCAGCCGGTGAGCAGACACTGGCAGAAGCCAAACCACTGGTTAAGACGCTATTGATTGAAGACAAAGCAGCTGCATTGGCAAAAGCAAAAATTCAGAAAGCTCTGGATGAGTTTAAAACCAAACCGGCTGCAGCTGTGGCAAAAGGTGATTTGATCTTTGAAGATGCTGGTGTTTACACACGTGCTGAAGGTTTGCTAAAACGCGATGTACAGCGCGCAGCATTTAGTCTTCCGACACCAAAAGCAGGTTACTGGTCAGTAACGACAACGAAAATGCCAAATGAGCTGGTTGTAGTTGCAGTATCAGAAGTGAAGAAGAACCCGGTAGATGTATTGAGTGCAGAGCAACGTAGTGAGTTGGTGAAGTTATATCAGCAACTTCGTGGTCAGCAGGAATTTGATGACTATACGCGTTATCTGAAATCTCAGGCAAAAATCAAATAAGATGATCTTAACCAAAAAACCAGCCTGCAGGCTGGTTTTTTTATGCTTGTGGCAATGATGGTTTAAGTTCGTATAATCAGCTCATAACCGGTATATTTGCGGATATTGATCACGCCAGTATCTAAAATCAAATATTGGCCTTTAATTCCCTGTAATTTGCCGCGAATCACGGGAGTTTTATCCAGATTATGCGATTTAATCTTTTCCGGATATTCCTCTACAGGATAAATAAACTCACGTGGCAGTTCATCTTCAAGCACTTCAATATTTTCATTAAACTGCAAATTCTGATTAAATTCTTCACGGATCGTCTGAATTTTTGGTGCAAATTCTTCTAGCAACTGTTCACGCACTTCAATCAGGTTAAGGGGTTCTGCTTCACCTTTGAGTAGCTTGCGCCAGTCAGTTTTATCAGCTACCTGCGTACCAAACATGACCTCAAGCTTTCCAGAAAGACGACGTGAGCCCACTTTCATAATCGGCAGGGCCTGGGTGGCACCTTGATCAAGCCAGCGGGTCGGCATTTGGCTGGTACGGGTTATACCGACCTTTAATGCGCTAGAATTGGCCAAATAAACAATATGTGGCTGAAAGCAGACATTCTGTGCAAATTCATCTTCGCGGCAAGTGCCTAAATGATAATGACAGGTTTCTGGCTTCATGATGCACATATCACATGAAGCATTGGTTTTAAAACATTTAAAACAGTGACCTTGTGAGAATGATTTGGAGGTTTTTTTACCACAAGACACACAGTAAATATTCCCTGTCCATTCAATCTCGATTTCCTCGCCTAAATTAAACGGGAGATCAATTTCTGCACGATCCAGAATTAATTTATATTCAACATTTGCCCGCTGTAACTGTTGTTCAGTTACACTAAGGTCCTTGAGGCCGACGTGCATTTTATGACAAATGCCCTGAAGTTCCATAAAAATTACTCACTTAAATCATAAGGATGCAGTTATGGCTGAGCAGAATGTCATTACTTCGATGCTAGACGATTTCGCACGGGAACAGCCAATTCATACTGCTATTTGTATTGGGCAGGACTTGAGCCAAGTCCAGTTTCAGCCAGCTATTCAATGGTACCATTTTAGCGTATCTGACTTTTTAAATCTGCCTTTTCAACAACGTTATGACGTGGCTGTGGTGAGGCTGGATACCACAGAAACTGAATTTTTGTCTGAACAGATGATGAGCCAAATTTTGGTGAAATTGCGTGATTTGTTTGCCAAACGTCTGGTGGTAGTCAGTCGTTTGCACAACGAAAAATTATTGAGAGCTCTGGGATTTACCCAGTTGATCGACAAGACCGCACATGAGGCAGATTTTGCGCTGTGGCAATTTAATATTTTAACCTATAAGCATGTGCCAGACTGGTTTAATTCCAAGTTTTGGGCTAACCCGGAAAACTGGGATAAATTTCGCTGGTAAGCCGAAAATCTGCTTTATCAAGATTGCAAATATTAACACAATCTGGCCTAGACAATGTGAAGGCAGGCCGTATCCTGTAGTTAAAATGCACATAGGATATAGGACATGACAAACCTAAGTAATATTGTGGAAATATTAGCAAAGCAGGCATTAGGTGGTGGACAATCGCAGCAGAAAACTTCACAACAGGGCGGTTTGGCAGATATTCTAGGCTCAGTATTAGGGCATTTAAACCAATCCAATCCTCAGCAAAATCAACAAACCCAAAATCAACAGAATCAAACCGGTCAGCAAACACGCCAAAATGGCCTGAGTGCAATCTTAGGTTCGGTCCTCAGTCAGCTAGGTGGTGCCAGTAGTCAAAGCACTTCTCAACCTCGCTCAGGTTTCAGGGGGAGTTCTACCGGCAAAACTTTGTTGATCGCCGTGTTGCCTCTGGTGTTGGCCTGGATACAAAAACAGGGTGGCTTGCAGGGTGCCTTGGACAAGCTAAAAGGCCAAGGCCTTACTCGTCAGGTAGACGATTGGGTATCGACAGGTCCCGGTGAAAATGCTCATGTTGATCCGCAGCAGGTACAAAACCTGTTCGATGAGCAGGAAGTTGAAGAGGTAGCGCAGCAAACTCATACCCCTAAGCAAGATGTATATGGTGCTATTTCACAGGTATTGCCGCAGATTATTGACTCTCTTACCCCACAAGGTGAACAGACCAGTAAGCAGGAAGCCAACAGCGATATACAAAATGTACTAAGTATGGTTTCGGGGCTTCTCAAAAAATAAATCTGTAAACTAAAATCCTGATAGCCGTCAGGATTTTGAATATGAGAAATGACCTGATATTTAATCCAGATTTAGGCTAAACAGCTGGTTAGACTTGCAGATTTTCTTGGCTATATAATGAGATTTTCTTATGCGAATAAGGATAATCTCCGATTGAAAACCAAGCTCACCAAATTCCGGTTCTACCTGTACATAATGGAGTTGCCCATATTCATCCCGTACCCGTGCTTGAGCAGAAAAACCGGGGCGGGCATTGCCACTTGAAATCGTTGCCAGCCGGCCAAGCAAATTGACATTGTTCTTTTTATATTTGGGTGGAATGACTTGATCCAGACAGTGAATCATAAAAATCGTGAAAAAGGTCGCAATGATCAAAGCGGGAATAATCAGGTAATAAGCGGGGAGAAACTTGAATTCCTGAGAATAAATCAGAAATTGCAAGACATAGCCGGCAAAGCTGAAATTCATCAGGAAAAAAAATACAATCAATGTTTTTGAAAATTTCACATTTAACAGATCAACATGCTGAAAATCATAGGGTGAAATTTTTTGCAGAATTTTACTGGGTCTCAGCCCAAAATAGAAACAAACGGTTTTCACCACGCCAAACAGAATAATCGCCAATAAGCTGAGATGGAAAGGCATCAGATTATAGTCTAGAAAAAATGCAGGCATGGTGTTGTCCGTTTTAGTCTTATTCTGAGAGGTAAATTCCACCATCAGAATGCACGGTAATCTCTACTTTTTCAAGTGATTGACCTTGGCAAGGGCCAGAAATACATTCACCGCTTTCCACCAGAAATAGTGCACCGTGCGTTGAACATTCAATAAATTCCTGATCGCGATCCAGAAACTGGTTTTCCAGAAATTCCAGTTCAACCTGCAAATGTGGGCACAAATTCTGATAGGCATAAAATGCACCATCACGTTGGGTGATGAAAATTGTATCACCATCTGGAAGCTCAAAAGAGCGTGCTTCACGCTCTGGAATGTCTTCCGTCATGCAAATTTTAAACATTAAGCACATTCCTTTCGAAAGTCTTTTAATAAGGTTGCATAGTCTTCAACTGCCAGGCGTGGACCAAATTGTGAAACTATCTGACTGGAAATAAGAATTGCCAGTTCTGCAGACGCTTGCAGACCTAAATTGGCGTTTAATCCGTACAGGAAAGCACCGGCAAAAGCATCACCAGCCCCATTTGCATCGACTGCAGTCACTTTACGGCCTGGTACTTTAAAGGTGTTCTCATGATCTGAAATAAGTGCACCTTCGGCTGACAATGTAATGACAACGTGCTGACTTAAGCTTTTCAGTTTAAGTAAAGCAGCCTCAAGACTGTCGGTTTCGGTGTACATCAAGGCTTCTTGCTGGTTACACAGTAGCAGGTCAACACCATCGCCAATCATTTCATCAAGGCCTGCACGGGCATATTGCACCATTGCTGGATCAGATAAAGTTAACGCAATTTTAACACCGTTAGTACGGGCAATTTCACGTGCCTGTTTCACAGCTTGCCGTGCGGTATCCGAAGTCGACAAATAGCCTTCAAGATAAAGCCATTTTGCTGTATTCAGTTGACTGAAATCGATTTGTGCATTGCTCAGTTCAGCCGTAATACCCAAATAGGTATGCATGGTGCGTTCAGAATCAGGGCTGACTAGTACCATACAGGTACCTGTTACACCTTCACTAATCGATTGGGTTGTAGTCTCAATGCCAGCATCATTTAAACCTTTCAGATAGATTTGCCCGAGTTCGTCATTACCGACACGGCAACCATAAAATGCAGAACCACCCAGTGCTGAAAATGCTACCGTAGTATTGGCTGCTGAACCACCAGAAGCCTGACCTTTATACACCTGAGTCGCTTGGAGATTTTGATAAAGAGTGGCCTGAGTTTCACCATCTGCAAGTTGCATGGTGCCTTTTTGCAAATGATGTGCATTTAAGAAATCATCAGAAACTTTAAATTCTTGGTCAATCAGCGCATTACCAATTGCAAAAAGATCAACATTTGCCATGTTCAAATATCACATTAAAAATGAAAGTATCAAGTTTACACGATTGCTTGGAAATGCTGTAGTTTGCTGAATCATTTTCAAATATTTCTCAAAAATGCTGTATTTTATTCAGGAGCTATCTTTGGTCTAAGTTTTGACTTATTTTTAGGCGCCGGCACTCATCAGTATTGATTTAAGTGTCAACTTTTATTTATAAGGATAATTCGGGCTTGGTATGATACTTTTAAGTCGTTCTGCGAACCTCATTTTCACAATCATTTTAAATAGCGTGCGTATATGGATATTAAAATTGTAAAAGTCGAACAACTTCCTGACCAAATCGAAGCGCTCGCAACGCTGGCGCGCAAAGAAGGCCTAGATGTGATGGATAAGTTAATTGAAGAATATCGCACTGGGAAGAACTGCTTTGCTCAAGCCAATGAGCATTTACTGATCGCACATGACGGTAAAAAACTGATTGCCTGTGGTGGCCTCAACCAGCAATGGGGCGATAATGGGATTGAGGAACGTATTGGCCGTGTGCGCCGCTTCTATGTACATCCAAAATATCGGCTACATGGGGTGGGTAAGCAGCTTTTGGCTTATCTGGAACAACTGGCACGTCCGCACTATTCCGCTTTATGCTTGCAAACCGATACCCGGCTGGCTGCCAGTTTCTATCAAAAACAGAACTATGTATTTGTTGAAAATAATCCAAGCTATAACTATTTTAAATATCTGATTGCCTAAGCTTATAGTACCTAAGCTGAATCTGGATGGTAAATTTGATGATTTAATTTTCAAATGATCAAGTTTACTTAATTCGATCAAAATCCTCGGTTTTCAACGTGAATAATTCAGATAACTAAAGCTATAATGCTCTTAGTTATTTTAATTAAAGCATTAGGAGATCGCATGACTGTAGATGTCACTGAAACCATTTCTCAAACTGTACATCCTGCGTTTCAGTTGGTACGTCAACAACATGTTGAAGCTTTAGACATTTTCGTGTCTGAATATAAACATAAAGTGACTGGCGCCACACATTATCACCTGGCGACCAATCACGATGAAAATGTCTTTCTGGTCGCATTTCGTACCCAGCCGATGGACTCTAAAGGCGAAGCGCATATTCTGGAACATACTGCATTATGCGGTTCAGAAAAGTTCCCGGTGCGCGATCCATTCTTTCTGATGATTCGCCGTTCACTGAACACCTTTATGAATGCCTTTACTGCGGCGGACTGGACTGCGTATCCATTTGCGACCCAAAACAGCAAGGATTTCCAGAACCTGCTCGAAGTGTATATGGATGCAGCATTTGCTGCGAACCTGAATCCATTGGATTTTGCTCAGGAAGGTATTCGTATTGAGCTGGAAAATGGTGAGCCTGTCTATAAAGGCGTGGTCTTTAATGAAATGAAAGGGGCGATGAGTTCGCCTTCAGATCAGCTTTATCACACGCTGGCGCATCATTTATTCCCAAATACGACTTATCACTATAATTCGGGCGGTGATCCTAAAGATATTCCTGATTTAACTTACCAAGAGTTAGTCGATTTCTATAAGTCACATTACCATCCAAGTAATGCAGTCTTCATGACTTTTGGTAATAAAACCGCATTTGAACTGCAAGAGCAGTTTGAAAATCTGGCATTGTCCAAATTTGAAAAAGGTCAGACGCTCTATCCAACACCTGAAACCCGTTTGACTGCACCATTGACGGTTACCGACAGCTATGCGGTTGATGCCGAAGACCTACAGGACAAGACCTATCATGTGCTGTCTTGGTTATTGCCGGAAGCCAGTGACATTAAATTGCGTTTAGGTATGCGTTTAGTCGAAGGAATTCTGCTCGAAGATTCAGCATCACCACTACGTCATTATCTGGAAACTTGTGGTTATGCAGATGCAACAGGTCCATTCATGGGCGTGGATGATTCTAACTTTGAAATGACTTTCTACTGTGCGGTGCAGGGTTCAAATCCTGAGCATGCAGAAGAATTTAAAAATGGTGTATTTAAGGTTCTAGAAGAGGTTGCCTCTAAACCGGTTGATCAGAACATGGTCGATGCGATCCTGCATCAAATCGAATTGCATCAGCGTGAAATCAATGGTGATGGTACGCCGTATGGTTTAAGCCTGATTCTGAGCGGTCTGGGCAGCGCGATTCATCATCGTGATCCGGTCGAAGTTTGGGATGTGGACTCTGCCATTGCTGCAGTCAAAGAAGAACTGCAAGATCCAATGTGGTTATCCAATCTGATCAAAGAACATCTGCTGGATAATCCACATCGTGTCCAATTGACGCTGGTTCCGGATGCGACCAAATCTGCCAAAGAAGCAGCGGATGAAAAAGCACGTCTGGCTGAAATTGGCAAGAATCTGACTGAAGAGCAAAAAGCTGAAATTATTGCACAGACTGAGGCATTAAATGTGCGTCAGGATACACCAGATGACTTGAACTTATTGCCGAAAGTCGGTCTGGAAGATGTGCCTGCGGAATTACAGATTGTGCAAGGTCAGTTACGCGAGATTATCTGTAACCACGTCGATACGCCATTGAACCTGTATCATGCCGGAACTAATGGTATTTATTATCAACAGGTTCTGGTTAATATTCCGGATGAAGTGGTGCAGTCGCCTTACTTTAACCTACTGTCGATCCTGATGGGTGAAGTCGGTGCGGGTGAGTATGATTATCTTGAGTTCCAGCAGCTGCAAACAGCGGTAAGCGGCGGTCTGGGCATGGGCGCGTCTTTGCGTTCGAAAGTGGATGACAAAAACAAGATTACTGCCTGGCTAACCCTGACCACCAAATCCCTGGTGAACCATCTCGATGCGATCCGTCTGTTGAAGATCGGCTTTGAACAACTCCGTTTTGATGAAAAAGACCGTATTATCGAGCTGCTACAACAGCGTAAAACACGCTGGCAGTCACGTATTTCCGGTTCTGGACATAGTTATGCGATGCAAACCGCTTCACGTCAGCATAGTGCATTGGCTTTGCGTGATTATCATAATACCGGTCTGGGTGCATTGAACTGGCTGATCGAACTGGTGTCTAAGATCGAAAAAGATCCGGCTGAATATGATCTGCTGATTGATGAATTAAAACGGATTCATCGGGTCTTGTTGCAAGCACCAAAGCAATTCCTGCTAGTGTGTGAAGAACCACAATCTGAGCATCTAATCGAAGAAATCCAGAATGTCTGGGACAAACTTGCGGTTGATCCAGCACCGGTTGCACTGACTCAAGTCGAAAAACTGACCCATGATCAGCACGAAGCTTGGTTGATTCAAGCCAATGTCCAGTTCTGTGCGGCTGCTTATCCGGCAGTTGAAGTCTCACACCCTGATGCTGCTGCATTGATGGTACTGGCGGGTTATTTACGTAATGGTTTCCTGCACAGCGCCATTCGTGAAAAAGGTGGTGCCTATGGTGGTGGTGCGAGCTATGACGGCAATGCCTGTTCGTTCCGTTTCTATAGCTATCGTGACCCACGTCTAGCAGAAACTTTCCAGGATTTTGATGCCAGTATCCAGTGGTTACTCAATGCACCACAACAGCCACACCAGTTGGAAGAAGCCATTCTGGGTCTGATTGCCAGCATGGATAAACCGGGTTCACCGGCAGGCGAAGCCATTACTGCATGTTATGCCTATCTGCATCAACGCACACCAGCGTTCCGTAAAAAGCTTCGGGAACGTTTGTTGCATGTCACGCTGGATGACTTGAAGCGTGTTGCACAGACCTATCTGGTCGAGCAGCAGGCAACCAAGGCTGTGGTGGCACCGGTAGCAAAGCGTGAAATGCTTGAGCAGCTTGGTTTTGTGATTCAACAAGTTCTATAAATAAAAAAATGAGGATAAGGAATGGCGCTTAATTCAATTAAGCGCTCAACTCTACAGCTGAGCGTTTTGCTTGGCTGTACTGTTGGGACGCAAGTGAATGCGGAAGAAACAGTAGTTAACAGCCCCATGCCGGCAACGGCCGAAGCCTGTGCCGCACTAGAAAGTAGTGCAGAGCGTCTGGCTTGCTATGATGCTTTATTTAAAATTCCGGTAACCGATAAGCCTGAAATCGTTTCTGAGCGTCGTGCTGCGGTAGAACTTGCACCTGAACCCGATAATTTGAAAGAAAAAATTGGGAAAACTGTCTCCAATATTTATGTCTCTGAAGGATCAAAGCTGACGCCGAATCTGTCTTTGCTGGATAGTCGCTGGGAACTCTCTCCGGAAAGTAAACTTGGTACCTGGAACATTCGTTCCTATCAACCGGTGTATTTGATGCCAGGTTTCTGGACATCGAAAAAAAATGAATTCCCTCAAAGTGAAAACCCGAACAATACAGAGACAGAGAAACAAAATCTCACTTCAACTGAAGCGAAGTTTCAATTGTCTTTAAAGACCAAGGCAGTTGAAAATATCTTGGGAAATAATGGTGATCTCTGGCTCGGTTATACCCAGTCTTCGCGTTGGCAGGTGTATAACTCGGAAGAATCACGTCCATTTCGTGAAACCAATTATGAACCAGAAGCCAGTTTTGTTTTGCGTACCAATTATGACCTGTTAGGTCTGAACTGGCGCATGTTAGGCCTGACTTTCAACCATCAGTCCAATGGCCGCTCTGATCCGCTATCGCGCAGTTGGAACCGGGTGATGCTGAATTTTGGTTTTGAAAAAGACAATTTTGCCCTGATGGTTCGTCCTTGGTATCGCTTTGAAGAGAAACGTGAAGACGATAACAATCCCGAGATCAAAAACTATATCGGACGCGGAGACATGACTGCATTTTATCGATATAACGAGCATGATTTTTCATTAATGCTGCGTCATACTTTAAAAGGTGGAGATGATAACCGTGGTGCAGTACAGTTTGACTGGTCATTCCCGATTAGTGGACGTTTGCGAGGTCAATTCCAGCTTTTTGACGGCTATGGCGAAAGTCTGATTGATTATAATCACCGTGCCACTTATGTGGGACTAGGAATTTCCCTGATGAACTGGTTCTAAGATTCCAGGTTTAATCATCTTAAGATTAAAAAAAACCATGCTGCGGCATGGTTTTTTTTATAGCTAATTTTAGCCAATCTGGATTTCTGAAGGAGGATGTTTTATGCGGCTCTTTTTCGGAGTTGCAATGAAATAAGCAAGTGTCAGTGGCCCTAGTCGACCTGCAAACATCAATAACATCAGAATGATTAAACTGGCTGGTTGTAATTTTTCAGTCACACCTCGAGACAAGCCGACGGTACATGCCGCCGAAACAGCCTCAAACAGCAGGTCCAGAAAATCAAGATCAGGTTCCAGAATTAATAGACTCATAAAGCCCATTATGATGAGTGCAGCAGTAATGCACACCACCGCCAAGGCTTTAAATGTGGTTTTCTCCGGAATAGAGTGATTAAACACCCGGATTTCATCTTCGCGTCTTAAAAAACTGATGACACTTATTACCACAATAATAAACGTTCCGACCTTGATGCCGCCTGCAGTACTTAAGGAGCCGCCCCCGATAAACATGAGCAGCATGGTAACGAGACTGGATGCATCGCTCATTTGTTCCATTGGCAAGCTATTAAAACCCGAAGAGCGGGGAACCGTAGCATGGAACCAGGCATTTACGGCCTGATCGCCTAAACTCATCAGGCCTAAAGTTTGCGGATTAGAGGCCTCTAATAGCCAGAGTACGATAAACGCACTTAAGTTAAGACCCAGAATAGTAGAGAGGATCAGCTTGCTGTTAGTACTTAACTTGCGCCAGCGCTTGTTTTTTTTAACATCCATCAACACCAAAAAGCCAATACCCCCAATGATATACAACATGCTGATAGTAAAAGTAATTAAATACTGGCCGGAAAAACTCATCAAGCTGTTGGGGAAGAGTGAAAATCCACCATTATTAAAAGCTGAAACGCTATAAAAGGCTGCATAAAATAATGCATCGCTGAACTGATATTCTTTGAGCCACGCCAAAGTCAGAATCAGCGTACCGATTGCTTCAAAAAACAGTGAATATAAAAACACGGCTTTAATGGTAAAACTGACTTTTTTCAGACTCGTTTGCCCGATAGATTCCTGAGCCATGACTTGCTGCTTCAGTCCCATTTTTGGTGCCAGACTCATTACTGCCAGAATGGCAAAAGTCATAAAACCCAAACCACCGCATTGCAACAAAAACATAATGACGATCTGCCCGAATACCGTATAGGCTTCACCGACATTCACCACCGATAGTCCGGTGATGGTGACTGCTGAAGTTGCGGTAAAAATGGCTTCTAGCCAGCTGATTTCTCCCTGATGTGCAATGGGCATCATCAATAGCAGCGAACCGATCAGAATCAATCCGAGAAATCCTAAAGCCAGTAAGCTTGGAGGACTGAGATTAATCGTCCTGTGTTGCTTTAAGTTAGAATTTTTCATAGATGTCTAAAGTATTTAGAAAGATGGCGCAAAGGCTCTAATAATCCTTCAACCACAAGAATATCGCCTTTCTGAAGAACCTGATTGGCATCTACGTGATATTGCAGGGTAGACCCGCGCTTATGTAATAAAGTAGTAATTTCAGGCCCATGCTTCATCAATTGATTCAATGGCATACCATGCTGTTCAGCATGAATTTCAATTTTGACAATATAGTGATCATCCTCAAGCGCCATATAGCGACTGACCATCGGATAGCTTAATGACTGGGCCACCCGAACTCCCATATCTTCTTCAGGGTGAATGATTTTTTCAACATTAAGATGGGTCAGAATCATGTGATGGGATTTTGATTTCGCTTTCGCCCATATTTTCTTGACACCCATATTTTTTAAGTGCAATACACACAGAATACTGGCTTCAATATCCTCTCCAATTGCCACCACAGCAGCATCACAGCGCTGAATATTCAGCTCGTCGAGTACATGTTCATCGGTTGCATCGGCAATCACGGCATGGGTTAGCTGATCAGAAATGTTTTCTACATATTTTTTATTCAGATCGATCCCGATCACTTCATGATTCAGGCTGATCAGCTGTGTGGCCACTGTGGCACCGAAACTGCCAAGCCCAATGACTGCAAATAATGCCATGGATTGTCCTTCGTTATCTTTATGTCATTCGTTATATTCGCTATGGTAATAAGAAGGCGATTCTTCAGCTATAGTCTTTAGGTAAAAATAGTACAAATCTTTGAAGTATTTACGCTTCTTTCATATGAAGTACAGATTGAAAATTTGGACAGTCAGACATAACCTGACGATGTGTATATAAGGTTCCATAACTATTTTGGATGATGTATTCGAATTCATGATGATCATCTTTCATGATATTGAGTGTGGCTTGGTGTTTGAGTTGAGGATAAGTTTTTAGATTGTCGATTGCGGCACAAGAAAAGCTTTTCACAAAAGCTGAAATTTTAGGATCTAATTTCACTTCTTTATAATGATCTAGAAAAATATAAACAACGAATTTGGGATACTGGTTGAGTATTTCTGAATGTGCCTCTATACCTGCGATGTTGCTGAGGTTATTTGCGGTCGCATTACTGGGAATATTTTTCATATTTGTTCGAACACGATCTTCTTCTTGATTTAATTTGTATGCTGGATAGCCGTATAAATAGACAAATAAAGTGGTGAGCAAAATAATAATAAAAGTAATATTCATATCTTAAGATTCTGTTTTTGTAGTTATTTATCATTATAACAAGATTGAAAATTAATGGATAATTGGTGTTTTCATTGATGATGCACTTTTAAATCTACATAAAATATTATCCTAAAAAAACCGCCTCAAAAGGCGGCTTATATTTGGAAGAATTACTTCAAGAAACGTTGATAACCGAGATTATTAGTAATTTCCTGATAAGGATAGGTAATGGTTTCGAGAGTTTCGATCAAGCCGTCCGGATTCTGTTGAGCATCGGTTGCTTCAAGACCCACCAGAACACGTCCTTCAGCAGCACCGTGGTTACGGTAGTGGAACAGGGTAATGTTATGGGTCGGACCAAGACGTTCCAGGAACATCAGTAAAGCACCAGGACGTTCCGGGAATTCCACACGGAACAGGCGTTCATTTTCAATATCGGCATGACCGCCGATCAGGTAACGGATATGCAGTTTGGCCACTTCATCATCAGAGAGATCGTCAACGTCATACTGGAACTTTAAGGCTTCATAAATTTCCTGACGTTCTTTCTCGCCATTTTTCAGACTGATGCCGACAAATACCTGCGCAGCAGAAGCATCGCTGGCACGGTAGTTAAATTCAGTAATATTACGACCTTGCAAGGCACGGCAGAAACTCAGGAATGAACCTTTCTGTTCCGGAATGGTCACGGCAAAGATTGCTTCTTTACGCTCGCCCAGTTCGGTACGTTCCGCGATATAACGTAAACGGTCGAAGTTCATGTTGGCGCCGCAGACAATCGACACCATGTTTTTCCCTTCGATGCTATGTTCAGTCACGTATTTTTTGATGCCGGCCAGTGCCATTGCACCTGATGGCTCTACGATACTACGGCACTCGTCATAGGTATCTTTAATGGCAGCACAGATTTCATCAGTATTCACCAGCACCACCTCGGGTTCCACGATTGGGCCAGAATTGTCCGATTTTTGCAGACGGATTACATCAAATGGTTTTTCACCAATTTGGGCTACCGCTGTCCCATCAGCAAATAATCCAACAGATGGAAGAATTACGCGCTCATTGGCTTCAAATGCAGCTTTTAAACAGGCAGACTCATCATATTCCACGGGAATAACTTTGACGTGTGGTGCGACATCACCTAAGTAAGCTGCGACACCTGCGATCAGGCCGCCACCGCCAACTGCAACAAACACGTAGTCCACATCACGCCATTGACGCAGAATTTCATTGGCAATCGTACCTTGGCCTGCAATCACCAGTTCATCGTCATAGGGCGGAATAAAGGTCATGCCATCTTCTTGGGCACGTTGAATCGCATATTTATTGGCAACATCAAATGAATCGCCATGTAAAACTACTTCGCCACCGAGACGTTTAACTGCCTGTACTTTGATATCAGGTGTGGTTTTAGGCATCACAATAATCGCGCGTATACCTAGCTTTTTCCCTGAAAGTGCCACGCCTTGTGCATGGTTGCCTGCTGAAGCAGTGATAACGCCACGTTCCATTTGCGATTTCGGTAATTGACTAATACGGTTATAAGCACCGCGTAGCTTGAATGAAAAAACCGGTTGTAAATCTTCACGTTTAAAGCGGATGTTATTATTGAGTCGTTCGCTAATTCGTGGCGCTGCTTCGAGTGGGGTTTCGATTGCAACATCATAGACCGTTGCTTGTAAAATTTGTCGAACCAAACGAGACAGCATGTTAATTTTCCATCTAACAGTTTAAAATAGGGGCTTATTGTAACAAACCAGACAGCTTTGCGGTTCGAAAATACTGCAAAAGTCCAAAATAGTTGAGTGAAGCCATGAGTCTATATGCAACCCAAGATGAGAAAAAGCAAGCTGCAGCCAAAGCGGCTTTAAAACACTTGCCAAAAGGGGGTATTTTAGGCGTAGGTACAGGTAGCACTGTGAACTTTTTAATTGAGCTTTTACCTGAGCTGCAATTGGAAGCTGCGGTAGCCAGTTCGGAAGCGACAGCACAGCGCCTGAAAAAGCTCGGCATTGAAGTTGTTGATATGAACAGCGTGGGTGGTCTAGATGCCTATGTCGATGGTGCGGACGAAATTGACCGTCATATGCATATGATCAAAGGTGGTGGCGCAGCACTGACTCGCGAAAAAATTGTTGCCTCTATCGCGAAAAAATTCGTGTGTATCGTAGATGATTCAAAATGGGTAGGGCAATTAGGCCGTGAATTCCCGCTTCCGGTAGAAGTGATTCCGATGGCACGTTCTGCAGTAGCGCGTAAACTGGTCGCTTTAGGTGGAGATCCTGCGTATCGTGAAGGTGTGGTAACTGATAACGGTAACGTGATTTTAGATGTTTATAACCTGAATATCCTGAATGCACTTGAGCTTGAAAAAACCATCAATGATATTCCTGGGGTAGTGTGTAACGGTATCTTTGCGATCAACAAAGCAGATATCGCAATTGTCGCGACTGATAATGGAATTGAAGAGCGTACAGCGGTTTAAGATTTGATCACCTTTTTTCATGCCTTAAGTTTTCTCCTTCTAGGAGAAAATGTAAAAGAGGTGGTAGAAAATAGAAAGAAGTGAGTTTATCGTAAATAAATCTACCCAAACTCTGAGTAAAAGTTCTGCTTTAACTTTTATGCAAGAAAAGCTCGTTATTACATATTTTTATAAAGGCTTTTCTCCCTCCTTTAACAAAGGAGGGTTGGGGAGGATTAAAAAAATGATTAAATATAAAAAATGACCTTATCCGACTTACCCGAAATTCAAATCACCCGAAATGTCCGTTCAACACGGCTGCGTTTGCGTGTCGATGCGAGCCAGATCCGTCTTACCGCTCCAGTTTTTTGCAGCAAAAAACAGATACGGCATTTTATTGAGCAATCTGAAAGCTGGCTGATTAAAACCTGGCAATCCCAGCAAGAAAAAATCGAAAATATTGACCGGACGCTACCGAGTGAGCTGCGGTTATTCAATCTAAAAGAACCTGTACAAATTTCTTATCAAAGCCAGAAGAACAACTTCATTTTTGATCATAAAAATTTACAGCTTTGGATCAGTGACCGACATCCTGAAGAATATTTAAAGGCTTTTGTGATTGCCTACGCAAAAAAACAGCTTCCTCCATATTTAAAGCTTGTCTCGCAGCAATGTGATTTGCCATTCAGTATTTGCAACATTCGGCAGCCCAAAACCCGATGGGGTAGCTGCTCTGCCAGGTATGACATTATGTTGAATAGCGCGCTGGTATTGTTTCCTGAAAATATCACGCGTTATGTTGCTATACATGAACTGGCGCATACTAAACATTTTGATCATAGCCCACGCTTCTGGACAGAAGTGGCGAAGCATGATCCAGAATTTAAAATTCATCGTCAATTGTTAAAAACTACACCTTTACCGTATTGGTGGCATCAAATTTAATCTAATTCTAATTTTTAGATATTTATTTGAGATAAAAATATGATGGATGTTTGAACAATTTCTGCATCCCTTATGAGAATAGATTATTTTTAAATCATATATCACTTTTCTAGAATGCCTTCAATTTAAACAGATCGCATTGGTTTTTTCACTGCGGTTATTGGATGGGGAAACCGCGATGGTTTATTCTAGATTTTTATGTGTTTTCTCTTTAATTTTTAGCGTACTTTTAAGCGCTTGTAGCAAGCCTGATAATGCACAATCTTCACCAGAAGCAGATGATGCGGTTTATAAAGCCGAGAATGTACGTATCGGCTATCAACGTTCATCTACTTTAATGACTTTACTTAAAGAGTCTGGTGAACTTGAGAAAAAACTGGCTGAAAAAAATGTCAAAGTCAGCTGGCACGAATTTACCAGTGGTCAACCGCTGTTAGAAGCGCTTAATGTAGGAAGTGTAGATGTGACTGCAGATGTGGCAGATACGGTTCCTGTATTCGCACAGGCGGCTCAAGCAAAACTCACTTATTATGCAAAAGAAACTGCATCTCCAAATGCACAAGCAATTTTAATTCCGAAAAACTCAAAAATTCAAACTATTGCAGATTTAAAAGGCAAGAAAATTGCAGTAACCAAAGCTGCTGGTAGCCATTATTTACTCATCGCAGCCTTAAACCAAGCAGGTTTAAGTTTCAAAGACATTACGCCAGCATGGTTAAGTCCGGCAGATGGCCGTGCAGCATTTGAACATGGCGGTGTAGATGCATGGGTGACATGGGAGCCGTATGTTTCAAGTGGTACAGTGCTTCAGAATGCAAAAGTTTTGGCATCAGGTGAAGGTCTTGCAAATTATATTCGTTACTACTTGACTGCTCAGAAATTTGCACAGGAAAATCCGGCGATTCTCAATACCATCATTCAAACACTTGAAGAAAAAGCAGCTTGGGTGAAGGCAAACCCTGAGGATGCAGCAAAAATTTTGGCGCCATTATGGGGTAACTTGCCTACAGACGTTGTACTTCAAGCCAATGCTAATCGTAGCTATAACGTGCAAAACGTTATTGCAGAAGATATGGCGGAACAGCAACAGATTTCTGATGCATTCTTTAATGAAAAGCTAATTCCACACACCATCGATGCAAAAGCATCCGACATTTTTAAAGCGAAATAAACTTTTAGAAGTCTCAATTCATATTGAGACTTCTAATATTTAATAAAATAGCCTAAGCAAATCTGAGTCATTTATGTCAAATATTCCAGCATTAAATGCTGTTCAAATCCGAGAAATTTTACTGGCGGGTAAAGAAATCGCTATTGTCGATTTACGTGAGGAGCACATTTATGCTCAAGCACATCCTTTGTTTGCCAGCAATATTTCCCTATCACGTTTAGAAGTAGAAATCTTAAATCGTGTTCCACGCTTAGAAACGACAGTCGTTCTTTATGATGATAATGATGGTCGGGTTGAACGCGCAGCAGAAAAATTAGCACAGTATGGCTACACCCAGGTTTATGTCCTGGCAGGCGGAGTCAGAGCCTGGCAGCAGGAGGGTGGTGAGTTATTTATTGATGTGAACTCTGCGAGTAAAGCATTTGGTGAATGGGTAGAGCACTTTAAACATACGCCGTCTCTAAGTGCAGAAGATGTACAGGCTAAAATCGATGCGAATGATAATATTATTATCCTAGATGCACGTCGTTTCGATGAATATCAGACTATGAGTATCCCAACCGGGAGAAGCGTACCGGGTGCTGAACTGGTTTTACGTGCACCAGCCTTGGTCAAAAATGAAAATACCACGATTCTTGTAAATTGCGCTGGACGAACCCGGAGTATTATTGGCACCCAGTCTTTAATCAATGCCAAAATCCCACATCCTGTTTATGCATTGCGGAATGGGACTATTGGCTGGACGTTAGCAGGCCAGAACTTAGAGCACGGTCAGCAACGCTCGTATAAAGATCAAATTGCTCCAATATCAGAGCAACAGGTTTTTAGTGCTAAAGAACTGGCAGAAAAAGCCCATGTCAAAACCATTACCCTAGAACAACTACAGGAATTTAAAACAGAGACGACGCGTACGACGTATATTTTTGATGTACGTGATGAAGAGGAATATATACAGGGACATTTACCTGAATCACGATGGGTTGCGGGTGGTCAACTGGTACAGGAAACCGATCATACTGCTGCAGTACGGGGTGCACGAATTGTCTTAATTGATCACCTTTTGGTGAGAGCATATATGACGGCATCTTGGTTGGGGCAGATGAACTGGGAGGTGTATGTACTAGAGACAGATTTTAATCAGGTCCTCACAGAACAGGGCGTTTGGAAATCGAAACTGCCAAATGTGCATTTAGCCCAGACTATTTCGGCTAAAGACTTAAATCACTTCGCGAAAGAGGATATTGCTATTTGGGATGTCTCCACCTTTGCAAACTATAAGCAAGGCCATTTACCCGGTGCACAATGGTTATTAAAAGCTGACGCGATTCAAAAGATTCAGGAGCCCGAATTTCAATCCAAAAAAGTAATTGTGCTGACCTGTAGCACGGCAATTTTGGCGCAATATGCTGCTGAGGAAATTGCACCGTATTTAGCTCAAGAACAGAAAATATGGGTACTCGATGGCGGCAACACGGGCTGGCAACAAGCAGGCTTTGAATTAACCTCTGATGATATCCGAGCCTTATCCCCACAAATTGACCGTTATAAGCGGCCGTATGAAGGAACTGACAACGCTTTGGAAGCGATGCAGGCATATTTGGATTGGGAATACGGTTTGGTCGATCAATTAACGAAAGATGCAACCCATGGTTTTTTTGTTGTCTAATGTATCAAGTCAAATAAAACCGCACATGCGGTTTTATTTTTTAATTAAAATAGCCTAAGCATTTTAGTACAGTTTATTGTTAGCCTTTTAAATTTTAGGTTAAACTCCAAAGATAACAAAAACAATATCAGATTCTAATATGATAGGACTTACGCACTATTATTTATAGATTTTCTGTGGCAGCAGATGATTCTTATCGAGAATAAATTCATCAATAAAG
>NZ_JAYWYV010000009.1:0-127181 GCF_048147885.1 Acinetobacter sp. 228
GGGCCGTTAGCTCAGTTGGTAGAGCAGTGGACTTTTAATCCATTGGTCCCGCGTTCGAGTCGCGGACGGCCCACCATTCTTTTCCAAGAATGCCCTCTCAGATTTACTTCTTTATATTTCAATTATTAAATACGATTTCTACTCGTGTATTTCTGCTCGTGTATTTCTGCATCCAGATTTTAAACTCACGTGTCCAACAGCTCATATTTATTGTATTAATTTAAATCTTCTTTGAACCACGTCTTAGACTGGATCGACCAACTTTATCTGACATTATGGTTCGACATGAAAGGAAGTATCTTTGACCAGTTCATAGGCTTTCGAAGGTGCCGGATAACCTCGCTCAAATAATTCGCGGTTGGTTTTTTCCTTCTCACTGTAAATTTTTTCCAGATTCATAACCAGATGGTTCGAATCCTTAATCGTATAATAAAAACTCGCCCCTTCTTTACGGTTTATGACCAATTCAGTACGTTCCGGGTTGATCGACCAGCGATCCTTACGATAGGTGGTATTATGAGCTGTGCTGCTTCTCGTATTATCAATAAAAACTTTACCATACTGAAAAATACTACGGTGTACCGTACCATCCGGCAGTAAAGCCAAAATATATTCTGCCTTACCTTCTGTACAAGGTGCGAAACGCCCATCACAGTCAATTTCGGTATGATAGCGACCAATAAATGTTTTGGCATAATCGGGAACAGTGGTCGGATTTAGATCCGCCTCAACTGGAACAGCAGCCAGCCCTACAGCCTGAGTTAAGGATTTGGCACTGACTGCGACTACACCTGCGGTCGTATTGGCAGCAGAAACCTTGACCCCTTCTTCTTCTACAGCCTCTTGCTGATCTTCCTGTTCAGGCTTGACTTGATGCTGGTCACAGGCCTGAAAAATCACCACGCTCCCCAGTATCAGGCTACATTTAAGAAAATTGCTTGATGTAAAACGTGATATATCTACTTTCATTTTTTTAACCGACCCAGACCTAAAACATGGCGAGTAAAAAACACACAGCAAAGCTGATGAACTTTACATAAGAGTTCAATAGAATTTTCTATATGTTAGTGACTCTTAGACCGGGTTTTAATCTTTCTTAACATTACTTAACGATTTTATTTGTAATCAGCACTTTAAAAAGTTCGATCTAACGCCATTTCTTTTAATAATATGGATCTATTTTCTGGATTCAAACCTATTTTATCAGGAGATTTTAATGGCCAATGTTGGTTTATATCGCTCTAACCGCTCAAACATGATTGCAGGTGTGATGGGCGGTATTGCTGAACGTTTTGGTTGGAACGCAAATTTATTACGTCTTATCTTTGTGCTAGTTTCAGTGATGAGTGCCGCTTTTCCGGGTATTCTGGTTTATCTGATACTTTGGTTAATCATGCCAAAACAACCGTACAGTATTGAACATGATGGCGCTTATCAGCCCCAAGGCTATCAAAATCCTGTACGCACCGTTAATCAGGATAAACGCGATTATTAAGGTGTATAGCAAGGTTTAACTAGCGTTCTTGACAGGTTTCATCGAAGAGCTTCCTCCTTTCACCCCAGTTAAATGGGATGAAATTTTGATGCCACGGTAATTTCCCCAAGTTATTGTGGCTTTTTTTTGCCTATATTTTTTGTTATTTCTTAGCTGTATTACAGCTTTTCACTTTCTTTCTCAGTTAAATTCACGATAAGTTCAATATTCTAATTTTTGAAATGGATTTCACATGACTCAGGCAGAATGGATGATGCTCTGGCTCTGTGCCGTAGCAGCCCTGCTCCATGGTTTAAGCGGCTTTGGCTTTCCCATGATGAGTACGGCTGTTCTGTCCAGTGCATATCCGCTTAGCATCGCGGTTACTCTTGTCATTCTGCCCTGCCTGCTGCTGAATCTGATCATGCTGAATGCCGATCCTGTGCATAGCATGTTGAATAGCATTGGCTATTATATAAAACGCTATTGGCCATTGATACTCAGTAGCCTGATCGGCAGTGTACTCGGGGTCAAGCTGTTACTTTGGCTAAATGAGGCTTATTTAAAACTGTTATTGGGTCTGGTGATTGTATTTTATGTCTTGGACCAGTTACGGACACGGCCATTGCAAGTTAGTCCACATATTTCCAGCATGCTCTGTTTTGGTTTACTGGCCGGCATCATTGGAGGTGCGACCAATGCCATGGCACCTTTTCTGATGATGTATCTGATGAGTTGCCAGCTGTCTAAAACAGATATTGTCATTATCAGCAATCTCAATTTCATTGCCGGTAAACTGATCCAGCTGGTTTTACTGTTTCCAATTCTGATCACACTGGAAACCCATCAACAGCATATTCTGATCGGGATCAGCCTATTCGCCCTTGCTGGTGTCTGGATCGGAGGCAAAATACGCCATCGTTTGTCTCAGCAGCACTTCAAATGGGTTGTCCTGGCTTTACTTTTTGGCTTGGGCCTGTATGCCCTATGGCAAAGTACTGGATTATTGCAACAATCTGGTTATAGTATCTTTAAATAGGATGCTTTTTAAGCAAAACAAAATTACAAATTCAAAGTTAATATAAAAAATGATGTAAATAAAAACCTTGCAAGGAGAGCATATGACTCAGACCAACCTAGCTACCCCGACCAATGCCATGCCTAAAGGGCTGCTTAAAGGCTGGATTCTTATTCTTGTCGCAGCCATTGTGGCCTATGGCTTATATCTTTACCTGCCCTATGACCAGAATGCCAATAAAGGACTGGCACTTTTAGCCTTTATCGGTATCTTATGGTTGACTGAAGCCATTCATATCACGATTACAGCTTTACTCATCCCCGTGATGGCAGTATTGCTGGCCATGCCAATGGCCTCTGGTGAAGAACTGGTTCCGATTACCACGCAAGCCGCTTTGGCTACTTTTGCCGATCCTGTCATTTTCCTGTTTTTTGGTGGTTTTGCTTTGGCCACAGCGTTGCATATCCAGAAACTGGACCGGAAAATTGCCATGTGGATCATCTCCCTGTCCAGAGGGCATCTGGGCATTTCTGTACTGGCGATTTTTGTGGTGACGGCGCTGCTGTCCATGTGGATTTCCAATACGGCGACTGCTGCTATGATGCTGCCTTTGGCCCTAGGCTTGCTTTCACATCTGGATGTCAGCAAGGATCGTAAAACTTTTGTCTTTATCCTGCTCGGCATTGCCTATTCGGCCAGTATTGGCGGACTGGGCACCATGGTCGGTTCACCTCCGAATGCCATTGCTGCCAAGGCCCTCGGCTATGATTTTGCCGACTGGATGAAAATCGGCTTGCCGATGATGTTCATTATTCTTCCCGCCATGCTGGTCAGTTTATATCTGGTACTACGTCCAAAACTGAATTACAAAGTACAATTTGTAACTGAAAATATTCCCTGGACCGGTACCCGTATAGTCACCATGATCCTCTTTCTTTGTACTGCAATTGCCTGGATTTTCAGTAAAAAATTCACTGAAATTTTTGGTATTTCCCAGCCGGATACCTGGATTGCAATTTTGGCTGCCTGTATGGTGGTGATTCTGGGTACCGCAAGCTGGAAACAGATTGCAGAAAATACCGACTGGGGGGTCTTGTACCTGTTCGGTGGTGGTCTGACCTTGAGTGCCATTCTGAAGGATTCAGGCAGTTCGCTGGTACTGGGTCAAACGCTGGCCAATGCCTTTGGTGATGCCTCCCCACTGATAATTATTTTTGTAGTTGCTACATTTATTATCTTCCTGACTGAATTTACCAGTAATACCGCTTCAGCTGCCCTGCTGGTACCAGTATTTGCCGCAATTGCGGATCAGATGGGAATGCCCAAAGAAATTCTGGTGATTGTCATTGGCATTGGTGCCTCATGTGCCTTTATGCTGCCGGTAGCGACCCCGCCAAATGCGATTGTTTTTGGAACCGGTTATATCCAGCAAAGCGAAATGATGAAAGTTGGTTTTGTGCTGAATATTATGTGTATCTTTATTATTTCACTGTTTATTTACTGGTTCTTTATTTAATCATTACAGCTCTTAAGCATCACACCCTCTACAAAGCACACTCTGGTGTGCTTTGTCGTATTATTCGCCTATATGTTGAATCTTTCTCTCATCGAAAAATAATATGCTTTTAACAATGATAAAGATAAAGTCATTACATTAAAAATATCAAAAAGTGGCAAACAGATATTGGACAGGATATTTCACTTAATCTCTCAACCGATCCGAAACTCTCTCTGGAAAATGACACTCAATCTCGTGCTTGCACCTTTGATCATGACCCTAATTTTATTTTCTTATGCGCTATTTCATGAAGTCAGTTATGGGATTTTCTCCATTTTCAGAAGCCTGTTTTCAGCGCTTTTGATTAGCTTTTTGTCTGCCTGACATATTGGACGATGATCTTTCCTTTTCTATGAGTGGCTCACCTGCTGCTACGTCGTTATCAGCTGTTTAATATCCTCTCGATTTTAATGAGCAGCATTGAAAACCCTGATTCTAGCTTATCTCTCGCATCATCCACTCAAAGCTTTTAATGCCCATTTTTTTGTTTTTACTGAATTTCTTTCTACCAATGATACTGTTTTACAGTTTTCTCAGCGGGCAAGCCGACCAGATCTGATCAGGCATGGTCGCTTATATTCCATTTTAATCCGGTTTTAAGCTTTCATTTTAAAATGATTCAGCTCCTGGTTGAGTGCAGCAATCATGTCTGCCCGGCTGATAATTCCCACCAATTGCTGCTTGCTTACCACCGGAATATAGTTGAAGGAACGCTCGACAAAATATGGCACCAGATCCTGAATGGGCTGTAAGGGCTGTACCGTGATCACCTTACGGGTCATGATATGTTTGACCTGATGCTCCCAGCTGCTGCGCACATCGGTAGCACGCTTGAACCATTCCACCACCTGATACATTGCCAGCGTACCGACCAGTTGTTCATCTGCATTAACGACGGGCAGGCTCATCAGGTTCATCTGCTTGAACTTGTCCAGTGCATGCTGGATATCATCATTTTCATGCAGGGTTGCCACATCCTTCGTCATAATATCCTGGCAGCTAAATTCATGCACCGCACGCGCATTGGCACGGTTTTGTGCCTCCAGAATGATTTTTTGCAGGTCATATTCACTGATGTCCAGCAGCTCGGTATGCTGGTCCAGCACGTCCTGAATATCCTGCGGCTGAATGGTAACTTTCTGGGTCGGCGTCGGGTCCTTGGAACGGGTATTCAGTTGCGCCTGCTGCGGATAGCTCTTGCCAATCATGCGGTTAAATACAATGGCGATGATCATCAGCAGCAGTGAATTTAAGAGCACCGGATAAAACACAAAGGCATAGCCCAGATCATGTACCGCATTTCCGCCCAAGACCGCAGTAATCGCGACCGCACCACTCGGGGGATGCAAGGAATCTGTGGTCATCATCAGGACAATTGCGGCAGCGACAGCCAGACTAAAGGCTTCGGTCGGATTGGCAATGAGCAAGGCACAGCTCACCCCAATGACGGCAGCAATGGTATTGCCGACCAGAATGTTCCAGGGCTGTGCCAGAGGACTGGCCGGTACCGCAAACAGCAATACCGAAGAGGCACCCATCGGGGCAATGTACCAGGCTTCAAAATCCCCCAGAATCCATAAACTCAGCAGGGAGGAAACCACCAGACCTAGCAATGCCCCTATTCCGCAGAGCAGGCGGTCTTTGAGCGGAAGGACTTTGAAATTTGGTTTTAGGGTATTGAGCCAGTCGAGATGGGAATGAAACACAGTGCGCCTGATCTTATGGTTTGCAGATTTTGCGCATTATAGAACCAAGCCAGATGAAAGGCATCGCTGTTTTACATCTTTTCACCATTCGCGAATACATGTTTTTTAAAAAAATATTTCACTCAGGTTAAAACATTCATTCGGCTTTTTATAGAATGATCACTTCATCACCGGTAGTCATTTGCATGGAAAAATCCTTGCTAACCTTCTGCTTAAATAGCTGTTCAAATCTTTTTAAAGCAGCTTAATGGCTGATTTCAGGTTGAATCAGTGGCTGGATTTTTAGCAGCTCGACCTGACCATAATAGGTTGAAAATGCGACATCACCGGCATCGACGCCAGTGCCAATCCGAATGAGATTTTCAACCGGAGCCAGACGGGTCGGATCAAACAGTACCCACCCACCCTCTAAATAAGCTTCAAAAATGGCGTGAAAATCGGGTAAAAACTTTTCGATTTCGACATAACCGACCACCATGCGTGCTGGAATGCCTAAAGCACGACACAGCGCAATACCTAAATGAGCAAAGTCACGACAGACGCCCGCCCGATGGATGAGCACATCTGTTGCAGTACTAAACTGATCCGTGCTGCCAGAAACATAAAATATATTGTTATAAATCCATTGTTCAATCGCTTTGACCCGCGCATAACCCGGCGTCATCCAGCCAAAGGACCGATTGGCCATTTCTGCAAATAAATCCGAATTACAGTAACGGCTGGCCAGCAAATAAGGCAGCACCGCATCAGGCAAATCCGGAATCAGCACTTCATTCAGATTATGCTGCGCATCTGCATTGATCACCGGATGACGTTCAACTGTCGCGTTATAATGCACTTCAAAGACATCACAAGGTTGGACATGCAGACGTATATAACGATTTTGATGATTTAAATCCTGGAATTCACGCCATACGACAGGCATATTAAATGTCAGTTGTTGTTCAAGAATAGTTTGATCGGAATGATGTGCCGCCTGAATCAGAAAAACAAATTCTGTGGTCTGGACAACCTTATATTTTAAATGACATTGAATTTGATAAGTGGTCATGAATTTCCTTATTTTTAAGCATTATTATATTGTGTGAATATTAAACTAATTTTAGGATGCTAATCGTATAAGATCAGTTGAGCTTTATAATGCTCCGGTTAATCGGATGCCATATATCTGATTTATTCTTGATTTTTAAGTTAGCCTCAATCGGCCAGTAAAGCTGAAATCACGACAGATGCATAGATGACTCTTCTTGTTTAAAGGTATTCTGGATTTTTTCAAAAAAGGTTCCACACATTAACCCTTTGCCACTCCCCTGCAAAGTCCTTATAATTGAGCACAATTTTTCTCTAATTTTAAGTGGATGACCATGAGTCGCGCCATATCGCATATTGATACCTTCCAAGGCTTAATTCTTGCCTTACAAACTTACTGGGCGGAGCAAGGCTGTGTAATTTTACAGCCTTACGACATGGAAATGGGCGCAGGAACATTCCATACAGCGACTTTCCTTCGTGCTTTAGGGCCTGAAACCTGGAACGCAGCCTACGTTCAGCCGTCACGTCGTCCGAAAGATGGCCGTTATGGCGAAAACCCAAACCGTCTGCAACATTATTACCAATTCCAGGTGGTACTGAAGCCAAACCCGGACAACATCCAACAGCTCTACCTTGACTCGCTTAAAGCGATTGGAATCGATCCACTGGTACACGACATTCGTTTTGTCGAAGACAACTGGGAATCGCCAACCCTCGGCGCTTGGGGTCTAGGCTGGGAAGTTTGGCTCAACGGCATGGAAGTGACGCAGTTCACGTATTTCCAGCAAGTGGGTGGTGTTGAATGCTACCCGGTAACAGGCGAAATTACCTACGGTCTTGAGCGTCTTGCCATGTACTTGCAAGG
Source organism: Acinetobacter sp. 228 (assembly GCF_048147885.1). Lineage (NCBI taxonomy): Bacteria > Pseudomonadati > Pseudomonadota > Gammaproteobacteria > Moraxellales > Moraxellaceae > Acinetobacter > Acinetobacter sp. 228. The sequence continues at coordinate 7,654 of NZ_JAYWYV010000009.1, forward strand.
TGTAGACTCGGTTTACGATTTAGTTTGGACCAAAGGTCAGTTCGGTACTGTGACCTATGGCGATGTGTTCCATCAAAATGAAGTTGAGCAGTCAACTTATAACTTTGAATATGCAAACGTTGAAAAAATGTTTGAGTTGTTCGATTTCTACGAAGCTGAAGCAACACGTTTAATCGAAGCTGAACTGCCATTGCCTGCTTATGAGCAAGTGATTAAAGCATCACACTGCTTTAACTTATTAGATGCGCGTGGCGCGATTTCGGTGACTGAACGTCAGCGTTATATTTTACGTGTGCGTACTTTGGCACGTGCCATTGCAAATAGCTATGTAGCAGCGCGTGCGAAATTGGGCTTCCCGATGGCTGAACCTGAGCTTCGTGATGAAGTTTTAGCGCAGTTAAAAGCACAAGTTGAAGCGGAAGCAAAAGTTGAATCTAAGGAGAGCAAATAATGTCTAAACATACCGTTTTGTTCGAATTAGGCTGTGAAGAACTTCCACCGAAAAGCCTTAAAAAATTACGTGATGCATTGCAAGCAGAAACCGTAAAAGGCTTAAAAGATGCTGGTCTTGCTTTTGATTCTATCGAAGCCTATGCAGCACCACGTCGTTTAGCATTAAAAATTACCAATGTTGATGGCGCGCAAGCTGACACGCAAAAACGTTTCGACGGCCCTGCAAAGCAAGCAGCCTTTGATGCGGAAGGCAACCCAACCAAAGCGCTTGAAGGCTTTATGCGTGGTCAAGGCATCACGGTTGATCAAGTATCGACTTTCCAAGCCGGTAAAGTTGAAAAAGTGTGCTACCTAAAAGATGTCAAAGGCCAAAGCCTTGATGCACTTTTACCACAAATTTTACAAAATGCCTTGGACAACCTGCCAATTGCAAAACGCATGCGTTCTGCGGCGAGCCGTACTGAATTTGTACGTCCTGTGAAATGGGTGGTATTGCTTAAAGACAACGACATTGTTGATGCAACCATTCAAGATCACAAAGCAGCTAACGTGACTTTCGGTCATCGTTTCCATGCACCTGAAGCGATCACTTTAACGCATGCTGACGAATACTTAAGCAAGCTTAAAGCAGCGCACGTTGTAGCTTCATTTGAAGAGCGTCAAGCGATCATCGACCAGCAAGTGAAAGCTTTGGCTGATGAAGTCAATGCCACTGCGATTGTACCTGCGGATCTGCGTGACGAAGTAACGGCACTGGTTGAATGGCCTGTTGCACTTCGTGCAAGTTTCGAAGAACGCTTCCTTGCAGTTCCTCAAGAAGCATTGATCACCACCATGCAGGACAACCAAAAGTACTTCTGTTTGGTAAATGCTGAAAACAAATTACAGCCTTACTTCATTACCGTTTCAAACATTGAGTCTAAAGATCCGACTCAAATCATTGAAGGTAACGAGAAAGTGGTTCGTCCACGTTTGTCTGATGCTGAATTCTTCTTCTTGCAAGATCAAAAGCAACCGCTTGCATCGCGTAAAGAGAAACTGGCGAACATGGTGTTCCAGGCAGAACTCGGTACGCTTTGGGACAAATCGACACGTATTGCGAAATTGGCTGTTGCACTTGCGCCAATTACAGGTGCAAACCCTGCTGATGCAGAGAAAGCTGCCCTTCTTGCAAAATGCGATTTAACTTCTGAGCTTGTGGGTGAATTCCCAGAACTTCAAGGGATCGCGGGCACTTACTATGCGCGTCTTGAAGGCGAAAATGATGAAGTCGCTGAATCTCTAGGTGAGCAATACCTGCCTAAATTCGCGGGTGACGTTTTACCGAAAACCAAAACAGGTACAACCATTGCCCTTGCCGACCGCTTAGACACATTGACGGGTATTTTCGGGATTGGTCAAGCGCCGACAGGTTCTAAAGACCCGTTTGCACTACGTCGTTCTGCAATTGGTATTTTACGTCTTGTGACTGAAAACGAGCTTGATGTTTCAATTGAAGATCTGATCAAGCTGGCTTTGGCTGCTTATGGCGATGTATTGAAAGATCACGACAAGACTTTGGCAGATGCTGTTGCATTCCTTGAAGGTCGTTACCGTGCGAAATACGAAGACCAAGGCGTTGCGGTTGATGTGATTCAAGCGGTTCAAGCCTTGTCTCCAAAATCACCGCTTGATTTTGACAAGCGTGTAAATGCAGTCAATCACTTCCGTGCATTACCTGAAGCGGCTGCGCTTGCTGCTGCCAACAAGCGTGTTGCGAATATCTTAGCGAAAGAAGCTGAGCCTGAAGGAAGCGTCGTTGAAGCAAATCTGGTTGAAGATGCTGAAAAAGCATTATTCGCTGAACTTGCGAAAATCACGCCTGTGGTCGAGCCTTTATTTGCTGCCAAAGACTACACTGCTGCGTTGTCTGCACTTGCTGCTCTTCGTGCGCCAGTGGATGCGTTCTTTGACGGTGTCATGGTCATGGCTGATGATGCTGAGCTGAAAGCAAACCGTTTACGTATGCTTGCTCAGCTTCGTGACTTGTTTACGAAAGTGGCTGATATTTCGGTGTTACAGCACTAATCGTTACAGATTGTAATTGACTAAAAAACCCGCTATCTTGATAGCGGGTTTTTTATTACGCACTTTCAATGACAGATAAAATACAAGCACAAATCACTCTATACAAAATTAATAAAAGTGGCTTATATCCTAGAGGTGATAAAAGTAATATTGCCACATTTGGTGGTTTAGAAGATTTTCTTGATGATCTAATTACTTGGACAACTTTAGATGATAAACCTTTAAAAGAAACATGCACCTTCTCTCCTATAAATGAAAAAGAAGTAAAAAGAACTTTTTGTTATGACATAAGAAAATCTGATTTAGATAATTTTTTACTTATAACTTGGAATGAAACTGCTTCCATTAATAATACCTTCCCTACAATTTCAGGCTCTTCTAAAGTAGGCGAAGCAGATATCAATTTTACTAGTATTAATGCAGATGATATTCCTGGATACCCTTCTTATTTTTATATCATGCCTAAAGAAAAGAGAATGGCATCAATTTCTTTTGAGCACTCACTCAATGGAAAAAGTAATTTAGAAAAATATCTTAAAGAGTTTTTTTCAAAATTAAGTCATTATGTTATTAGTGAACAACAAATAAGCTTGGAGGGAGATGATACACACTTTATAACAGGCTGGTCAGATGGCGAAACAACTCACTACAATCTGATTGGACACTTTGAAACAAGGTTAATTCGAAATAAAGGAAAGATTGAGCATTTAAAGCAAAATTGGAACAAAATTGCAAAGATGCATCAGCATAATAAAATTAACATCAAAGAATTTGTAAAATCTAATTTTATATCTAGGCTAACAAAAAAATTTATAGATACTCAAACACCAAATTTTCATGAACATAACGTAAAATTTTCTTTCGAAACCAATTATACGCCGAAAAGTTTAAATGAATTAAATCATATAATTGATGAGTGGAATAGTTCAACAGAGATAGACAGTAAGTGGGATGATCTAGGATTTTCTCTCGAAAAAGAAGCTAGTACTATATATTGGTTGAATAAAAGTATTGCTACAAATGAATTTGAAATACCACTTTTAAAAAATCAGAAAAATATTATAGAAAGTGAAAGTCTTATTTATTGGTTAGATAGAAATAAAAATGCAATATTAAAACTCGAGAATAGCAGTGATATTTAAATATTTGATGATCTTCTTTTTGTTAGTAATATTCTTTCAAATCGGAAGATTTATTCCTTTTACAGATCAAAAAGAAATTCTAACATCTTTATTCACCTCATCATCTATTATTTTTGCAATACTTGGAATATGGCTTGCCATTCTATACCCAGAAAATCTATCTAGCTTAGTTAAAAAAGAAAAAATGGTTTTTGAAACTGATGCTATTTTCCAAAAGTTAAATTTTAGTTTAGTTTTAACAACTTTAATTTTAATCTCAATCATTTTTTCTAGCATTCTGATGTATATATTAAAGAATATAAATTTCTTAATACCATATAAAAATTTATTAAGAAGTTTTCTTTTCACATACCTCTGCTTAATCAGCATACTCCAAGCCTATGCAATTTTAACTACTCTAATTCCTAGTAATTATTTTTACTACTTTTCAAGAAAAAACAAAAAACAAGCTGATTTCGTCAGAAGAAGTGGACCTGTAAAAAGGTAATCACTTTCCACTCAAAAAAGAAATTAAGTTTTATTTTTTAAAATGATTCCCTATACTCAAACTAACAACACTCAACAAGAAAGAATCATATGAAATTTAAATCATTCATAAACCAATGAAAAATAAATAATATTTGCAATTCACTCTGGGATCATGCTAGAAATTGGAGAAATAATAAACAATTAAATCCTTGAGAAAAAATTGAAAAAGAATATCTTAATAACAGGCTATATAGTGTTGTGTGTAGGAGGTTTACAAGCCTGTGATATCACGATATCTAGTAATGACACCTCTACGACGCCAGCCAACGAAAATACCGTGGCTACATTTGACTGTGATAAGCAAAGCAAAATGAAATTTCGTGAGGAAAATAGCAATATTACCTTGGACGGACAGTGCGAAAGCGTGCAAATTGTGGGTAAAAACAATACCTTTATTATTGCCAATACCCAATCCTTACAAGTTTCAGGCACTAAAAATACAGTATATGTGAAACAGGCCAAAACCGTACAGTTGGCGGGTACCGGCAATAAACTGCATACAGATCACACCAACTCTATGGCAGTTGCGGGCATGAGAAATAGTGTGAAAGCCAATACCGTTAATAAAATCCAGGTTGCAGGAATGTTAAGCAAAATTGATATCAATACACTTGGTTCAATTAACCTTGCCGGGCTGGGGTTAAGAGCTGAATATCAACAAAGCGTAGACTCCACACAACCAATCCAATTTCACAATTCAGGTGTTTTCAATAAAGCGGAACAGATCATTCAGTAATAACTGGGTCTATGGGTCTAAAAGCTATATAAAAGTATATGATAAGGCCCGAAAGACTAATCTTCCGTGACTGAAAGAGAATACGAGATAAACCAGTTTCATTTGAATAATATTATCATTAAAAAAACCCTCCCAAATATTCATCACAAAATATTTATATAAATATTAATATCTTATGCAAATACTTACCCTATATTTTAATAGTTCATCAATTTAGTATTTATATAGAATAATGTTTATGCACTACACCCACCTCTTCAGACTTGAAAGAGTAATTACCTGACTCTTCAAGTATTTCCCATTTAAGCAAGCTAGAAATATTTATTATAAGTAATAAAAAATTTATATATTTATCGTTGGTCTCTATCATTCTTCAAAGGACGGCTATAGGCATTTCACCTTATATTTCATATACTCAACCTAACACCACTCAACAAGAAAGAATCATATGAAATTTAAAACACTCATTCTGACTGGTCTTGCGAGTATCGCAGTTACAGCTTGTACATCTGCGCCAAAAATCCCACAGCTTCAGGTCGGTGTCTTACAGGAAGTCCAAAATATTGAAGTGGTTCCAGACACGACCAACAACAAGGCAAAACTGACCAAATTCCTCGATAAATGCGTGATTGAATTCACCGGCGATATTGGCAATAACCGTGTTATTGAACAATGGTCATTTAAAGGCATGACTCTAATCGATGCCGGCTCAGCGACTTTCCAGCGCGATGGCACCAGCACCGCACAAAAATTTAACCTGCACGATGCAGGCGTACAAAAGAACTTTGTCAGCTTACGCGAGCATTTTGCCAAAGATGCCCTGACACAATGTGACTAAAAAGACCGCCCTATTTTTAATATAACTTTCATATAAAAATAGGGCGATTTATTCTGTTAAAAACGACCCCAGCCTTCTCCAGATCCTTTCCGAATTTTCTTTAAAATTACAATATTCTGGCACAGCCCCAACTGAAAGCCCTGCACTCTCCACAGGATATTCATTGTTTTTGACCAATTATCCGTTACACTGAAAAACAAACTCAGACCGCACTTAGACGAATTCGAGGTCGATCCATAATGAATATCAAAACCCCAATTATTTTAACGACAGCTTTAATGCTTTCTGTTCCAGCATTCGCACAAACCACGACTCAGTCTGCTAAACCGGTTAAACCCTATGGTGAAAATCCGAACCTGCTGCATGTCTTTGCCTATAAAGCACAGGAAGGCGTGATTAATACTGCCGAGAAAGTCGGTGAAGCAACGGAAAAAGGCATTGCCAAAATCAAGCCGGGGGTAGACCGTGCCTGGAGCAATACCAAGTCTGCAACCTCAGATACACTGCAAAAAGTAGATCAGGGTGCAACTCAGGCAGCCCAGCAAACCGGCCAGAAAATTCAGCAGACCAAAGAAGTCTGGCGTGGCAATTCACAGCAGGCACCTATTGTGCAGCAGCCTCTGAGTCAGTCGAGTGCGACACAAACTCCAGGCACGACGCAATCTCAACCCCAGTCCAGCTCAGCTACCAGTTATGCGATAACTGATTGATAAAAAAAGCCCGTAATGGGCTTTTTCTTTTATGTCATTGAATATATTTGAAGCTTTCCTTAGACTTAACTTAAATAAAATAATTAGAAAATAATAAAAATGAAAAAACTTCTATTCAGCTTTCTAGCTGGAATTGTTTGTGGCGTAACTATTCTGTATATCACCTTATTGGTTTCCGCTGATACCGTCACGACTCTTGCTGCCATTCCTCATAAATTGTCATCTTTTCACAGTCCGTCTACTGCACCGCAATATACGCATAAAGCGCAAGGCAAAAAGATTCAGCATATTGAATATCTCGAGGAAGATGAATTTAAATCTGCTGAAGGCAATAAAGCGGATCTCTATCAGTTAACGGGCATGTGCAAGTTAACGATTGGTATCTATGGAGAAACTATTTATAGCTATCGAACGGCTTATTTTCAAAAAAATCGCCTGATTCACATGTTGGAAACTGACTATCGAACTTCTTATGGTCAATTCCCTGATCAGGAAGTACCTGAGTCCAAACGTATTTATCAGGAAGTAGTGTTCAATCCCAACTCCCAACTCGTACAAGACGAATTTTCTACACTGTTGTCCAAGTACATTACGCTAGAAAACCAAAAAAAATGCTGATCTAACATGATCAGCATTTTGAAATCAATTGACCTGTCGGATCGGCTGACCTTGTTTAAATGCTGCTACATTTTCCACCATCTGATCCACAATCCGTTGTCTTGCATCGACACTGCCCCAGGCATTATGTGGCGTCACAATCAGGTTGGGAATTGTTGAATCAAGTAGCACATTGCCCTGTTTTGGTGGTTCTACCGTTAGAACATCTGTCGCTGCACCGGCAATCTTGCCTGCACGTAGAGCCTCAGCCAAAGCAGCTTCATCGACGATACCCCCACGCGCACAGTTAATTAAAAATGCACTGCTTTTCATTGCATCCAGTTCAGCATAACTGATTAAATGGCGGGTATCTTCGGTGAGTGGACAATGCAAAGTTAAAAAATCGACTTGAGCAAGCAGCTCGGCAAATGGTACACGCGATGCATCCGCCGGACGATTTGGCAGCGCGGCAATGAGCACTTTCATGCCAAAGGCTTCGGCCAGTTTCGCCACCGCATGGCCCAGTTCGCCATAACCGACAATGCCCAATGTTTTTCCGGCTAGCTCGACAATGGGCGCATCCAGCAAGCAGAACTGGCTGGCTTTTTGCCACTCGCCTTGTTGTAACGCACGTTGGTAAGACAGGAATGAAGTTGCCAGATTCAGCATCAGCATGATGGTATGCTGCGCGACTGCCGAAGTGCCATAGGCCTGACAGTTACATACCACGATCCCGCGTGCTTTGGTCGCCGTAAGGTCGACATTGTTGGTACCGGTTGCAGAGATTAAAATGAGTTTAAGCTCAGGGCATTGTTGAATGGTAGCTGCATCGATCACGACTTTATTGGTTATGATGACCTCCACATCGGCTACACGAGACTGCACCTCTTTGGCCGAGGTGGCAGGATACAAGACAAGCTGGTCAAATGCTGCATGCAGTTCCTGAAAGTCCAAATCCTGCTGGTCTAAAGAAGCATAATCTAAATAAACGGCTTTCACGGCTGTTTCCTCAATCCTGTTTGACAATCTATTCTTGTGATTTAAAACAAGTCATTGAGTCTTTTCAACCTGTTTCCAGCCTGGAACAATTAATCCAGCGGTTTATCCATATGGTTACGTAATGACTTGCGGATTCGATACACCACATACACGGATAGAATAATCATAAAAATGACGGATGCACTGACCATAATCACCGCAGGATGCACACTTTCTGCATATGCCAGATTGGGCAGAACCAAACCGAAGATAAAACATACTTGCATCATCCAAGTTGCTCGCATCATAGAGATCCCCTTCTTCGTTTTAACCATCGGGAACGGTATTATTGATTTATTATTTATACCGCTTATCTCTATATTATGCCAAGCCCATCACATGTCAAGTAATTGTTTTTTATATAAATTTTTAGTTAATTTATCTCACTGTGTGTCACAAAATGCGTATTTTTGTCACTATCGTCTATAAAAACAGCAGCACCATATTCATTGGTACTCAGATTCAGCTGCTTATAGCTAAACATATAAAAATCGCTATAGCGCTTCATTAAAATCGGGTGCATGCCCAGACTGAGCTCATCCTGTTCCTTGATCAGTTTCATGATATGCCGGTCGTTCATCACCACAAGATAACGTTCATCATTCAGGTTAATACTCAGTAAACCGTTACCTTTGGCATAAATCGGAAGCAGGAATTTATGGTTTAGTGCAATTGCACCTTCTGCATAACTTTCAATTTTATGACTGATGACATTAAATACCAGACCATGTCCATACTGGTCCAACAGCAACTGGCGATTTTCCTGCGGCAAATTCACATGAATGCCGAGCTTGAGCAGGTCATGCTGATCGACCTGTTTATTACGCAAAAGTTCCCGCAAAATCACCTGTTTCTGTGTGGCATCAAAAAACTGGTTATCCAGTTGCAGATCATTATTTTTCAGGATCTGCCCCAAGGCCATGCGGTGTCGTGGCAAGACATTTTCGATTACCTTGCGGTAGTAGAACTTGCTGTTTTTCTTGACCCGGCGCATTTTCTGGTAGAAATAAGTGGGCTCATATTCATGTAGCAAAAAGTCATACAGCAGTTCGGAACTGGCCAGAACCGCGATGGCATCATGCCCGGTAAAAGGCAAATGCAACACATGATGATGCGGGATCAACGCTGCTAATTTCAGATAATGCGCCCGATCTTCGGCACAGTAAGGATCATAGACAATAATATATTCACAGGCCGGATCAATGTCTTCAGCATCAATCCGCATTCCGGCATTCAGCTCTGGTTGATAGAACATGTTGTAGCGGGCATCGTGTACATCTTCCGGATCAATCGAATATTGTGGCACCATCGCCACCATCCGTTGCACGCCCAAGGCACGGGAATATTTGATCGCGGCATAGCCACCCATCGAGCCGCCATATGCAATACGCTGCTGAAACGGCGCGATCAGTTCAGCAATTGCCTGTAGCATGTTCCACATGGAACCTTGTGGAAACCAGGATTTATGCTTGGGCATAATGCCAATGACATTAAATTCAAATTTTGACAGTGACTTTTCTGCATTGATGTTGAGGCCCTTGGCACGGGTAATCAAATCGCCAAATGAAAAAATCAGTTCTGAAGAAGATCCCGGCATAAAAATCGCGCGTATATGTTCATCTTCAAAAACAATCTGCTTGTCCATAACTTTCCCGTACTGGTAAAACGAACCCTTCCACAACAATTCAGTCAATGAACGCTGTCAAAAAAGTGAATATGCTATTTTATAGGGATCGAAAAGATTAAAAAGCGCAAAATATGACACAATCATTACATCCGGCAGCAAAACGGGGTTTTAGTGCGTCGGCTGAGCTATATCAGCAAGTGCGTCCCGATTATCCGGCAGAAATCAGCCAGTGGCTCAGTGAAACGCTGGCTTTGCCTGCAGATGCACATCTTCTGGATTTGGGCTGTGGCACCGGCAAGTTTATCCCCTATTTACGCTCGCTGAGTACCCATATTAACGCGATTGATCCTGTCCCGGAAATGCTGGCTCAATTAAAACTGGCCCATCCGGACATTCATGCGATTGAAGGTGCTAGCCAGCAGCTTCCCCTGCCCGATCATAGCCTGAATGCGGTATTTTGTGCACAGTCATTTCACTGGTTTGCCGACACTGCGACCTTGCAAGAACTCGCCCGGGTACTCAAACCACAGGGTTATCTGGTGTTAATCTGGAATCAGCGCGATACTCGGGTCGACTGGGTTCAGGCCTTGGCCGATTGTATTGCCCCCTTGGAAGGCGATACGCCACGCTATCATAGCGGCGCCTGGCGCCAGGTCTTTACACAGCAAACGCTATTTCAGCCCTATGCAGAAACCACAATGGCTCAGCAACAGCATGGCTGTGTGGAACAGGTAGTATCCAAACGGCTGCTTTCGACCAGCTTTATTGCAGCCCTGCCCGTACAGCAGCAGGCCCTGTTAAAACAACGATTCGAACAGATCATTCAGCAATATACCGCCAAACGCGCAGAAGAAATGATAGATTTTCCGTATATCACCCATATCTACGTGTTCAAGAAAAGTACTTAAAAACAGGAGGCGATCATGCAAAAAATACCAGGAATAACACGAACGCTACTGTTCGCCGCAGCCATGCTGCTGATGGCATGTGACCAGAAAACGACCGAAACTCCAGCTGAAACTCCAACAGATAACATGGCTTCAGATCAGGTCATGCAGGAACTGAAAACTGAACCGCTCAAAGAATTTCCCAAAACTGCCGATGATCCGCACGATATTGCCGCATTGATGGATTATGAACAGCGTTTTCAGGAAATGAGCAGTGATCTGGAAAAAGAGTTAAACAGCATGCGCGACGATGAAAATATGACAGCAGAATTTGTCCAGCAACGTCAGCGGGATCATGTCCAGTCTGCCCTGAACATGCTAAAAGCCTTAGAGCTGAAAACCGAACAGGGCCGTTATATTCAAGGGCTGATGTATCAATACTGGGAGCATCAGGAACAGTTGCTCAATAGTCCGCCGACTCAGGCAGCGACTGTAAATGAAGCCAGTGAGAACGTCAAAGGACTGGGGAAATACCTGCATGCCCAAGAGCAGCTGGAACACTGGCGTTTGCAATACCCCGACCTCGCCAAGAAAGAACCAGCTTCCCGGCAAGTGAAGGAATAGTCCAGGATGCGAGAATGTCACACAGCTTAGATAAAATACAAAAATAATCTAAGCTGAAATCTTAGCTTTAAAACAGCATGGGTCAACAAGGCCAGATCTATTGATGCTGTATTTCAGTATAAATGCCTGTCCGTCCTGACCATAAAATGAGTTAATGTGCTGTGAGAAACTGATGTACACCTTCACCTGCCGCGCGACCTGTGGCAAAACAGGCGGTCAGCAAATAGCCACCGGTTGGTGCATCCCAGTCCAGCATTTCCCCGCACAGAAAAACATACGGGTTGGATTTGAGTTGCAGCTGTTCCGACAACACTTCACGCCTTACACCACCGGCACAGCTGATCGCCTCTTCAATCGGACGAAAGCCGGTGAGTGGAATGGTCAAATGCTTCATCTGCTCGGCTAATGCAGCAGTATCTTGCCATAATGGCTTGGCTACCAATTCCCGTACTAAAGCCGCCTTGGCACCATCCAGTCCGGCTTTACGCCAGACATTACTTAAAGACTGCTTCTTGCTTGGCTGTAGTTTTTTCGTCAATTGTTCAACACTTTGGTCAGGAAAAAGATCCAGACTAAGCTGCATGTTTCGGCCCTGTTTCAGCTGCTCACGTAAACTCCGACCCTGCTTATAGATCAGGCCACTTTCCAGACCGTAATGGCTAATTACGATATCGCCAACGGTCTTTTCACCTTGCCCGACCCATGCTGCAACACGTTTCAGCGGCTGACCAAAGACTGGCTGCATAAACCGGGACCAGGGATATTCCACTCCGGCATTACTGGCCTGGAAAGGCTCAATTTCATCCGGCTTTAACCAGGTTTGCCATGCACCATCACTACCCAACGCTGACCAGGACACTGCACCACAAGCCAGAATAATGGCATCAAAATCTTCAGTGCGGCGTTCATTATTTTTCAGATCATGCAGCTCAAGCTGTTGCTGCTGCAACTGGCTGACTTTATGCCGGTAATGAAACTGAACGCCATCACGGGCCAAACGCTTGAGCCAGGCACGCAGCAAGGGTGCGGCTTTCATTTCAGTCGGGAATACCCGGCCGGATGAACCAATATAAGGTTCAATACCGAGCTGTTTCATCCAGTCTTGAATCCAGAGCGCATCCCAGCGTTTGATCCAGGGAGACAACCACTCCACCTGATCATAACGCTGTACAAACTGTGGCACAGGCTCGGCATGGGAAATATTCAGGCCGGTCTTGCCTGCCATCAGGAATTTTCGTGCAGCAGACGGTTTTTGCTCATAGACATGCAGCTCATACCCAAACTGACTGAGCACTTCTGCTGCCATTAAGCCTGCGGGGCCTGCGCCCACAATAGCAATGCGTTTGCTCATCTGCTTATTCCGCTACGGTGGCATTCTGCCCTTGTAAAGGCTGGAAATCATCAAAGCGCGTTACATAGCTTTCAGGCTTGCTGATGATCAGTTGCTGGCATAATTCGCCACGTTCCAGATATTTAATTTCAAAATGGGTACGCGTCGAATCTGCAGCAATCACTTCTTTGACAAAAGGCAGCTTCCAGAGCTCTCGCACCTGTGTTTCTGCTTCTTCGATATAGGCAGGAATATTACTGGCCAAAGTAATCGTTCCCCCGGTTTTCAGGCGCGAAAGCAGAAACTCAAAAAATGGCATATTGACCCAACGCTGTGCCGGATTATGCGGTTCAGGATTTGGATATAAAATAAAGAATTGTTCTACCTGCTGCGGATAGAGTGCATGCACGATCCACGGTAAAGCATCGGCATGAACGGTTTGTAAATTAGTTTGACCCTCAACAGCATGCTGTTTTTGCATCGCCAGAAATTTTTCACGGGTACGTTCAATTGCAATCAGTTGAGTGTCGGGATTGTTCTTGCTGAATAACAAGGCATGTTTACCTTTACCCGCTCCCACTTCAACGCAGACCGGTTCAGGACTGATGCTTTGAAACTCACGGGGCGCATGCATACGCTGTGCTTGAAATTGACGAATCGGCATAATCAGATCAAACTAATAAAAACTGCATAAGTCTAACAAGTGCGGCTATATTTGCCTAATCGAACCTTTATTTTTCTTTGGAGTTATTGTCATGCCCACCACTTTAAACTGTCCGCGCTGTGGCAAGCTGACCACATGGGAAAATAATAAATTCCGTCCTTTTTGCTCAGAACGTTGCAAGATGATTGATCTAGGTGCTTGGGCCAATGAAGAATATAGTTTGCCTACCCAGGATGCACCACAAGCCGATAACAGCGAAGAATAAAATGCTAGATGCTCTTTATATTTAAATCATTCATCCCAAGGTTAATCAAGTCCATTGATTAACCTTAAATAAATAGAATATGAGTAGTTTCTGGCCCTTTTAAATCACACTGCATGCTGTTCGCTAGCCTTCAATCAGATTCATTTTTGGAGAAATCTCATCCTTTCCTGTTAATAGACTAGGTCGCCTAGTTTTCACCTTGCCCGATAAAAGTACAAGTGTACCCATTTTACCGCAAATAAAAAATTTAATTGTTTATCAATAAAAAACAACAACTAATATTTTCAAGCTATACTCTCAAGATAATAATATCCCCTAGATTATTCTTAATAACTGCTATTTAAATAATGGCCTATCTGGGCAAACAGAGGTAATAACTATAAATATTAAAAAATTATGTAACGGAGAAAGCGATAGGGCTTTGGTGCTTAAAAATCTTATTTTTTTCTATTTATCGGCTGCAGTCTGGCCAGTTTGAGTTTTGGGATTTATCTTTTCGATCTTCTGATCATTACAATTGGTTTTTTGCTGATTCTGGCAGCCAGTCTGATTGTGCTGGAATTAAGACAGTTACATAGCGAGTCCTTTCAACGGGACTGATAAAGCTGGCTCATCAATCCCGAGCTCAAAGTTTTAACCCGCTTTACCTGCAACAAAAGGATTATGCTGCTTTTCAAAACCAATGGTGCTGATCGGACCATGTCCTGAAATAAATCGAGTTTCATCTGGCAGGCTGAAACATTCACGCTGAATTGAATCTAAGAGCTGCTGATGGTTGCCACGCGGGAAATCGGTGCGGCCAATTGAGCCTTTAAACAAGACATCACCTGTCCATAACAGGTCATAATTTTTGTTATAGAACATCACGTGACCCGGCGTATGTCCGGGGGCAAAACGCACTTCAAATTCTTCATTGCCAAGGGTCAGCACTTCACCACCTTCCAGCCACTGGGTCACTTCGACTTTTTCCGGAATCGGAAAACCATAACGTGCCGAAACTTCCTGAATCATGTCAAGCCAGAATGCATCTTCCTTATGCGGTCCGATTACCGGTACATTCCAGACCTTTTTTAATGCACCCACCGCCCCGGCATGATCCAGATGGCCATGAGTGAGCCATAAGGCCTTAACCTTTAAACCCAATGCTTCCACTTCAGCTTTCAGTTTTTCAGGTTCGCCTCCTGCATCAATCAAAATGGCTTCTTTGGTGTCCGCATCCCAAATGATCGAACAGTTTTGCTGAAAGGCAGTAACTGGAACAATTTTGACTTGTAACATGGGGTGAAAAACCTCGGGCAAGTTAATGAGCAAGTGTCTGTGTCAATGCATCCAGATTAGCCTGAAGCAGACTATTGAGCAATCGCAAATGATCTTCACGGCTATTTAATGCCGGAATATAGCGATAGCTTTCGCCCCCCATTGCTTTAAAGGTCTCGGCATTTTCGATTGCCAGCTCTTCAAGTGTTTCCAGACAGTCCGCGGAAAATGCCGGACTCATTACCTGAATGGATTTCACCCCTTGCTTCGCCCAATCTTCAAGTAAAACATCGGTATAGGGCTTGATCCATTCCTGCTTGCCAAACCGCGACTGGAAGCTGATCGCATATTGATCTTCATTTAAACCTAGTGCTTCCGCCACCAATTTACCCGTGATGCGACAACGGTCGGCATAAGGATCGCCTTTATCAGCATAGGGCTGTGGAATGCCGTGGAAAGACATCAACAATTTTTCTGGCTGACCATGAATTGCCTGATAGTCACGTACACTTTGAGCCAGCGACTGGATAAATAAAGGATGTTGATAATAATCCCGGATCACTGTCAAACCGGGTAAATTGCGCTGTTGAACCACCCATTTCGCCACTGCATCGTATAAAGGTGCAGTCGACGTGGCTGAATATTGGGGAAACAGGGGAAATAGAATCACGTGTTCCTGTGGCTGCGCGGAGACTTGTGCCAAGACATCCTGAATGCTGGGATTGCCATAGGTCATGGCGGGTACCACATTCAGTTCAAACTGTGGATACAGCTGGGTGAGATGTGTCTTGACTGCGCTGACCTGCTCAAACAGAATTTCACGCATCGGTGAATCCTGTCCCCATACTTGTGAATAGGCCTGTGAAACCCGCTTTGGACGGAAGGGCAAAATGAATAAGCGCAGGATGATTTGCCAGATCGGTTTGGGAATCTCAATCACACGCTGGTCGGATAAAAACTGCTTGAGAAAACGGCGTACCGCAGGAATCGTAGGCTCATCTGGTGTGCCCAAGTTTGCCAATATAATCGTCACTTTCGCTTTAGCAGTAGAATACATTCAGTTCGTCCGTCAGGATATCAACCCCTGTACTTTAACAGCTTTTTATTTATTCTTTATATGGATTAATACGCTGACTTATATTGAAAAGTACGATCTAAATCCAGCAAGCTGCTGTCCAGCAACTTTTGCGCTTTTGGGGTAATCTGCCACAGCATGCGCTGGCGGTCATCACGACCAGATGGCACAATCCAGTCATTCTGGCGCATTTGAATTTTTAAACTATGCAAGGCACGAATATTCATCTGGGCACGCGCGACAGCATGCGCTCGTGGCATCTGCACCCGCGCATCCGGCAGGCCGGTTTCATTCAGATATTCATTCATGCGCTTTGAGAAAAACTCTTCAGGCGTGGGATTGACAAAGGTTGAGCCTAGCAATGCCAATAATTGTGCCCAGGTGAGTTTTTTCTGGATTTTGATTTCCTTGAAGTTACCATCCTGATAGGCATGCATCCGGTATTCAAAAGAAAAAACTTCATGCATCGCCACTTTGGGCAGGCTTAAGAATGGATCGAGCTGAGCTGTTCCGCCATCACGTTCCAGTTGCGCGACTTTCGCTTTAAGCTGGTCAATCTCGTCATGCAGGGCTTGGGTATTTTGCGGACGTACCCAGCCCGTTACCGGATAGCGCTCCAGCATCTGTGGCATATTAAAACGCACTGCCATTTCCAGATCGCGCAGGCTACGGTAAGTAAATACCTGATCCACTTCCTGCTGTAGCAGTTGACGGAATTCCCTGAATTTTTCTTTTAATTCCGGTTTGGCATCATGCAATGCACTTTCACGTGAAGCCGGATCATCATGCATAAATACAATAATCGGCTTTTGCTTGGTCACTGCATAAATATATTCGAGATGCATATAGCCGACACCCGAAACTGACTGCTCCCCATACTGGCTACCCAGCAAAATCACGACATAATCACAGTCATCAATCTGGCGGCGTGCAAATGCAGTATTCAGCGGTGTACGCTGTTCCAGCCCCCACGAGAAAAATCCCATTCCCACCAGTGTTTGAGACAAAATGATACGCTCCGGTTGCATTTCTGCCCCAGAGGTTGAGATGAACACTTGGTATCGTTTATCCAGCATGGGCTATCCTCTTCTCCTGTACATTTGCGTAAACATGCATAAGTACATGTTTCCTTACGCAATATGGCCACCCCAATTAAAAAATATAGTTCTTTTTAAATTATAAAAATGAGCTTTAGACTGCACTCATGTTACTGACCTGCCATTTTATATCGGCCGGAATCAGGTGCTGCAAAATCGGTCGGAGCTGTTCAGCATTCTGCCCACTCACCACCAGTTCAATCGTTACACTTTTGCCAGACTTATGCTCAAATAATAACCCATTTTTAATTAAAATTCGGGCCGTTTGTCTTGCAACTGCGAATCCTGAGTCAATTAATGTCAGCTTTTGACCAAAAATATACTGAATTGACGATTTTAGGAAGGGGTAATGTGTACATCCAAGCACTAAATAGTCAGCGCCTTGATCTATAACAGGTTGTAAAATCTCTTTTAATGTCTGCAAGCAGGCTTCACTCATCTGCTCTCCGGCCTCCACAAAAGGCACCAGCTCCAGACTGGTGACCGGCAGGACTTTGACTTGAGCGGGTTCGGCAAAACGGGTAATCACATCTTTAATCAGCTGGCCGCGGAAGGTTGCAGGTGTGGCCAGTACTGCAACCGTTTTTGACTGGGTATTCAGCACAGCCGGCTTAAGTGCGGGCACCAAACCGATAATCGGAAAGTTTTCACCATAATGCTCACGTAAATAATCCAGACTAAAAGCGGAAGCGGTATTGCAAGCCACCACTGCAACTTTACAACCCTGACGATACAGCCATTCAATCGCCTGAGCCGTCAGGGTGCGGATCTCCTGATCCTCTCTCGGCCCATAAGGAACATGGGCAGTATCTGCATAATAGACAAAGCGCTCATTGGGTAAATACCGGGCAATTTCTAGGGCGACCGACAAGCCGCCTACGCCTGAGTCAAAAATACCAATCGGGGCATCTGCCGTGGCATTGGGCATCGGGTCCAATAGCTTGGAAATTGGTTGAATAGCGCTCATAACGTTGCAGGGGGCTTGTTGCTAAAATTCTAGCGAACAAGCTTAAACCTCAGGTGCTCAAATGCAAGTCTAAATCGCCACTTTTCAAACTTAAAACGGTTTCACTTGCCGGATTTTCCCCAAGCTCTCCCATCTCGACCAGATGTAAAAATGCCGCACGCTGAATCAGGGCATTAATCCCGAAACGCACATGCACATAAGGCCGCAACTCACCTTTGTATTCACGCATAAAGATCGGATGTTCGGCATCGACAATAATCAGGTCTTGGGTAGTCGTGCCCAGTTGCAGATAGTTCACTCCATTGATCTCAACCCGATCGACCTGATTGACAAATAAAGGTTCATCTTCAACTTCAATTTCAATCATTTCTACCGGTGTTTTTAGATAGAATTTATCGTTTTCTTTCCAGAGCACCGTTGCAAACAGGTCAATCATGGGCTGACGCTTGATCAATTGACCTTCGTGCCACCATTCTCCATTGGCTAAAACCTTGAGATCCATTGTGCCACAATGCTTTGGCTGCCATTGCTCCAAAGGGGGTATTGACCTTTTGTGACTGCCCTGTGCATCTTTTAAGTATTGTGCGATATCCATTAAATTTTTATCATCGGAAGAAGTTACTTTTTTCGTCGGATTTGTGCTGGGTACTGGCTTATCCATAAAAGAAGACCTTAATGACGGAAAAATAATATGTTTCAGCCAATTGGCTAAAACTGGGTTTAAAACTATACTAGCCCAGATTATCAAAGACACCAGTACTTTTGTGTCTAGGAACCAAGAACACTTATGGCAGCACCCAATCATATGATTATGGTTGCCACCGAATAGTAATATGAGGAGTCCTACATGGAACACATCGAACGTGAATCGATGGAGTTTGACGTCGTCATCGTAGGCGCAGGCCCTGCGGGTCTTTCTGCTGCGATCAAAATCCGTCAACTTGCAATTGAAAACAACTTAAACGATCTGTCCGTTTGTGTCGTAGAAAAAGGCTCCGAAGTCGGTGCACATATTCTGTCTGGTGCGGTGCTTGAACCGCGTGCCATGAACGAGCTGTTCCCGGACTGGAAAGAACAGGGTGCCCCGCTGAATGTCCCGGTGACTGAAGATAAAACCTTCTTCCTGCTGTCAGATGAAAAATCACAGGAAGCACCACACTGGATGGTGCCAAAAACCATGCATAATGATGGCAACTATGTCATCTCGCTCGGCAACGTGGTGCGCTGGTTAGGCCAGAAAGCGGAAGAACTGGAAGTGTCGATCTTCCCGGGCTTTGCTGCCTCGGAGATTCTTTATCATGAAGATGGCACGGTAAAAGGCATCCAGACCGGTGATATGGGTATTGGTAAAGATGGTGAACCGACACATAACTTTACTCCGGGTTATGAACTGCATGCCAAATACACGTTATTTGCTGAAGGTTGCCGTGGTCATTTAGGCAAGCGCCTGATCCAGAAGTTTAACCTGGACAAGGACGCCGATCCGCAGCATTACGGCATCGGGATTAAAGAGCTGTGGGAAATCGATCCGGCCAAGCACAAGCCGGGTCTGGTGATGCACGGTGCCGGCTGGCCATTGAATGAAACCGGTTCTTCAGGTGGCTGGTGGCTCTACCATGCTGAAAATAACCAGGTGACCCTGGGCATGATCGTGGATCTTTCTTATGAAAACCCGCATATGTATCCGTTCATGGAAATGCAACGCTGGAAAACCCATCCGCTGATCAAGCAGTATCTCGAAGGTGGCAAGCGCATTTCTTATGGTGCCCGTGCCGTGACCAAAGGTGGTTTTAACTCGCTGCCGAAATTTACTTTCCCGGGCGGTTCTTTAATTGGGGATGATGCCGGCTTCCTGAACTTCGCCAAGATCAAGGGTTCTCATACAGCAATGAAATCCGGCATGCTCTGCGGTGAAGCGGTATTTGAAGCCATTGCTGCGGGTGTAGAAAAAGGCGGTGATCTGGCGGTGGCGCGTGTTGTAGAGGGCGAAGATTTCTTTGTCAAGGAACTGACCGCGTATACCGACAAGTTCAACCATAGCTGGCTGAAAGAAGAGCTGTACAGCTCGCGTAACTTCGGTCCTGCGATGCACAAGTTCGGTCAATGGATGGGTGGTGCATTCAACTTCATCGACCAGAACGTGTTTAAAGTACCGTTCACCCTGCATGATCTGCTGCCTGACTTCAAGGCATTAAAAACTGTCGATGCAGTGAACTTCAAGCCGACCTATCCAAAACCGGATGGCAAGCTGACCTTTGACCGCCTGTCTTCAGTGTTTGTGTCGAACACGGTCCATGAAGAAAACCAGCCTTCGCATTTGAAACTAACTGATCCATCCATCCCGGTTGAAGTGAACCTGCCGAAATGGGATGAGCCTGCACAGCGTTACTGCCCGGCGGGGGTGTATGAAATCATGGAAAATAATGACGGTTCCAAGCGCTTCCAGATCAATGCAGCCAACTGTGTGCACTGCAAGACCTGTGACATCAAGGATCCGTCCCAGAACATCACCTGGGTGACACCGGAAGGTGGCGGTGGTCCAAACTATCCAAATATGTAAGTTATAAATCAAGATAAAATAAACCCGCCTCAGAGCGGGTTTATTTTCAAGATCAATTCAAAATTATCAGTACACGAAATGCATAAAATTTTGGCAGAATTAGCCGCCTTTTTTCACTAAATAATGAAATTCTTTATTGCCATTTTCATCCAGTCGCTCTTCCTGCAATAGCAATTCATGCCCCAGATGCATACAGAATTTTGGAATATCCCAAGACGTTGAATTATCCGTGGCAAACACCTCAACCACGTCGCCAGCTTTGGATTTACGGATCGCCTGATGCAACATCATTACCGGCTCGGGACAACGTAAACCTCGGGTATTCAATTGCAGGCTTGGAATAATTTCAGTGGAGGACATCGAAATACTCAGGATGAAAAGACATCATATTTTAACATAAACCTGCGATTACAGGACTGCTTTGGAGGTGGGTCCAGGTTTAAAATCGGCACTGACTTACGCGATCAAGACTGCACATCATATTTACAATAGACAAGCGTATTTTCTGCGGTATGATAAAACCACGTTTTTTTAGATATTAAGAGTCTTCAGGAAAAATCATGCACGAGGAATCAGGCCCGTCGTGGGGTATGCGCGGTTTACGCAAATGGCTGGGAACTGCACCCGAAACTCGCGACGAACTGCTAAAATTAGTACAAGATTCACGTCGATTTTTAGAACCCGATACTGTTGCCATGCTTGAGGGTGTACTTGACCTCCCGGCAACCAAAATTCGTGAAGTCATGACGCCCCGTACGTCCATGATCAGCTTGCAGGAAGATGACCAACTACTGGATATCCTGCATGTGCTGGTCGAGTCTGCACATTCACGCTTTCCGGTATTCTCATCCGATCAGACCGACAATGTAGTCGGAATTCTGCTGGCCAAGGATTTATTACCTTTTCTGACCGAGCCGACCACCAAAGTCGATATTCGCGCGCTCATGCGCCAGCCTTTGTTTGTTCCAGAAAGTGCCCGTTCCGATCAGGTACTGCGCATGCTGAAAAACACCCAGACACATATTGCCGTAGTGATTGATGAATACGGTACGACTTCGGGTCTGGTGACACTGGAAGATATTCTGGAAGAGATTGTCGGTGAAATTGAAGATGAACATGACAATATCGATGAAGAAGCACAGTACATTGTTCCGGATAACGACCCGACTACCGCCAATACCTGGATAGTCCAGGCCCTGACTCCGATCGAGTATTTCAATAATATGCTGGATACGAATTTCCCTGATGATGAAGTGGAAACCATGGGCGGCTTGTTATTACAGGAAATTGGTCTGGTGAATGATCTTGAAGGTCAGACCATTGAACTGGAAGACTGGCAGTTTACCATTCTTGAGGCAGATTCACGTTCTATTCACCTGATTCGAGCCGTGCGCCAATGAGAGCGTATTTCGATAAGCTGTTGAGTTCTTCTCAGCGGCAGAAAACCTTGCCGCTGATCTATCCTGTCTTAATTGCCTTATTTGCAGGTGCCATCTTCAGCTTGGCACTGGCTCCTTATCATTACTGGTGGCTAGCCATTCTGTCTCCGGCCCTGCTCTATGCCTGCTTGCGTGGACGTAGCGCAAAACAGGCCTTTGGTATTGGCTGGGCTTACGGGATCGGCTTGTGGTTTGTGGGTGCTTTCTGGCTCTATACCTCCATCCATGTCTATGGCGATACCAGTGCCTTTCTGAGCATTGTAATGATCCTGATCATGGCGCTGGTGATGGGTCTGTTTAGTGCTGTTCAATGTTTTGTTTACCGGCGCTTTTTCCCGGAAACCCCTTTAACCTTTGCCCCGCTCTGGGTCCTGTTTGAATGGGCCAAGACCTGGGTATTTACCGGGTTCCCATGGCTGTTTGCTGGTTATGCCTTTACCGAACGCTACCTGGATGCCTATGCGCCCTTATTCGGCGTATTCGGGGTTTCTTTTGTGGTGATCATTCTGGCCTGTGCGCTGGTTGAAATCCTGAATAGACGCCTGTTCTGGGCGCTTCCTTCAGCCATCTTGTTACTCGGCGCCTGGGGTGCAGCCCAGCTGACGTTTGTTGAGCAGAAAAATCAAAAGCCTTTAACTGTTTCCCTGATTCAGGGCAATATTCCGCAGGACCTGAAATGGCTGACAGAATATCAGGTAAAGACCTTACTGATTTATGCCAATCTGAGCAAAACCGAATGGGGCCGAGATCTGATCGTCTGGCCAGAATCTTCGATTCCCATGTTCCAGACTGATATTGAAGCCTTTCTGGAAGCCATGAAAGTCCAGGCTGAAAAATCCGGAACGGCCTGGGTGACCGGCATTCCGTATTGGGATTTGGCCGAATCTCAGACTGCGGGCTATCCAAAATATTACAACAGCATTATGGCGAGCGGAGATGAATCGGATGGGCTGTACAAGAAACAGCGTCTGGTTCCGTTTGGTGAATATATTCCCTTGTCAGGCTGGTTAAGCTGGGTATTGCCGGGTTTACAGAATGATCCGTCCATGAGTGGTTTTACTCGGGGTACAGATCATCAAGAACCGTTGAATGTAAAAAATCATCCTTTGGGTTCTGCGATTTGCTATGAGGTGGCTTATCCTAATTTGACCCGCCGTAATGCCAGCCAGAGTGATTTTCTGGTAACCGTATCTAATGATGCCTGGTTTACCGGTACAGCAGGGCCGCTACAGCATCTGCAGATGGTGCAAATGCGTGCCAAAGAAAATGGCCGCTGGTTTATCCGTGCCACCAATACTGGTGTGACTGCGTTTATTGATCACAATGGTCATATTGTGAAAAAAGCCCCGATGGATCAGGAAGCGGTATTACGTGGTGAACTTCCAGCCATGCAGGGCGAAACCCCGTATATGAAACTCAGCGACTGGCCGGTCCTGATCTTCTCTGTTCTACTCTTGCTAGTAGGCTGGCGCTTCCGTCCACGTAAAGTGGATGTCAGCTTTAAATCTAGACGGTAATTTCTTCAAGTCCCCCTTTTACAAAGAAAGGGGGATTTAGGAGATTCCTGAATATCAAATCTTATCAACCTCTCCTAAACTCCCGTTAATAAAGGGAGAAACGCTCAAGGCAATAAAAAACCGAGGTCAATGCCTCGGTTTTTTTATTTCTTTCAAAAACTTAAAACTGCACTGCCAGATAACAGAGCATGCTGGCTAAAGACAGCATCGGTACATGACGATAAATATGAACTACAGCCTGTTCAAATGCTGAGCTTTGCTCGGCCTGAATGCGAATAACACTCGCATTTAATGCTGACCAGAAACATAGAGCCATTAAACTGCTCATCAAACTGATGGCAAAGAAAGCCACCATAATCTGGCTGCTACCTTCGGTGCTCTGCCATAAATGAACGATTCCCTGACTGACCGGCAACATGCTTAAAACCAGAAGAACAGATTTCAGCATCAACCAGTGAAATTGGTTGATTTCATCTTTCAAGATAAATGCTTTCATATATTTCTCCGTTGGCGAGTCAGGTGCCTTTCAGAGCATTATGAGCTTTTTCAAATAAATAGAAAGTGTAGCTTTATTCATATCTTACGAGAATTGTAATAGATAAACATGGGAATAATTCTTATTATAACTCGCATATCGTTTCTATTATTTAATTTATATAATTTTCAAAAACTTATATTGTATTTTATAATTAATACCTATTATCACTTCACTTAACACAAAAATAAGCTATGAAGTGAAGTGATATATTCCATTCAGTGAGAATTTATAATGATTCTCGATTATGGCTGATAATAAATATCGGCATCTGTTCCTTCACCGCCCGCTTGACCATCTGCCCCAAATGAATACAGATCGAAGCTTCGGCCGTCGGTACCCGGAATCACATATTGCAGTTCATTATCCCAGCTATCTTTTGGAAAACCGCCTTTGACATAACCACCCGGCATCCAGTTTTTTGCAGTCGCTGGCTGGTTCACCAGTGCATCCAGACCACCTTCCTGCATGCTTGGATATTTACCATTATCGAGCTTATATTGATCCAGTGAACCTGCAATGCTCTGTAACTTGATCACGGTGGTATCTACTTTGGCTTTTTCACCGCGCCCCATCACGTTCGGAACGATCAGCGCAGCAAGCACACCAAGAATAACAATCACCACCATGACTTCGATTAAGGTAAAGCCTGTCTGTTTATTTAATTGTTTCCTTTTCATTCACTCTCTCTCATTCATTTGCATTATTCAGACCACTTGAATCTTGATCACAGCAAAATTCTAACTGGTTACTGTTTAAATCATATTATTCATATTCACAATTGGCAGCATTACTGCTATCACAATGACCAGAACAATACTGGCCATCAGAACCAGCATTAAAGGTTCCAGCAAAGCCAGTAAAGTTGAAATCAGGGTGGTCACTTCACGATCCTGCATCTGTGAAGCACGCTCCAGCATTCGGTCGAGTTCACCGGATGCCTCGCCACTTCTGATCATTTGTACCATCATCGGCGGGAAATAACCACTGCGTTCCAGTTGGGTTGCCAGGTTACCGCCTTCGGTCACTTTTTCAGCAGCCAGATTCACCGCATCACGGATTACCCAGTTATTGCTGACCGCAGCTCCAATGCGCAATGCATCGACTAGCGGCACGCCAGACTGGGTCAAAATGGATAAGGTACTGGCAAAACGCGCGGCATTAATCCCGCGTGATAGTTTCCCAAATAGCGGCAGCTTTAAAGTCAGACGGTCAAAGGCATAATGCCCGGCGGTGGTTCTTAAAAACCGGACCAACAGGAAAATCCCCAAGGCTCCACCGATCAATAAAAATGGCCAGGCAAGGCGGATAAAATCACTGGCTTTCATCAAGGCCACGGTAATCCAGGGCAGGGCATCTTTACTCTGGTCAAAGGTCTTGACGATATCCGGCACCACATAGGTCATCAGTCCCATCACGATTGCAAAGGACATCAGCATCAGGATAATCGGATAGATCATTGCACCTTGAATTTTTTTCTGCATGGCGAAACGATTTTCGGTATAGTCTGCCAGTTGGTCCAGAATAAGATCCAGGTGCCCGGAACGCTCACCGGCCGCAATCGTGGCAATATACAGCTCGGGAAACCGTCCTGATTGCTGCAAGCCTTGCGCCAGACTATGCCCTTCCAGTACTTTTGAGCGCACTGACATCAGCAGGTTTTGCACATGTACTTTTTCACTTTGCTTGCCGACGGCGCGAATGGCTTCTTCCAATGGAATCGCGGCAGCGACCAGTACGGATAACTGCCGGGTCATCAGAGCCAGATCATAGGCGGTGAGGCTTTTTTCAAACCATTTTCGTCGATAATGCCGGTCTTTTTTCTCGATAGGATCGACAGAGACTGGAATAAGCGCTTTATCCCGTAATTGTTGCCGGATCTGACGCGCAGAATCCCCTTCCAGCACGCCTTTTTGCTGCTTCCCTGAAGCATCAAGCGCAATAAACTGATATGCAGGCATTGTAATGCTCTAATTTTCCAAAATTTTGCTTAACGCTGTTGCGTCAGACCACCCAAATCATTCATATTCTTTGATATAAATTATCTGCTCACTCTAACATAATCGAACTTTAAGCACGACGAAATTTCTTCAGGATCTCCACCCCAAGATATGCAAAATTCTCACCCAGATTCAAGTCCACTTTATCGCGTACGCATTGCTGTACCTGTGCATGTATTTGATTGTTTTGATTACACAATGAGTGTAGAACAATTTGAACAGGCGCAGATTGGCGCACGTGTACTGGTGTCGTTTGGCCGGCAGAATCTGGTCGGGGTGATTATCGAAAAACTGTCCGCAGACACTCCTCTCGACCCGCGCTTTAAACTTAAGGCTGTGACCGAGCTGCTCGATGAACGTGCCATTATAGATAGCAAAGTTTTAAGTTTGTTGACATGGTCAGCACAGTATTATCAGTTTCCGATCGGTGAAGTCGTCCACAGTGCCCTGCCGACCCTGCTGCGCCAGGGTAAGCCTTATAACCTGCTGGCCCGTACTTGGAAGCTCCTGGACACTAATGCCGAGGCCAAAGTACGCCGTTCGGACAAGCAGCAGGAAGCTTACCGGATTTTAAAACTGCATCCGGTCGGGACCACTGAAACTGTGCTCAACATGGCCGGGATTGAAACCGCGACCTTAAAAGCACTGGAGAAAAAAGAGATTTGCGCCTGTGTGCTGGAGCCACAAGATTTCAGTCCGCAGCCGATGCAACTGGCACAGATGCCGCTAACGGCCAATCCTGAACAAAAACATGCAGTCGAACAGGTATTAAAATATCGCAATCAATATCAGGCTTTTTTACTGGATGGTCTGACCGGCAGCGGTAAAACTGAAGTGTATTTGCAGATCATGGAGCAGGTACTGAAACAGGGCAAACAGGTGCTGGTGCTGGTACCGGAAATCGGCCTGACGCCGCAAACCATCAGCCGTTTTCAGTCCCGTTTTCATTGCCATATTGCGCTGCTGCATTCCGGGCTGAATGATTCCAAACGGCTACAAGCCTGGCAGTCGGCGGAAACCGGCAAAGCCTCGATTGTGCTGGGTACACGTTCCGCCATTTATACGCCAATGCCGAATCTGGGCCTGATCATTCTGGATGAAGAACATGACCTGTCCTTTAAACAGCAGGAAGGCTTCCGCTATCATGCCCGAGATGTCGCCCTGTACCGCGGCCATTTACAGCAATGTCCGGTAATCTTAGGGTCAGCCACTCCAAGCATTGACAGTTATGCGCTGGTGCAACATGGCAAGATGCAGGTGCTGGAGCTGAACCAGCGTGCCGGCACGGCCTTGATGCCCAAAATCCATATTCTGGATTTAAAAGTCGCACAGAAGCAGCATGGGATTAGCCTGCAATTGATTCAGGACATCAAAAAGCGTCTGGAGAAAAAGGAACAGGTGCTGATTTTTTTAAACCGCCGTGGCTATGCCCCCGTTCTGCTTTGTGGCAGTTGCGGCTGGCAGGCACAATGTCCGCACTGTGATGCCAACTTCACTGTACACCGTCAGCCTTATCAGCATCTGCATTGTCATCATTGCGGTACCATTCACCGTATGCCGGAACACTGCCCGCAATGTCAGCATCAGGAACTGGTTACACTGGGCATGGGCACCGGCAAAGTCGAAGAACATCTGAATGAACTCTTTCCGGATTTTGAGGTGATTCGGGTCGATCGCGATTCCACCAGTCGGGTCGGCAGCTGGCAGAAAATCTATGACAAGATTCAGAAAAGCGAACCGGCAATTCTGCTCGGCACCCAGATGCTGGCCAAAGGCCATCATTTTCCTTATGTGACGCTGGTGGCGATTCTGGATATTGATTCCGGTCTGCTGAGTGTGGACTTCCGTGCTACTGAACGGACTGCGCAACTGATCGTGCAGGTGGCTGGCCGTGCCGGACGTGGTGAACACAAAGGCGATGTCTATTTGCAAACGCTCAGGCCTGATCATGCCCTACTAAATACCCTGGTCAATGAAAATTATCGCGTGTTTGCCCAGCAGACCTTAAAAGAACGGCAGATGGCCCAGATGCCGCCCTACCGTTATGCCATCCTAATTCGCTGTGAATCCAAGGATCAGGCACAAAATACCGAATTCTTACAGAAACATGCAGCTCTTCTCAGGCAATATCCCGATCTGGTGCTGGACATCTGGGGACCGATTCCTGCGCCAATGGAACGTAAGGCTGGACGCTATCAGTCACATATGGTGCTATTGTCAGCGGATCGTCCACGTCTGCATTACTATGTGCGCAGCTGGTGGCAAAACATGCTGCAGGACAAGCCTTCCAGCATGAAGCTCACGCTGGACATCGACCCTCAGGAACTGAGCTAAGAGATATTGCGCCTGAGGGTCGCTCTAGAATACGAAACTGCGAGTCTGGATCAAGCATAAATTTAGGGCAGGAAAATGTCGATACTGTTACAAATAACACTGGTTCTGGTCATTGCACTGTTGATGGTGCCACTGAGTAAAAGGCTCAGGTTGCCAAGTGTGCTGGGCTATCTGTTAACAGGAATTATCTTGAGCCTAGGCCTTTTGCATCTGATTCAGGCACCCGAAGTCATGCGTAGCTTCATGCAAGTCAGCCTGATGGCCCTGATGTTCTGGATCGGCCTGCAACTAAGACCACAACGCATCCTCCAGATCCATCCCACCCTATGGATGATGGCAACTTTACAGGTACTGACCAGCGCGCTGATTTTCAGTTTGATGGCATGGATCTTTTTGCAGCAAGGTCTGCTTGCTAGTATCGTGATTGGGCTCGCCGGCAGTTTATCTGCCATGACACTAGTCATTCAACATTTGAACAACCAGCAACAGTTTGCCACCAATTATGGTCAACAGACCTATTCGATTCTACTGGTTCATGCTTTGTTGGCCATTCTGGTAATTGCAGCCATTCCCTTATTTGCCGGGATTCGCTCGACTGAACATGGCGTGGCCTACTTTGCTGCCCTCATCGCGACATTGAGCGGTCTGTTCCTGTGTAATCGTTACCTGATGCAACCGCTATATCGCTGGATTGCCAAAAGCGGCGGTCATGAACTACATGTCATTGTGACAGTCACAGTGATCTTGGCATTATTGGTATTAATGAATACTCTCGGAATAAATCTATTCCTGGGAGCCTTGTTTGCCGGAATTTTACTGGCAGATTCAGATTTCAGGCCAGCGGTAGAAAGCACGATTCGGCCTTTTCAGGGCCTGTTGATGGGCCTGGCCTTTATCAGTCTGGGCATGTCACTGCACTTACCTGATCTGCTTAATTTCCCCTGGGTCATTCTCGGTGGCACTTTAGCTTTGATCTTGGTCAAGTTTGCAATCAACCTGGCATTGGCGCGTTATCATCAAAATAGCTGGCGCAATACTACCCTGCTGGCAGCCAGTTTGGCACAAGGTGGCGAATTTGCCTTACTGGCACTGATGATTGCAGTATCCGACCAGATTATTACGGGTGATCTGCTCTCTCCCTTGCTGTGGATGGTGAGTTTTTCCTTGCTGCTGACCCCCGCATTTTATTGGTTATTGCACAGTCAGATCTTACCGCGTCTGGATCGCCACAATCATCTGGCAGCGACTTTTGAAACTGATATTAATCCTCAAGCCCATACGCCAATCCTGCTGATTGGCTTTGGCCGCTTCGGACAGATCATTGCCCGGATTTTACTGCAACAACAGCATGCATTTAGTGTCATGGACAGTACTGTGCCAGCCACTGAGCTTCTGGGGCAGTACGATATCCCTTTCTATCAGGCAGATGCGACAGAACCGGCAGCCTTGATGCAGGCAGGGGTTGCCACGGCGCAACAGGTCATTGTCGCCATTGATGATATTGAAGACTCAATGTTGATCGTGCGGCATCTTCGGCTGAATTATCCTGAAATCAGTTTATGGGTTCGCGCCCGTGACCGGCATCATGTGCAGTTATTACAGGATTTGGGCGTGCAACACATCTGGCGTGAAACCTATCTTTCTGCATTAGAATTGAGTCGCGCCTTATTAGACCAGCTCAATACTAACCCCAAAGAAAGTCAGTTACAGATCCAGAACTTCCGTGAACAGGATGAACAGCTTTTAAGCAGCCAGTATGATCTGGATCCAGAACAACATTCAACAGATAAAAAGTACCGGAACAGTTTGGCTGAACTGGAGTATCTATTTGCTCAAGATCAACGCTATAAAGTGCCAAAACCAGAGATGTCGCAGCAACCAGATACAAACAGCGTAACAATTGATATGTTAAGGGATGATCTGTCATAACTTGTGTTTTACAATAATGACACCATTAAAACAGGGTTATGGAGAATTTTATGTCTGATTTACGCCAACGCTTTTTTATTGAAGATAGCCCTGTTCGTGGTGAAGTGGTGCATCTTGAAGAAGCTTTACAAACTATTTTAGCGCAACGTGACTATGCACCTGCAGTTAAAATCCTGTTAGGTGAAATGCTCAGTGCCACTGCCCTGCTGGCCAGTACATTGAAAATTAAGGGCCGTATCAGCCTGCAAATTCAGGCATCAGGTACATTTAAATGGGCCATGGCAGAATGCAACCATTTGGGTGAAGTTCGTGCTTTGGCGGATTATGAAGAAGACCCGCACTTTCTGGTGGGCGAAGACAGCAGTACGGTTTTGAAGGCACTAAACTCTCCGGTTCTGTTCATCAATATCGAACCAGAAATGGGTGAACGCTATCAGGGTATCGTACCCCTTGATAAAGAAAACCTGGCGGGCTGTCTGATGCAGTATTACGATCTGTCGGCACAGATTCCGACGCGCATCGTACTGGCAAGTGACCAGCAGCGTGCGGGCGGTTTACTGATTCAGCTGTTACCACGTAATAGTGAAGAAGAACAACGCCGTGTAGATGAAGATCTGTGGCCACGTCTGACCATGCTTACAGAAACCTTGAAGGCTGAAGAACTGGTTGGGTTGCAAGCTACTGATATTCTATATCGTTTATATAATGAAGAAGAAGTGCGTCTGCCAGATACGGAAGTGTTGAAGTTTGGCTGTACCTGCTCTAAAGAGCGTTGTGCCGTTGCCTTGCAGCAAATCGGTATAGAGTCGATCCGTGAAACACTGGAATTCCAGAATCCGATCGAGATGGACTGTCAGTTCTGTAATAGCCAGTATACGTTTACGGCTGAAGAAGCCTTGGGGCTTTTCGGTGAGCATCTGAGCTAATCAGCCCTACTTCTCTGTTTTAAAAAGCATTCTTCAGGAATGCTTTTTTTGCATTTGAATCTCTACAACGCTGAAGAATAGAAAAAAGTATGTCCTTACAGTAGAAAATTCGCCCGTTCCTTAAGTTTCACTCTCTGGTAAATCTCACCCCAGACCTCTACTTAAATTGCGATATTATTTACATCAATAAAAGCCTAACATTTCTCATTTTCAGAAAATTTAAGAGAAAATAATCACATTTTATTTTCTTGATTTAATTACACTTTTAAAATAAATTAGAGCAATAATTCTAAAACGAATAGATTATCTTACCAACAGGCATGTTATGAAGAAATTATTGAATACTCTAGTAATGGGGATGAGTTTGGCCGTAGTTTCAAGTTTGGCCTTTGCCTATGAAGATCCGCTAGTGGGTAAATGGAAAACCATTGATGATCAATCTGGCTATTCCCGTGCAGATGTAGAAATTCGCAAGAAAGCGGATGGTAGCTATGAAGGGATTATTGTTGAAACACGCAGCCTGCCAGGTGCAGAAAAAATGGGGATCTGCCATAAGTGTCCAGATCAGCTCAAGAACAAGCCTTTCCTAGGGTTGCCATTTATCTGGGATTTTAAAGCAGATCCAAAAAAACCGCGTGAATACCATGATGGCAAAGTGCTCGATCCGATCAGCGGCAAAGTATACAAAGGTAAAGCACGCTTAAGCACGAATGGTAAACGTCTGACCTTACGTGGTTACGTCGGCGTATCAGTGATCGGACGCAGTGTAACCTGGGTAAAATATTAATTTAAAATATAGATTTTAAAGCCCCTGTTTTCAGGGGCTTTTTACTTTGTCATGATTTGAAACAAGAAGGTACAAATAAAAACTGTTTCCTAGGGCGGAAAATTATAATAATGGTTTGAATACGGTTATTTTTTATTCATGTATATATGATGATCAATCTTCAGCCTCGTTCAACCTCAATTCTGCCTTTCGGGCTGTTATGTCATCCTCATTTGGTGCCACCTGTTCATCGCAGCTTTGTCAATATACGTGCCCTGCTGATCGAATATAAAACTATAAAAACAGGTTCAGTCTCCATCCTTTTGTATTTAGATGCTACTGAAGCAGATTTGGTCAGAGAGGCCGCATCATTGCATGCTCCCGTATATTCTCTCTGCATTTATGATCAGCTGAATCATCATGCCAAATATGCAGATCCGGAAAAAGACGGTGCTTTATACCAGCACCGTAATTTTCCTTTCATTTTGCATAGTTAGGCGGTTTAAGGAGTAGATCCATGACTACGATTCAATACCAAGAAAGTTTTTCACACGGTTATATTCCATCGGAAATTGTGGATGATCGTTCATTTGACCTGGCTCACTTTGCCGAAGCATGCGGACAAAGCCCGGAATGGGTCATGCAACTGATTGAATATGGAATATTGCCGGACCGTTCCAAAACCCAGCACAGTATCTTCCTGGGTGAAGATATATCACGCGCACAACGCGCCTACCGTCTGCAACGCGATTTCGATGCTTCGTTTACTGCAGTTGCCATGATGCTGGATTTGATCGATGAAGTGCAAGAGTTACGCCGTGAGGTTAAACATTTGCAACTCAAGTAAATCCTCTAATGCTCTGTCTATCTGCATGCTTTTGCGGTAGCTCAGAGCTATCTATTTAATTTTAAAATGAGAGTATTAGAGTTACTATGAAAACCAAAGATTGTAATAAGAAAATCAAATACATGTTCCCCGAATATCGCGATTTAATTGTCCAGCTTCGGGAGGAAGATCCACACTTTGCCAAGTTATTTGAGGAGCATAGTGAACTGGACAAGCAAATCACTCAGCTGGAACTGGATCCAGTCAATCAGATCAATAGCGATATTGAACTGATTAAGCGTAAGAAGTTAAAAATAAAAGACGAAATATATAAAATACTGACGCAAACGGCTGAGGCAGGAAACTTGTCTTAAGTAGGAGCCAGGCAAGCCAAGCCAGGATCATCCTGCACATTGTGCCTGATGTTTGAATCCGCTTGGCTATGCTTAAAAATGTTATCTTTGTATACAAAAAAGATGTCACTGTTTTTATTTTAATTTGGTCAGTTTTTCGACTTTTTCTACGGTTTTTTTGACAGACTGCCTGATGGGCTTATAGTCCAGCAACCAGAGCAGGTTGATGTGTTGATCTTTATTTTGCTGTGCTAACAGATCAATCACGCTTTTCTCGCCCAAACCCACCAAGTGTCTGCGATAAAAATAATAGATTAATAATATGGTCGTAATACCCATGACGATTAGCATTATCCAAAATCCGGTGGGAGATTTCAAACCTGGAATAAACTCAAAATTCATCCCATAAATACCAGTTAACAGGCTCAAAGGTGCGAAGATGGCCGTGATAATGGCCAATATACGCATGTTTTCATTGGTTTGGTTGGCGATTGCAGAAAAATGTAAATCTATAGTAGCTTGGATCGAAGCACGCAGACGAACAATATGTTTCTGAATTCGCTCCACATGACTGATCAAATCATTGATACGGACTAGCAATATATCCAGTCGTTCAGACTTTTTCTTACCTTTCGCATGTGGGTAATTATCTATAATTTCATCCCTGAATTCTTGTAGAGTATCAATCTGCTCTTCACATAAATCTTCAACCTGCTGAAACGAGATGCTTTCTTGTAATAACTGATCCCATTTCTTAAATCGGCGACGCCCTTGCAATAATTCTTGCTGCCAGAATCCAACCCGTCGGGTCAGCGGTACACGCAAATCCAGATAACCATCCACCATGCTGTTTAGTAGGCGCAAGGACAAATCAAAAGGTGAAGCTGGAAGTTTACGTGACTTATTCTGTTCCCTGTTAGAATGAATAAAATTTAGCTCAATCCGGGAAATATAGTTTTGTAGGACTTTATTTCCTTGTTCACGTACCGTAACCAGAACTTGCGGCGTGATAATAAAACTGACAGGTGTGGTAGCCAGACCAAACATTTGTTCATGCTGTTCATCTGTCGTCCCTATCTCATCATCCGGAGTAATGAGCTTACGGAAAATCAGTAAGTTATAATCATCCATCGTATCAAATGAACAGGGATGCTCTAAATTTAAAATATCTTTTACATGAAATTCATTTAAAGACATATGAGCATGTTGATATATTTCTTTTTGCCAAGTTTCTACACGATTTACAACATCTATGCGGGTGCAATCAATCCAGATAAATTCAAGTTGAGTTTCAGCATCTGTAATGCGTTCTTTTTGTACAGAAAGATAATGATCTGAAAGATGCTGATAAAAATAATAAATTTTCATTAAAACTATTCTCTATTCACTATTTTAATTGCTCTATGACTGAATAGAAACTTAAGCCACTTTATCTATCAGCCTTAAAATTATGAGTCGGGCTGAAACCTTAAGCAATCACATAATGCTTTTATTTATAAGTCTTCATGACTACGCAGCTTAAAATAAGGTACAAAAAAGCCCTGTACCTGCCAAAGCAATCACCTTGGCAAAGTACAGGGCTTTTACTGATCTTTTATTCACATGGACTCAGCCATGTGAATGTGCAATCAATTATGCTTGTTCGATGTCTTTCATAGTCAGTTTAATACGACCACGGTTATCAACATCCGCAACCTGTACTTTCACATCCTGACCTTCTTTTAAAACATCTGCCACATTCGCAATACGCTCGTTCGAGATTTGAGAAATGTGAAGTAAACCGTCCGTACCTGGAAGGATGTTTACAAACGCACCAAATTCTACGATACGAATGACTTTACCTGCATAGATGGTACCTGGCTCAACTTCAGCAGTAAGTGCCTGGATTTTTGCAATTGCCGCTTGCGCAGCCGCTTTAGTTTCACCAAATACACGAACTGTACCGTTATCTTCGATATCGATTGCCGCTTTGGTTTCTTCAGTAATCGCACGAATGGTCGCGCCGCCTTTACCGATCACATCACGGATTTTATCCGGATTGATGTTGATTACCTGGAATGTCGGTGCGTGCATCGAAATTTCAGGACGCGCACGTGAAATCACCTGGTTCATCTCATTCAGGATGTGCATACGACCCGCATAAGCCTGGTTCAATGCAGATTCCATGATCTCTTCAGTGATGCCTTCGATCTTGATGTCCATTTGTAGCGCAGTAATACCGTTTGCAGAACCAGCTACTTTAAAGTCCATATCGCCCAAGTGATCTTCATCACCCAAGATGTCAGAAAGCACTGCGAAACGCTCGCCTTCTTTCACAAGACCCATCGCGATACCCGCAACTGGTGCTTTCAGTGGAACACCTGCATCCATTAACGATAATGAAGCACCACATACAGACGCCATTGAAGACGAACCGTTTGACTCTGTGATGTCAGAAACGATACGGATCACGTACGGGAAGCGGTCAGCCGCAGGAAGTACAGCTTGAACACCACGACGTGCCAGACGACCGTGACCGATTTCACGACGCTTAGGACCAGATTCACGACCAGTTTCACCTACAGAGTATGCAGGGAAGTTGTAGTGCAACATGAAGTTGTCAGTTTTGGTACCTGCAAGGGTATCAACCATCAGTGCATCACGAGTATTACCCAAAGTTGTTGTTACCAACGCCTGAGTTTCACCACGTGTGAACAATGCAGAACCGTGTGCACGATCTAGAACACCCACTTGTACGTCAATTGCACGAACAGTTTTGGTATCACGACCATCAATACGTGGCTTACCAGACAGGATATTGTCACGTACGGTACGGTATTTAAGATCTTCGAATAATTCGTTAACTTCATCAGCAATGCCAGTTTCGTCATTTTCAGGAACGAATTGAGCCAATGCTTCTTCTTGAAGTGCATCAAGTGCTGCATAACGTTCATGCTTAACTGCAATGGTGTATGCTTCAGAAATTTTCGCTTCGAATGCTTCTTTCAATTTGCCAAGAAGTTCTTCATTTTTAACCGGAGCAACCCAAGTTGACTCAGTTGCACCCGCAGCGGCAGCAAATTCTTTGATCGCCTGGATCGCGATTTGCATTTCGTCATGACCAAACAATACAGCGCCCAGCATCTGGTCTTCTGAAAGCTCTTTCGCTTCAGATTCAACCATCAACACTGCAGATTCTGTACCGGCAACCACAAGATCAAGATCAGACTCTTTGAGTTGTTCAAGGTTCGGGTTCAGAATGTATTCGCCGTTGATCAAACCAACGCGTGCGCCACCGATTGGACCACGGAATGGTGTACCAGCGATAGACAATGCAGCAGATGTACCTAACATTGCAGCAATGTCAGCATCCATCGTTTTGTCAGAAGAAATAACGGTTGCGGTTACTTGAATTTCGTTGAAGTAACCTTCCGGGAATAACGGACGGATTGGACGGTCAATCAGACGTGAAATTAAAGTCTCAGCTTCAGACTGACGGCCTTCACGCTTGCCATAACCACCCGGGATACGACCAGCAGCATATTGCTTTTCTTGATAGTTTACAGTCAATGGGAAAAAGTCTTGACCTGCTTTTGCTTTAGGCTGTGCAACAACTGCTACAAGCACCTGTACACCACCCATGGTGATTACAACACTGTTTGCCTGACGGGCAATACGACCTGTTTCTAAAGTTACAGTGTGCTGACCGAATTGAAATTCTTTACGAACAATATTAAACATCGACATGTTTTATTTTTTCCTAATTTTATTCTAGTGGAGACCCCTAAGGTTTGGCATTCACGACCAGCTGGACGAATAAATGACAAAGCTTAGAAGCCGACCTCACCAGATTAAATACTATTTTTAAACACAAAGAAGGAGCGAAATATTCGCCCCTTCCACAGACCTAGCCATAAGCTAAGCCAACTTTAGTTTTCAGCAATACAGCACAAAGCATGCAATAAACCCGAAAATAAAGTTTAAATCGAATTAACGACGTAAACCTAAAGCACCGATCAAAGCTACATAACGACCGTGGTCTTTACCATTTAGGTAATCAAGAAGCTTACGACGTTGGTTAACCATACGGATCAAACCGCGACGGCTATGGTGGTCGTGTTTGTGCTCTTTGAAGTGACCTTGTAAGTCATTGATTTGAGCAGTTAAAAGAGCTACTTGAACTTCTGGTGAACCAGTGTCGTTTTCAGCGCGAGCAAATTTAGCAATGATCTCTGCGCGATCTGCGTTAGTTAAAGCCATTCGATTTCTCCGAGATGCTTATATATTTTGATAAAAATCAAAGTAATGAGAATTCAAAACCTTGACTGCCGTGCATCACTACAGCAAGTTGCATATTTTAAGGGAAAATGCGTCAAATTGCAAAAAGAGATCCATACTTTCGCATAGTTTTGGTCGCTCATTTTCTGGGTGCTGATCCGCTAAGCTCCGGTTCATGAAGTATTTATATACTGCAGTATGATTAAGGGAAAAATGATGAAATGAATGTGACTGAAATTTTTCTGTAAAGCTCAAGCGTGATGTAATTTACCCACATCGTCAGCCTGCTCCGAAAAAATGAATAAAAAAAAGCCCGAGTAAACTCGGGCTTTTTGGCGCTGTAGTTCTTTCTCTTATCATTATTATTTATTGTATTGTTATATAGCGTTTTACGCTTATTATTATTTTCAAACATCCTGTTGAAAATTCATCTTCCGTGTATGGTAGATTTTGCCACACTCTCTCCAGACACATAGAGGTATTTAGCGCATCTCGGTGTAAGCCATTGCGTACAATTTCCCGCCTGAAAGTTGCACAATGTTACATTAATCTCGTTTTATTTAACTTTAGTTACCTAAATCTACTCAATAAATTATATAAATTAGGTTAAGGAATTAAGATAATAATCTAACAACTTAGAAGTTAAAAAATAACAGGATATAAAAAAGCCTTGTAGTCTCTCCCAAAACTACAAGGCTTAGCGGCTGTAAGTTTCCTCTTTTACTTACTTCACTGTAAGTTCGCTGTCTACCGACATTATTATTATCATTATGCGATTATGCTCAACTTTCCATGTTGAGTTATTTTGTAGGACCAATCTTCTCAAATACTGAGTAAAAGCTCTATGCGTCAATTTCCTGAATCCTTGTAAGCTTTTACCTACACGATTTGATTATTTTTTGCCAACCAAATTACTAGATTGTTCAATAATTTTCTGACTCAAACCACTTTTTCTTATGCTTCTAACACATAGTGCTTGTGTAAAAGCATCATAA
Organism: Acinetobacter sp. 228; assembly: GCF_048147885.1. Classification (NCBI taxonomy): domain Bacteria; kingdom Pseudomonadati; phylum Pseudomonadota; class Gammaproteobacteria; order Moraxellales; family Moraxellaceae; genus Acinetobacter; species Acinetobacter sp. 228. The sequence goes on from NZ_JAYWYV010000009.1 coordinate 45,993, forward strand.
TCCACCAATAAACTGACCACCTTTTTAGCTCGAGTAATTGCGGTATAAATCAACTCTTTGCTCAATAAGTTTTTTGCATATTGATCCAGTACCACTGCGGTATGGGCAAACTCTGAACCTTGAGATTTGTGAATGGTCAGCGCAAAAGCAGTTTCAATGCTTTTAGGTAAACGGGTGGCTAATACCCATTTTTCCAGACTCGGGAAATACACTTCAAACTGACGCTGACCAGAGTGATCACGTAAAAAACAGATGCCAATATCACCATTGGATAGTCCCAACTGATAGTCGTTATACCCCATCATCACAGGTCGTCCGACATACCAGTCACCCTGTTTCAACTGACCTTGGGCTGCCAGAAAACGTTGCTCAATCTGCAGATTGATCTTGAGCAGCCCCAGATCACCAGAACGGATTGCAGTTAAAATCCGGTAATCATCAAAAGTTTTGACCACCTGTTGCACATACTGCTCAAAATCAGCTGAGTTTTCTTCTGATTGTATGGCCTGTACATAAGCCTGATAACCATACATAAGCTGGTCATAATACTGATTCAAGTTATGCGCGGTCTGTTCGGCGCCAGCGAGCAGGTATTGCAACTGCAACTGGTCGATCTCAACCTGATCCAAATCGATCGCCTGTAACTCACTGGCTGCCACAATCTGCTGCTCAAATTTCCGTAGTACTGCCGAAGGCTCATGACTCTGCTGGATAAACTCTGCCATTGCCCCAATCCTGGCTCCAGCCGCAAAACGTCGCGTGGTGATTAAATTGACCCGGTTATCCTTCAGAGTGGCCACTTGCTGTAAATCTGCCAGTACCGTTCCGACATCCACAGAGGCCAGCTGGTCTGCATCACCGAGTAAAATCAGCCGTGCATGAGGCGGTACGGCGGCCAGCAACATCTGGGACAGATTCAAATCCAGCATTGAGGCTTCATCGACCACGATCACATCATAGGGCAAAGGCTGCTTGGCATGAAAGCGTGGCTGTCCGCGAGTACCCAGACCTAGTAAGCGATGCAGGGTCACCGGTTGTAACTGTTTTAATGCTTCTAGCTCAAACTGTTGTAACGCTTCACTGTGCAAGGCTTTTTGCAGTGCTTCTTTCATTCGCTGCGCGGCCTTTCCGGTAGGTGCTGCCATAGCGATCCGTATATGCGGCAAGGCTTCATACAGCACAGCAATAATATGCGCCAAGGTATAGGTTTTACCTGTTCCAGGCCCGCCGGTAATAATATTCAGCGCCTGCTGCGCAACCATTTCCAGTGCCAGTTTCTGCTGTGGATCTGAGAGAAGATTGCGATTATGCTCGCTTAAATTCACCGGAGTCACCGTTTGTGACTTGATCCGTACCAACTGTGTAGCGACTGCCTGTTCCAGTTGCCAGTAGCGGTACAGATATAAATGCTGATCTGCACAAATAAATGGTGCAATTCCTGCACTCTGCTGACGGTGGTCTAGAACCAGATTATGCAATAATGCAACCTGCTGAGGATTAACCTCGATACAGCTATCTCCCGCCTGCATCGCTTCCAGCAGTTGCTCGATCAATAATTTTGCTGCCGGATCAAATGCAGCTGTACTGAATGGAGGCTGACACAGATAGTCAATCCAGGCCATTAAATCGGAATGTTGCTGTGACACGTGATTCTGCTCATTTTCCACACAGTTATCCTCAAAGTTATCCACAGGATAATTTCATGTTTAATCTATACATATTTTATAAAACTGCAAAATCATGCTGATTTTTTCTGCTCAAAATAGCCCAATATTTGATCCAGTTTTTCTATGAATTCAGAGTCTGGTTGCCAATGATAGGCTCCTTGCTGCGCCTGTCCATTCATCCCGCGCAAATACAGATAGGTTGCGCCGCCCAAGTGCTGCTGAATCGAATAAGTCTGCCTATTGGCACTCAGGTACCGATGCAGCGCCACCAAATACAAAGCGGCCTGCAACCAGTAACTGGACTGGCTCATATTCTGCTGAATGGCTTCAGTGCTATAGTGCTGCTGATCCGGCCCGAGGAAGTTACTTTTATAATCGGCAATATGGTAGTGCTGACCATCGAAATATACCAGATCGATGGAACCGGTCAGATATCGCGCCGATTTGGCCTCATTAAAATCGCTCATGACCATGTCATGTTCGAGAAAAAGCTGATGGATTTGCCGAATCTGCAAAGGGGCATCGGTCAAGGACAGATAAAAAGGAAATTCTGACAGATAGTGTTTAGCCTCCAGCTGTGCCAAGGCAAAATCTGTCTGTATCGGAGTGGCCAGAATGTCATGTACCCAGTGATGCATCAGATTCAGCAAAATATCTTCTGTGATCTCGTCCAGCAATCCCTCAAAAGCAGTCTGGAAAATACTGTCCACATTCAGCGATTCAGTGCTTGCAGAGCGTATGAGCTGAGCTATTTCCTGTTCAAAAAACTGGATAAAGGAGTCATCCTCCAGCCCATCGAAATACACTTGAAACTGACCTAAAAATTCCAGTAGAGCTGAACGCTCGAGCTGTTGTGCCGAGTGAAACAGCTGCTGCCATTGCTGGCGATAAACTTCACTTTGGTCATGCAGGCGAATTCCGGTCAATAACTTATAGTTCAGGCTGGACAATACGCGCTGCATACTATGACGCAATTCCTCGGCTTTGAAATCTGCCTGAGCTGTGGCCTGAAACAGGGTTCGCAGATTCACCACAGCGGCCTGATAATGCAGGGAAAAAGCCTGTTCCAGTACACTACGTATATGAAAAGCCTGTTCAAATTTTTCTTTCAGTTCCTGCCAGATTTGCGGTGCGGTATTTTTAAAACGGCGCCGGATTTCCAGATTCCAGTAACTGCTGTCCTGAAAATCAATATGTTCAAAAATGCTGTGCAAGAATGTTCCGGCTACGGTGCCTTTGGGAAAATTCAGCCTAATCCAGTCTAAGGGCACGGCTGCTGGCTGTTCTTCCAGACCGGTAAAATGAATTTCATCAGCGGCACTATCGGGCTGTTCAGAAGCCGTGACCAGATCGTCCTGCAAGATATGTCCATGTAGCTGATGCTGTGACAAAGCCGTAAAACTGGTTTTGGTTCGCGGATAAAACTGCCGCTCTGGCAAAGGTTGCGCCCGCATGTCAACCTGATGATGGTTCGATGGCTCGACCAGACGCGGTGGTTCCTGAGACAGGGACGGCTCGACCAGACTTAAAGCATGTTGAAACAATTGATCTCCCTGACCACGCCAGAAGGCCAGCCCGGAATCGGACTGTGCGTTCTGGTCCTGCAGCATGGCATATACCCGGTGACTGGCACGGGTCAGCGCCACATACCAAAGCCGGTGGTTTTCGGCAGCATTACGCGCTGCATTCTGCAGAATAGCCTGCTCATGCAAATTCTTGTGATTGACTGCAATCACCCGGGATTGTTCCAGAATATTGTCCTGTTCAGGCGCAGACAGGGAAAAATTCAGGTTGCCTTTATTCACATCAAAAGCAGCATCTGCTCCCAATAAAAATACCACTTTAAATTCCAGCCCTTTGGAGGCATGAATGGTCATCAGCTGCACCCCATGATCCCCAGACAGCTTGCGTTCTTTTTCGCTGTCCTTGTCTGAAGGTGACTGAAGCTGGCGCAAATACCAATGATAGAGTTTTTGCGCCCCCTGATAATATTCACTCCGCTGGCTCAGCATCTCGGTCAGATGGCGCAAATTGACCACCACCCGCTCATTGTCCAGACTTTGACTGGCCACCAGATTGGTCCAGACCTGAAACAGGTTCAGTGCATAATTCCAGGCGGTCAAAAAGCCTTTCTCAAACCACATTTCCCGAATTATATCCAGATCGGCAATATAGCGACTGAGGCCTTCACTCTGGCCTTGCAAATCAATCAGTTTTTTCAGATTGAAGCCTAGCAGACGGGTTAGTAAAGCCCGCTTGACCTTGGCCTCATTGAAAGGATCCATGATCGCCGTCAATACTGCCGCGACATCCTGAGCAATTGGACTGGCAAACACGCTCTGTTTGGATTCCTTATAGCAGGGAATGCCCATACGCTGCAGACGCTGCTTCACCTGTTCCAGAGCAAAATGTCCAAATCCCAGTACGGCGATATCATCTGCGCTCAGGCTTTGCTGGTGCTCTTGCTGCTGAAAGTACAGTTGCTGCTGGGCAGACTGATTCAGCAATGCACGGATTTTCCAAGCCACCTGATCTGCTTCCAGATCCGATTCACCTAGCTGAATCCATCGTAAGGGCTGCGGGTTGATCCTGCCCATATCGACCAGATCTGGATGTGGGCGACTACCCGCCTGAATCCGGGTGTACTGCACCTGTTCGCCAAAATCCATTTGCCGCTGGAACAGCGCATCAACCACTTCTACGAGCGGTTTGACTGAACGATGGTTCTGCATCAGGGTATATTCACGACCCTGCTTGTGGCGTACATCAGCGTGTGCCTTGTTATAAGTCAGCATGTCGCCGCCACGGAAACCGTAAATTGCCTGTTTCGGATCACCGACCATAATCATGCAGCCGGACTGCACCCGGTTGGCATCGCGCCAGATCTTGGCCAGCAGATCATCCTGATCCTGATTGGTGTCCTGAAATTCATCGACCAGAATCAGTGGATAACGTGCCTGCACAAACTGGGCAAAACGCTGTCCCTGCTGGCCTTGCAATGCTTCCGCCAATGTACGGATTTGCTGGGAAAAAGTGGTTTCACCCTGCTGCTGCAAGGTTTGCGGCAAACGGGTCTGCACACTTTGAATAATATGAAATTCCAGATGGGTCGTAAGCTGTTGCAGCTGCTCATCCAGATACTGTTTGACCTCGCACAGCGCATCAATTGCCACGATCAGACCATGTTGCAAAATCAGCTGCTGCTCTGCATCCGGACAGCTTTTGTTAAAGACCTGAGTGGTCGGTTGGAAATCGGTTTTCTTGCGGCGCAAATGGCACAGATTCAGTAAAATCGGCTGCAATTCAGCATCAAAGAAACTCATGCCCCCCTGATTTTGCAGGGCTGCGCTCCAGGTCATAAAGTTTTCACAAATTTCGGTTAACTTGGTCAAAAAACTCTTGTGAAAATACTTCGGACTTTCCTGACAATAACGCCGCATGACGGCAAGATCATGCTCCTGAATATTCACTAATTGACGGATGCAGGCTTCCAATTTGTTCAGGTCACATTCAGCCGGTTCGATCTTGCGGAAATGCTGCTTGCTGAAATTCAGTGCATCACGTACCAGCCCGGTATAATGCTCCACCGGTTTCAGCAGATTCTGAACATACAGATGATTGACCATATATTGCGGCTGTTGCTGAATCCAGTCACGCAGTACATCATGAATCAGCTGCTGGATATACAGATCCTGATCTTCGGTCAGTTCTGCACGTTCAATCTTGCCACTTTCAAATGCAAATTCACGTAACAGTTTCTGGCTAAAGCTGTCCAGGGTGCCGACAAACAGTTCATCCAGCTGGTTCAGCACCAGACGTAAACGGCGACGGGCATAATCCAGCCGTGAACCATAATCTTTCAGCACCTGCTGAAATAAAGGATCGGTTTCATTCTGGATTTTTGCTGTGATTTCAACTGAATTGAGCTGCTGATGACGCTGGATATAGGCCAGCGTTTCCTCGATACGAAGCCGTACCCGGTTTTTCAGTTCAGCCGTGGCTTTACGGGTAAATGTCGTCGCAATCACCTGATGTGGATAATACTGGTCCAGAAAGATTCTTACCATTAAGCTGGAGAGCGTATAGGTCTTACCAGTTCCTGCCGATGCTTCAATCCAGTGCAGGCCACGGAATTTCATGTCCTGAATCGGATTGGTGGAAATGGCTTTTTGCATCTGCTGCTTTAATAAAGTCATACGGCTATTTCACCCACTCCAGATGTTGATGAATCGGCGCATACAGGCCATGGGCAAAATCATGGCAGCAATTTTGCAAGGCCAGATCCGGATCCTGATCCTGCAAAATAAATTGCCAGTCCTGATGCAGCAGACTGGATTCATCCGAAGCCAAAGGTTTGGCACTCTCATAGCTGTTGTTCCAGGCCTTTAGCAATTCCGGCATTTCCACAATGGTCATCTTGCCCTGTTCATTCTCGGCCCACTGCCACTCTTTTTTCATTAGTAATTCTGCCGGCAAGACCAGCGGCTGCTGTTGACCAATTTCCCAGGCCTTTAACCAGAGCTGCAAATACTCATGTGCCTTGCTCGAACTCAAGCCAGAAAACTTCAGGGTTTTATTACTAAAAATGACAATGCGCTCCAGTTCTGGTGAGCGTGCATCATCATTTAAGTAAGCCAGCCACAACAGATACTCCAGCCAGACCTGGGCACGGCGTTTTTCCGAGGCCGAAGAGGATTGCATACTCAGCCAGTAGCTGCTGTGTGGAACCTGAGGTACGTTTATATGAATGATCAGTTCAGGACTGAACTGCAGGGACTGTTGGGTGACTGGCGTCAGTTCTTTGCCCAACTGTAGCAAACGTTCTTGCAATAACTGCTGTTCCTGCTGGCTGCCCAGCCAGGTGGCTTGCTGGGTTTTGCCCACCGGCAAACGGTCTAGCATCAGGTTTGGCTCAATCTCCTGCTCTTGTTGTAACAGGAAATCCCGCACCTGATACTGTTCCAGCTTGTTCAATAATAAGGGTTCCCGGGAACTCGGCAAATCGGCATAGCGAATCGTGGAAACCCCGACACTTTTCAGGAATAGACGTGCCGGGAAAATCATATCGCGGATCCATTCATCGCCTTTGAGTACCCGGATTTCTTTTTGTTCTAGTGCCGGATAATGTGCATTAATCCAGCTGCTGCGTTTGCCTTCGGCGCTGCGGATATATTCTGCTACCGCAAACCACTGATCCTGATAACGTGGTGTCTGCATATCTGTAAATCCGGCCGGATCAAAAGGCTGCAAGGGATGTATATGATAAAGCTGCTGGATATGTTGAGCCACGGAAAGACCATGAATATCCACCATCGGATCGACTTCGGCATCCGGCTGTTCAGACTGGCAGATCAGCGCGATATGCTGAACCAGTTCCTGCAAGGCAGTGGATGGATCGCGAGCCTCACCATCCTCCAGATCAAAGCCATTATAGAACAGCCATAGATTTTCCTGTGCCAGCAGCAAGGCATCCAGAAAAGCGCCCTGCTCGTCATCCAGACGGGAACGGTCACCGAGTTGCGGCTTCAGGCTACGCATCAGGTCAAACGGAACCTGTTGATTGCGGCTCGGAAATTTACCGCTATCCAGATTCAGCATCACCACCAGTTTATAAGGCAATGGTCGGATCTGGCCAATCTGGCTAAAAGTAATCTGTCCGGTCGGTTCGGCCTGATCCAGCTGCATCTCCAGGGTATTCTGAATTTCTTCCAGCACATAAGGCAGAGGCAGACTGAGTGCCACTAGCTCTTGACTGGCATGCGGATCATCTTGGTCATGATAATCGGCCAGGGTCAGCATCCGCATTTGCTTGTCGATAATTTCGGCAACGGTTTTGAGTGATTCTACCCCGGCATCACGAAACTCGTTCAGATCGGCACGCAGATATTCCAGCCAGGTTTTGACTGGCGTACGTTGTCCAGTTTCATGCAAAGTCAGCCAGTCACGGCGCTGTACCAGATCCTGATAAATCCGGATCAGGGTCGAAATCAGCGGAAAATCACTAGTCAGAACCTTGGCATAACTCAAGGTATCCTGAAACAGGGTATGTTCAGGAATCGCCAGCCCCAACGCCAGACGGTCCAGCGCGAATTTAAAGCTAAACCGGTAATCGTCATCGCCTGCGCTGAGGCTTTGCTGTAAATGCTGCTGGTCCAGTCCACGCTTGAAGCCAGCATCTGTCAGCAACAGTAACATCCGTTCTACCTGACTATAGTCCAGACCATAATACTGCTGGGTCGCATTCAGGCTGAGCCAGTCAGCAAAGTCCTCAATACTGAATCGGCGCCGTACCCACTGAATCCGGCCCAGTACCGCGCGCCAGGCATTACTGACATCCAGACGCGACACCCCGGCAATCTGGATCGGTAAATACAGGTTATCTTTCTGAAGGCGTTTGCTGCCAGTCTCGCGCTCACGCGGTGGCGGGGCAAAGACACTGCGAATTGCCGGTTCCAGTTCTTTCAGACTTGGCGTCAGCACCAGAATATCACTGGGCTGACGCGGCGCGTCATTCGTATCTTGAGCCAGCCAGTGAATTAGCTGTTCTTTGAGGACTTCTAGCTGACGTAATGAAGAATGACAGACATGAATCTGTACTGAATCATCGTCAGGGCTTAAAGCATATTGATGCTGTTGGGGTTCCAATAAATACAGGATATCCGACTGGATTTTGGCCAGCAGCCTGTCCTGATATTCATCGACAAAGACATCGGCCCAGAGACCCTCTTCCCCCGAAGACAGTTTAGAGAGTAGAGAAAAATGATCCCGTGCCTGCTTGCCGAATCGGGTCAGAAGCGGATGCCGCGATTCCCGGTCTTCGGCATTAAAATTCAGTTGCTTGATCCTGAAGTCTTTTATTTCCGCATCATTTGGTTTACGTTGACGGGTTTTTTCAAAACGCTGAATAAAGCGCTCTTCGCGCTGCAAATCAAATCTGGCTTTCCAGTCAGGATCGACACTGTCCGCCCAGTATTCCTGCGAGGGGTTGAAGTGAAAAATATAGATATCAATGTATTGCCCCAGACGACGTAAAAAATCCAGCTGGCTCGGTGGTAGTTCCAGCAGGCTAAATACCACAATCTGGGCCGGCAGGCGTTTTAGAGCCTGGGCGCGGGTTTCTGCATTCTCCAGCCGCTCCCAATACAGGCGTTCAATCTCCAGGATTTTGGCATAATCATCTTGAAATACATGCTGCCACAACCAGCGTTGCCAAGCTTCCAGTTCACGTGCCTGAATCTTGACAAAATCCGCCACCTGCATCTCATGACCATTTTCATCTTTGGGGCTATAGAGCATCTGTTCGATATCAAGCGCAATATCCTGCCCCCAGGCCTCGAGCCAGTTGGTCGGGCAGCTACAGTGTTTTGGAGGACAGTTACGCGCGCAATAACCGCGATAATCCATATAATGGCTGAACAAACGCGATACCTGCTCGGCTACCCAGTACAGCATGCTCTGTTTTTTCAGCTGCTTCTCTGTACCCTGCTCCAGCCGATCAGCACTGTCATAAATCCGTTTGATAATAGAATACAGCGGATGATCCATGTCTAAGGAAATCTGTTCGGGCAGAATATATTTACGTAGCGCCTGAAATACCCGCCATTTGATGATAATGCGCGGAATATTGGCTTCGCGCACCTGTTCCACCTCTTTGGGTGCATTCAATACCCACTGATAGGAAGCCCATTGAAAGGCGCGAATCCGGTGATGAAACTGGGTATTGGCACTAATGCCTTTTTTCTCGGCAATTTTCTGGGTCAGCCAGCTTTCTACTGCCGGAGACGGCACAATAAAGTGCCGGGTCTGTAACACTTCAAACGGATTTCGGGCAGTCTGGTTGACAATATGCAGCATACTATCCAAAAGTACATCAATACGTTGACTCTGAATAACATGGATGGCCATTGGTTCCCCTGAACTGCTGAATGTGGTTTTTACTACAAAACGATAAAGATTATTTACTATACATCCCGAGCGCGCTATGACACTTTAAAACCACACTTCAGTCGAAAAATTTCTTTGAAAAAAGCATCTTAAAGATGCTTGAATGGAAAAAAACAACATAGAGCTTAGGTAGTGCCCATGAAATTAGATAAAATTCCTGAACGTCTCGACGCGAACCTGGATCTGGAAAAAATCCGCGACGAATGCCTGGAACTCACCAAAAAACGCGCCTACTATTCTGCCGGTGCCGCTGTTATTCCGGTACCTTTTATGGACGTGGTCATTGATGTCGGTATCTTGTCGCAATTAATTCCCGAGATCAATGCCCGCTTTGGCCTGGCCCCTGACCAGATCAGTGTTTACGATCCAAAAACCCGTCAGATCCACTGGCAAGAACTGCGTAAACGTGGCGTAGAGTTTTCTGGTCTGGTGGTCGCACGGACGGCAGTTAAAAAATCTTTGAACAATGTTGCAGCGAAAGTGCTGATAAAGCAAGTCACAAAATTCATTCCGCTAGGGGGTCAACTGGTTGCTGCTAGTCTGGGTTATTTTGTCATGAAAAAAATTGCCGATGCCCATGTCCAAGACTGCTATCGCACGGCTAAAAGTATCCAGCAAAAACAGGTAGCACAGGCTTAATCCTGCGCAAGCTGAATCTTTTAAACTATTGCTTTCCTTTACTTCAGGCAGATTTATTCTGCCTGAAGTTGTTTTAAAATGGCCTTTAACACTTCGACCCGCGCGGTGTTTTTATCATCGGTGGCAATAATGTGCCAAGGCGCATAATCGGTTGAGGTACGTTCAAACACGTCCGCTGCTGCTTTTAGATAATCATCCCAACGTGCCCGGTTTCGCCAGTCTTCGTCGGTAATTTTAAAACGTTTATGCGGTGTTTCTTCACGTGCCTTGAAACGTACGGCCTGTTCATCTTTGGAGATCGCCAACCAGATTTTTACGATAACGGTTTGATGCTTGACCAGGCTCTGCTCAAAACGGTTAATTTCTCCATAAGCACGCTGCCATTCTGCCGCACTGATAAGCCTCTCGACCCGCTCGACCAGGACCCGCCCGTACCAGGAACGGTCAAAAATACAGATGTCATCATCGGTTTGCAATTTGGTCCAGAACCGCCATAAATAGGGATGGCTATGTTCATATGTTTCGGGTGCCGAAATGCTGTAAATTTCATATTCACGCGGATCAAGTTTTTTTACAATGCGCTTGATGGCTCCCCCCTTCCCCGCAGCATCCATGCCTTCAAACAGAATCACCACATTACGCGGATCGGAACGCATGGCTTGGGCAACCTTAGCGCTTAACTTTTTCAGTTCCGGTTTATATTCTTCTGGTGTAGCCCGCGTATTGGCAGGATGTTTCAACTGCTCGGGAATCTTGGCCTGTTTCCATTTACCGCTGGCTCTGACTCGATGTTCGGGACAGTTTTCCATCGCATTCAGAACGTACTGGGCAAATTGCTGGTCGCGCCATTTTTCATTTTTGCTGTCAATAACAAACCAGTCCTCGGTAAAGCGCTGCCGCAACCGCTGCAAGTTCTCGTACTGTTTTCTGTTCCGCCAGTCTACCCCCTGCATTTGATGCCAGTGGGTTTCACTTGGGTCCATGGCCTTCAAACGTTTTTGCAGGTCCTTCCATGACAGATTGAACCAGACCTTGACCACATCCACATGGTTATTTTTCAGATCCTGCTCAAAGTCCTGCATTTCTTTCAGGTATTCATTAAACTGTGCTTCATTAATTGGGTCAGATACCCGCATTGCACTGTTAAGTAAATCGGTATACCAGTTGCCAAACAGCACGACGATCTGCCCTTCGGCTGGAATAAATTGCGCATAAGGCTGCCAGAACACCTGTTTGGGACTGACCGCTTGCGGTTCATCGGCCTTCACCCTCAGATAACGTGGATCGACCCATTCACGCAACTGTTTGACCGCTTCGCCCTTGCCGGCCAACTCGATACCATTGACCAGAATAAGCAGACTTTTAGCATTTTTCTGGCCGCGCGTTTTTCTTAAATCGTATTGGGCATCAATCAGCTCGGCCGATAACTGATCTTCATCCATTAACTGGAATTGTGGTTGTTCCATCTGTATCTTCAACCTTTATCTTTTATTCTTGTTGCAGTATAGCGAGGAGCTTTGGGCCAAAAATAGCGTTGGCAACGTTTTTCACACGATTACATTGCCTGTTTAAACAGCAAATTGACATTCAAATAAGTAATCATTGACCAATTTGTCATAGCGAGATTGAGCCACACCCTCTAAGATTCTGACATCGCAAAAATCATATTTGAAAAATTCATGTCCAAACTTGCCCGATTAGATGAACTTTTAGAACAATATTATCAGCTCAAGTATCACACTCAGCCTGAAATTTTAAGCCGTTTACAGGATGTACAGGCATGGCAGAAAGCACGAATGCAGCGTACCCATCAGCAGCATTTTTCTGAAAAAAACAATCAGCTTATGGCAGAATATTTCCTGAACCGGCTTTATGGTGGCCCAGACTTTGATGCACTGGCTGAACAGATTGCACGGCTGATGAAATATGCACACAAGGCAGAAAAAATTATTCCAGAAAATGCAATTAAAACTGGAACTTCAGGCGTAGAACTGGCGATCCTGGCGGTGCAGCTGGACGAACAGGTCGCGATTCAGCTGCTAAAGGATTACCCCGCCCACACAGCATTAACTGATGAAATGATGCGCCTGACCTACCTGAAACTGGATCAGGGTGAAGCACGCTTAAAACAGCTGGCTCTACTGGATCAGCTAGGGGTCAGCCTGGATAAATATATGCGTTCCTTTGTAGTCTATACTGCCTTTAAAATGTGTAAAAGCGCAGCCAACAAGTATCATTTTCAGGTGATGTATGAGTTTATGCAGGACGGATTTCAGGCCATGAAACCGTTGAAGTCGGCAGAAAAATTTGTAACCGATTTTACTGCAATCGAACGCGGTATCATTGACAAGGTACATTCAGGCGATCCATTACCCTTCCAATAATAGCTTCTTTGCTGATCTACAACGGATGCTATTCACCGTCCTGCCTGATCCTGATATTTTCAGGTTTTTGTGGCAGGACATCGCAAGTGACAAATCATATGAATTATTCGATCACTGGCCATGAAGATTTCCGCCCACATTCCTATTTTTCTGTATATTATTCATAACAATTGCATCATGACTGCTGAATAACATCCAAGAATCTGTCATTATGCAGACAATGCAAGATTAACCCGATTGATATGTTAGGAGTGACTCCAATGTCAAATGAAAATACAACGCCTACCCCTACACCCGAGTCGGCACAACAGACAGACAAAGTGAGCCCATTCTTAACCACTCCACTTCCACAAGGTGCTCCACAAGGTCAGCAACAATCTCTAGAACAACGCCTGACCGATACGCCTGTGACGGGAACTATCCCTAAATATAACCTGCCACGCGGTGCTAATACCGGCAACGTCGGCTCAACTACGCATTTTGGCTACCAGACCGTAAACAGCGATGAAAAAGCCCAGAAAGTGGCTGAAGTGTTCCATTCGGTCGCCAGCAAATATGACATCATGAATGACCTGATGTCTTTTGGTATTCACCGTCTGTGGAAACGTTTTGCGATTAATATGTCAGGCGTGCGCCGTGGCCAGCATGTGCTGGATATCGCAGGGGGCACGGGTGATCTGGCCAAAGTATTTAGCCGTGAGGTGGGTCCTACGGGTCATGTGGTGCTGTCCGACATTAACGAATCCATGCTGAATGTGGGTCGTGACCGTCTGATTGATGCAGGTTGCACCAATGTCGACTTCGTTCTGGCCAATGCAGAAACTTTAGAACCGTTCGCCGACAACAGCTTTGACCTGGTGACGATTTCTTTTGGCCTGCGTAACGTGACCGATAAAGATGCGGCTCTGGCTGCAATGTACCGTGTGCTTAAGCCAGGCGGCCGTTTGCTCATTCTGGAATTCTCTAAACCGGTGTTTGAACCATTTTCGAAACTGTATGACCTGTATTCGTTCACCGCGCTACCAATCATGGGTAAAATCATTGCCAATGATTCAGAAAGCTATAAATACCTGGCTGAATCGATCCGTATGCATCCAGATCAGCGTACCCTGAAAGGCATGATGGAAAATGCCGGCTTCCAGAACTGTGACTACCACAACCTGACTGGTGGTATTGTTGCCGTTCACCGTGGCTTCAAGCTTTAAGGGCCTTAGCCAATGTGGTCAATTCTCGCCCTAGGTACTATTGAACGCGTGATTCATCATGTGATTGATCTGGATGCAATTACCCGTATTCAGCTCAATGCCTTGGCCGGTAAAATGTTGCGGGTGGTGATCGCCTCACCACAACTGTCAGTCGATGTCTTTTTCGATGACGGCAAGGTTCGTCTGGAACCGACCGCAACCGGTCATTCTGAAGTATCTTCCATCTTCGAACAGCGGCCTTATGAAGCGAACAGTGCGCAGATTTCTGAAGCAACAGCGACTTTACAGGTCAGCAATGTCGTAGAACTGCTCAAGCTGCTGCTTGCTGACGAAGTCGGTAATATTCCACTGCAAGGCGACTATAAGCTCTTACAAGAGATCCAGCGCATCATGCAGCAGGCTGAACCTGATCTGGCAACGCATTTAAGCCCCTGGATTGGCCCTGCGCTGGCACATGAAATCGGCAAATTGCAACTTGCGCCAAAATATTTGAAGCGTACGTTGCAAAGCCAGTTATTCTTTGCCGAAGATGCCCTGAAAGAAGACAGTGGCCTGTTTGCTCCACGCTGGCAAATGGATGACCTGAATCAGGATACCCGTATCCTGAACCAGAATTTAGACCGTGTCGAAGCCAAAATCCATCAGCTTCAGGCCCAGATTGAAAATCAGCAAGATTCAACTCAGAACTAGGTACACCACTTTATGATTCCGCATGTTTCACGTTTACTCGAACTCTGGCGCATTGCCGCGCATTATCGACTCGACACGTTGTTTCCTGCGGAAGAACTCCCTGAAAAAAGCCGTCATATCCTGTCCCTGATTCGTATGCACCCGGCAGCCTGGTCTAGCCGTGAGCGTAAAAATCCACTCAAGCTTAAAGAAGCTTTAGAGGAAATGGGGCCACTAGCGATCAAGCTGGGGCAATTGCTTTCGACCCGTCGTGACCTGATTCCACCTGAAGTTTTACAGCAGCTGGTGTTATTGCAAGACCAGGTCAAGCCCTTTGACAACGACGTCGCCAAAATGCGTATTCAGGAATCGTTAAAGGCCGATGTAAATACCCTGTTTGCCCGTTTTGATGCCCAGCCTCTGGCAGCTGCTTCAATTGCGCAGGTACATACCGCAGCACTGCATGATGGCCGGGAAGTCGTGGTCAAAGTCACCCGCCCGAATATCCGTCAGCAGATCTTGCAGGATTTTGAGATTTTGAACTGGCTGGGTGATTTTCTGGAAAAGCGTCTGGAAGCAGCACGTGCCCTACATTTGTCGGAGATCATTCAGGACTATCGACAGATTATTCTGAACGAGCTGGACCTGACGCTGGAAGCCGATAATACCCGCCGGATGCGTCATTACTTCACCGGCTCCAGCATGATGTATGTGCCTGAAGTCTATATGGACAGCAAGGATGTACTGGTCGCAGAACGGATTACCGGTGTGCCGATTTCAGATATTGCCACCTTTGATGAACTGGGCATGGACCGTGCTGATCTGGCGCGTAAAGGTCTAACTATTTTCTTTACCCAGGTGTTCCGTGACAACTTCTTCCATGCCGACATGCATCCGGGCAATGTCTTTGTGGAAACCATCAATCCGGCCAATCCGCGCTTTATTGCGCTGGACTGCGCGATTATGGGTGAACTGTCTAAACATGACCAGATGACTGTGGCGCGTATGCTGCTGGCGGTCATGAACAGTGACTTTATGCAGCTGATCCAGATTGTGCATCAGGCTGGCTGGATTCCACCGGGTACCGATCAGGATGCCCTGGCCCGCGAAATGCGTCGTACTGTGGGCCCAATGGTGTCCAAACCGATGCATGAACTGGATTTTGCCGGGATTCTGATTCAGGTCATGGACATCGCCCGTCGTTTCCATCTGGAAATCCCGCCACAACTGATGTTGTTACTGAAAACATTGGTACATGTGGAAGGCCTGGGAACAGATTTATATCCTGAGCTGGATATCTGGAGTCTGGCGAAACCAATCCTCACCGATTGGGTCAAAGCCCAGATGAATCCGCAAAAAAATATTAAAGAACTGGGGCAAAAAATCCCGGATCTGCTTTTGGGTGCGCAGGATTTACCGACCTTGATGATCGACAGCCTGAACGGTCTGAAAAACCAGTCCGCCTGGCATGCCAAGCAGCTCAATGAATTGCAAAGCATGCGCCTGCAAATGGAACATCAGCAAAAGCGTAGCTGGATTTTTGGCAGCATCATGGCTATCCTGCTTGCAATTGCGATTATTTCACCATGGTTCATTTCAGTCATTCTGATTATGCTGACAAGCGTTCTGGCAGTCTGGCGGATTGCGAAATAACTAAATGAGCTTTAAAAAAACCTGACACTGTTCAGGTTTTTTTGTTTTCTGGACATCGCATGACTGCAAAGTCACCTTAGGGTACATCTTGCCATTGGGCTTTGTGACCAGATGCTTAAAATATGTCCTCATTGGTCAAATATGGGTTGAACCTTTATGCAGATTTTACAAAAACATGCGCCTGCTCTGAAAATCCGCGCTGGGCATCAGGCTCGTGAGCTGATTCTGAAAGAAGGTTTACAACCCGAACAGGTCGATATTGTGCCGGGTGCTGCAGGTGGACCCAAAGGTATTGGTATTCAGGGACTGGATCAGGCCATTTTTGGCGAGTTTTTTTCACGTGCTCCTCAGCGTAGAACTTTGGTGGGCTCATCCATTGGTAGCTGGCGTTTTGCCAGTGTCGCGGCATGGGGAGCCAAAGCAGGCACTGAACGTCTTGCCGACTTGTATACCCATCTGTACTTTCACAAGAAAATGACCCGTAAGGAGGTCAGTGACGTTTGTCGTGGCATGCTGCTGGATCTGGTACAAGGCAAAGAAACTGATCTGGTTAATCATCCAGATTATCATCTGACAGTTTTGTCGATCAAGGCCCAGCATATTTTCCAGAGTGATAAAGCTTTACCATTACTGGCTTC
Organism: Acinetobacter sp. 228; assembly: GCF_048147885.1. NCBI lineage: Bacteria > Pseudomonadati > Pseudomonadota > Gammaproteobacteria > Moraxellales > Moraxellaceae > Acinetobacter > Acinetobacter sp. 228. The sequence continues at coordinate 62,792 of NZ_JAYWYV010000009.1, forward strand.
TGTAGCGGGAATTGTCGGAACCACAGCAGTGGCGCGCAAACATAGCCGGCATTTCATGCAGCGGGTCATCAGCCAGCCGAATATCGGTGAACAGTTTAAAATTGCCGATGATGGCTTCACTACGCATTACCATCCCCTGACCGAGCAAAGTGTGTTGTCCTGGTTGATGGCTTCTGCCTCCATTCCGGGTGTAATGGCAGCGGTCAATAATATTCCGGATGCACCGCAAGGTTATTATCGTGATGGTGGCTTGATTGACTATCATATTGACCTGCCGTTTCAGAGCAAAGGGATTGTGCTGTATCCGCATTTTACCGACAGCATCACGCCCGGCTGGTTTGACAAATTATTTAAACGTACCTCAAATTCGGAGAATCAGGCACGAACTTTGCTCATCTCTCCTTCTCAGGAATATCTGCAAAGTTTACCTTTGGGGCGTTTACCGGACCGCAAGGACTTTACTTTAAAAGGTTTAGATCAAACCCAGCGGATTCAGCTATGGAAGCAATGTATTGCTGAAAGCCAGCGCTTGGGAGATGAGTTTCTGGAACTGGTCGAAAAGCAGAATTTTGCTGAAGTGATGCAGACCTTGTAATTGGCCGCAGCTGCCCGATTATTTGTATAATTGCCTTAATTTTTTGAGCTGTTGAGATTTATGCAGAAGTTTTTAGTTGTCCTGCAATATGCCTGTATCGCCTTTGGTCTTTATCTGATGTATAGCGTCGGCATGTCGCTGTATACCCAGCAATTTGAACTGATGGAACTGGTGGCTGATATTGGTACCATCCTGATCTGTCTGGATTTGGGGGTGTTTTTATATACCAGTAAAGGTAAGTCTGGCATCAGCATGGAAGAATATGCAAAAAGACTGGAACAGCCACCGTCTAAGCTGGTCTATGTGACACGAAAACTGGGGCATCTTGGTATTTTGCTGATTATTACCAGCTGGATTGTGCCGATGATCAATTCATAAAATCAGACATAAAAAAACCTCCTATTGGGAGGTTTTTTTATTGGTTAATTAAAGATTATTTCGAACCTTTAATCCCGGCTTGCAATAACAATGCACCCAAACCACCAATTTTTTGTTCTTGTGGTTTAGCCGCCTGCGGTTTCTTGCCATGCGGGCGATCACCTTGCGGACGTGCTTGCTGTGGACGTTTGCCTTGAGGCTTACGTTCACCACGTGCTTCATTGTTTGCACGGCGTGGCTGACGTGGTGCTTTCGCTGGGGCTGCAGAACCTTCAGGACGCATCGACAAATTCACGCGGTTACGTTCAGCATCCACATTCAAAACACGCACTTGTACGATCTGACCTGGTTTCACCACTTTATGTGGATCAGCGACAAATTCATTGGCCAGTTCAGAAATATGTACCAAACCGTCTTGATGTACACCGACATCGACAAAAGCACCAAAGTTAGTCACGTTGGTGACTACACCTTCCAGTTGCATACCTTCTGTCAATTGTGCAACTTCAGTAATATCATCACGGAACTTGGCGGTACGGAATTCTGGACGCGGATCACGGCCCGGTTTTTCCAGTTCGCTCAATACGTCTTGAATCGTTGGTAGACCAAATTTATCATCCACAAATTCTTCAGGATTTACCTGGCGAATGATTTCAGTATTGCCAATGATATCTTTTACCGTTGTTGCTTTTGCTTCAACAATTTTAGATACCAGTGGATAAGACTCTGGGTGAACTGCAGAAGCATCCAGTGGCTCAGAACCATTTTGAATACGTAAGAAACCTGCAGCCTGCTCGAAAGTACGCTCACCTAAACGTGGCACTTTTTTCAAGGACTGACGGTTATCAAAGCGGCCATTTTCCTTACGGAATTCTACAATTTGCTGGGCAATCGATTTATTCAGACCGGCGATATAACCCAGAATTGCAGAAGAGGCAGTGTTGACATCGACACCCACCGAGTTCACACAGTCTTCAACGACCGCTTCCAGCGTTTTCGCCAGACCAGTCTGATTCACGTCATGCTGGTACTGACCTACACCGATTGATTTAGGATCGATTTTGACCAGCTCAGCAAGAGGGTCTTGCAGACGGCGTGCAATTGAAACTGCACCACGAATTGAGACGTCTAAATCTGGCAATTCTTGTGATGCGAGTTCAGATGCTGAATACACCGATGCACCAGCTTCCGATACAGACACACGGGTCAGTTTCAGGTCGCTATTGGCAGCCATCATTTCAGCCACAAGCGCTTCAGTTTCACGGCTTGCAGTACCATTACCGATCGCAATCAGGTCGACATTGAACTCGCGGCATAAACGTGCCAGCTCGGCCAGTGAACCTTCTTTATCATCTTTTGGTGCAAACGGATAAATCGTGCTATGCGCCAGCACGTCACCCGATTGATTCACGACTGCCAGTTTCACACCGGTACGGATGCCAGGGTCTATACCCAGTGTCGTACGCGCGCCTGCAGGTGCAGAAAGCAGTAAATGACGCAGGTTTTCAGCAAAGACCTGCATCGCTTCTGTTTCAGCAGCCAGACGTTTTTCTGTCAATAAAGAATGTTCGATGCTTGGACGGACTTTACCGAGCCAGAACAGTTTTGCAGTCTGTTTCAGGAAATCCTGACGTGCCTGTGGCTGAATAGTTTCTAAATTATATTCAGTCTCAATACGTGCCAATGGAGCATCATCTTCACCATCTACTTTCAAGCCAAGGACATTTTCTTGACGGCCACGTAACATTGCCAGTAAACGATGTGACGGCACTTTGTTTAAGCTTTCAGAGAAATCGAAATAATCACGGAATTTCTTGCCAACTTCTTTTTTCTCTTCACTCGCCACCAGACTTTTCAGCACGGCAGTTTTGGCAAACATTGCTTTGAGCTCGGTAGTTAAAGCAATATTTTGTGCCCAGTCATCAATCAGAATGTGCTGGATCGCATCGAGCTGGCTTTCTTGATCTGGATAATCTTCATGGCTAAAGCCCGCCAAAGCTTCAGCTGGATCAACGGCTTCGTTAAAGATTTTTTCGGCAATTGGCCCTAAACCAGCTTCTTTGGCCTTGAATGATTTACTGGTCCGTTTTGGACGGTACGGCGCGTAAATTTCTTCTAATGCATTTTTGGTTTCAGCGGCATTCACACGCGCCAATAAATCATCAGACAATTTATCTTGTTCTTTGAGTGATTCAATCACCTTTTCACGGCGCTCATACAAATCACGCAAGTATGATAAACGCGTATCGAGTTGACGTAGTTGCGTATCGTCTAAGCCTTGCGTTACTTCTTTACGGTAACGTGCAATAAAAGGAACACTGGCACCTTCATCAATAAGCTTGATGGCAGCCTCAACTTGATTTGGACGTACGGCAAGTTCTTTTGCCAACTGCTGAACTAAGTCAGTCATCGTGTTTGATCCCACAAGGATAAGTACTAAATGGCATGATTATAAAGACCGGGTCTATAAAATCCACCATTGTTTTTATTAATTTATATAAGCTTCAGATAAAGGCATACGATCGATTTTCAGTTTTTTGGCTAAAATTTGCATGAACTTTGCATTTTATTCTTTTCCCAAGACGGTTTTTTTCGCATATAGATGTATATATTTGGTATCTATGTCTTGATTTTAACTGCAATATTTGGTGCTTTAGAGCATAGTCAATTAATATCTATGAATCGTATACTCAAAGCCTATCTGATTTTTGTTTATGACGACAATAAAGAATAAAGGAGCATCTCATGAGTTTAGTTGTGCCTGCTGAAAAATCCGATGCCGTACATACCGAAACGGACCGAGTCGAACGGATATTAGTAGTTGATGATGATGTTCGTCTGCGTACTCTATTGCAGCGCTTCCTCGAAGACAAAGGTTTTGTGGTTAAAACCGCACATGATGCCACACAGATGGATCGACTTTTACAGCGGGAACTGTTTTCTCTGATCGTACTCGACTTTATGCTGCCTGTCGAAGATGGCTTGAGTATCTGCCGTCGCCTACGCCAATCCAACATTGATACCCCGATTATCATGCTAACTGCTCGTGGTAGCGATTCTGACCGTATTGCCGGTCTGGAAGCGGGTGCCGACGATTACCTGCCTAAACCGTTTAACCCGAATGAATTACTGGCACGTATTCGTGCAGTATTGCGCCGCCAAGTGCGCGAAGTACCCGGTGCACCAAGCCAGCAAATGGAAGTGGTCACCTTTGGTCCCTGGTCGCTCGACTTGTCTACCCGCACCCTGACCCGTGAAGGTCAAGTGGTGACTTTGACTACCGGTGAATTTGCGGTACTAAAAGCCCTGGTTCAGCATCCACGTGAACCCCTGACCCGCGACAAGTTGATGAATCTGGCCCGTGGCCGTGAATGGGGTGCAATGGAACGCTCGATTGATGTGCAAGTGTCACGTTTACGTCGTCTGGTTGAAGAAAACCCGGCGCGTGCACGTTATATCCAGACCGTATGGGGAGTGGGTTATGTCTTTGTTCCAGATGGTGCGGAATAAAGGAAAAATTATAGGATAAAGATTACTTCGATTTATTGTCCATCAAGCCATTCGCCGCTGTTTGAGCATCGACTACTTCACAGGCTCGCATGGAAATATGTGAGTTTAGCGAATGGCAAGATTTTTTGGTTACTTTTTTAAGAAAGTACCATAAGAAAATCCTTCGATTAAATGTCATTGCAGTCATACTCCACCCAGAATATCACTGCTGATTTTCAGAACAAAATTGCCCACAGGAAGCTGGCGTGAAACTCGATCCTATCGACCCGCAAAAATTTACCGATTTTGTCAGCTACTCGGAAACAAAACGTACCCGCTGGGAACGCTTTATGGACAAGATCAAACCGCGTTCTGCAGCCATGCGGACCACGGTACTGGTGGTTTTTGTGGTCTGTTTCAGCCTGTTTATGTCTTTGTGGTTCTTTTGGCGTACCTTGTTTCTACCTGAAATTCAGCAACATGCGCGTTATCTGGCCATGGAACTGGAAATTCTCAATAATCCGGATCTACGCCTGTATCACAAACAGCAGGAAGTCGATATCGATGACTGGTTAAAAAATCGAGTCGGCATTGAATATGTCACCAATCCGGCAGAATATCCTACAGTCCGTGAAAAACTGATCGCAGAATTCTTTACCCGCCAGATCGAAACCAAACTGGCCAAAGAATTACGCATTAAGGAAGCTACGGTCTATTTCCAGTTCAAGCCAAGTCCTCGTATCTGGATCCAGACTCCTGAAATGAATGGTCACTGGGTACAGGAACCTTTAAAGACCTATGCCAATTATAGCAATGAACTGATTTTGGGCTGGCTGCTCGGTACGCCAATTATTGTCGGCATCATTATTTTGACTTTGGTACGTCAGCTGAACCGGCCTTTACGCCGTTTGCAGGATGCTGCCAACAGTTATAGTCGTATCGGTTCGGCGCCCTATCTGGATACCAATCATGGTCCACTGGAAATCCGTCAGGTCAATCATGCTTTTAACCAGATGATTTACACGCTGGACCAGACTGAACGCGAACGCCGCATCATGCTGGCCGGTATTTCACATGACTTGCGCACGCCGCTAACACGGATTCGCCTGAGTGCCGAAATGATGCCGGATGAAGACTTTCTCAAAGAAGGCCTGATTTATGATGTCGAAGATATGGATGCCATCCTGAATCAGTTCATCTCCTATATGCGTGATGGTTCTGATGAAGAGCCCCAGGATACCAATGTCAATGTGCTGCTCCAGGAACTGGTCAAGCAGTTTAAACCGCTGGATATCCGCTTTACGCCACAAGACATCCCGACCATTCAGGCGCGCAGCATGTCGCTAAAAAGACTGATTGGTAATCTGATCAATAATTCGAAACGTTATGGTTCAGAACCGATTGAACTGTCTGCTCATGTAGAAGACGGGCACCTGTTGATTTGTGTTGCAGACCATGGAGAAGGCATCCCGGAAGATCAGATTGAAGCCCTGATGCAGCCCTTTGTACGGGGTAATTCTGCACGGACTGTACAAGGCAGCGGCTTGGGACTGGCAATTGCCAAACGGATTGTCGATATACACCATGGTCAGTTGCGTATTCATAATCGTCCTGAAGGCGGACTCGAAGCCATCATTTCATTGCCCTTAAATCAGGCTGGTACAGAGACGCCTCCCCCTGCCACCACACTCGATAAAATCCGACAAACCTTGACTGATCACTTTTAAGAAGTGATCAATAATCCAACAAACAACTTTTTAGTTTTTCTATACAATTCATTTTATATTTCATTAAATCAACAATTTAAAAATCATCATTTTTTATTATACCTACATTTAGCTAAAAAATTAGACCTTAGCCTAACACCTATGCACAATACTTTTTTTGAGCGGTACAATCCGTATCATAGTTTAAGAATTAATGAGAGTTAAAATGTCTTTAGATCGTATCCGTTTAGCCTCCCTACACAACAAAGTCATCAGCCCAGAACACGCGGCTGAATTCATCAAAGATGGCATGACTGTGGGTATGAGTGGCTTTACTCGCGCTGGTGAAGCGAAGGCGGTTCCTCTAGCTTTAGTTCAACAGGCAAAAGCAAATCCATTAAAGATCACGTTGATTACTGGTGCATCACTAGGAAACGATCTAGACAAACAACTGACTGAAGCCGGCGTATTGGCACGTCGCTTACCTTTCCAGGTCGACAACACTTTACGTAAAGCCATCAACAATGGCGAAGTGATGTTCATTGACCAGCATTTGTCTGAAACCGTTGAGCAAATGCGTAACCTGCAGTTGAAAAAACCAGACGTTGCGATCATTGAAGCTGTAGCGATTACTGAAGATGGCGGCATCATTCCAACAACATCTGTTGGTAACTCTGCAAGCTTTGCCATTTTTGCTGAAAAAGTGATTGTAGAAATCAATACCAACCTAAGCCCGGCATTTGAAGGCTTGCACGATATCTACATCCCGACGTATCGTCCAACGCGTCAAGCGATTCCATTGACTCAAGTTGATGAGCGTATCGGTACGCATGCGATCAATATCGATCCATCTAAAATTGTTGGTATCGTATTTAACAGCGAATTACATGACTCTCCATCTACTGTAACTGCGCCAGATGATGAGACACAAAGCATTGCCAACCATTTGATCGCTTTCTTTGAAAAAGAAGTGGCTGAAGAGCGTTTACCGAAAAACCTCGGGCCTCTTCAGGCAGGGATTGGTTCAATCGCAAATGCGGTATTGACCGGTCTGAAAGATTCAAACTTCGAAGACCTGATCATGTACTCAGAAGTTCTGCAAGACTGTACGTTTGAATTGATCGATGCAGGTAAAATGAAGTTTGCTTCAGGTTCTTCTATTACGCTTTCTGCAAAATACGGCGAGAAAGTATTTAACAACCTTGAACAATACAAAGACAAACTGGTATTACGTCCACAGGAAATTTCAAACCATCCTGAACTGGTACGTCGTTTAGGTATTATCGGTATCAATACTGCGCTTGAGTTTGATATTTACGGTAACGTGAACTCGACCCACGTATGTGGTACCAAAATGATGAACGGTATCGGTGGTTCTGGCGACTTTGCGCGTAATGCACATCTGGCGATCTTCGTGACCAAATCAATCGCAAAAGGTGGCGACATCTCTTCTGTGGTACCGTTCTCTTCACATATCGACCATGCGGAACACGATGTAGATATCCTGGTAACTGAACAGGGTCTGGCAGATCTTCGTGGTCTGGCACCACGTGAGCGTGCACGTGCAGTGATTGATAACTGTGCACATCCAATGTACCGTGATGCATTGAATGATTACTTTGACCGTGCATGTGCAAAAGGCGGACATACGCCTCACCTTCTTCGTGAAGCGCTGTCTTGGCACTCAAATTTCGAAGAAAATGGTCATATGCTTGCTGTTGAAGCTGCGGTAAAAACTGCATAATTAACTGCATTCAAAAAAACGCCCTACGGGGCGTTTTTTTATGGTTTTTATTTTTCAACATAGCTTATCAAGGGCTCAAAAATCGATTAATCTAAATTGCTCAAAATAAATGCAAAACTATAATTATGTTTATTATTCGCCCCTATTTAGAATCCGATTTAGATGATGTCATTGCACTTTGGGAACTGTGCGGATTGACCCGTCCGTGGAATAACCCTGAAATAGATATCTTTCGTAAATTGGCACAGCGCGATCAACTGTTTTTATTGGCGGTCAAAGATAACCAACTGATTGCAACCGTCATGGGGGGCTACGATGGTCATCGCGGATGGGTCAACTACTTGGCTGTTCATCCCAATTTTCAACGTAATGGTGTTGCAACAGCATTAGTGCAACAACTAGAAAAACGTTTGATTGCTTTAGGTTGTCCAAAGCTTCAACTGCTTATACGTAAAGATAATATTGATGTACAAAGCTTTTATGAACAATTGGGCTATAACGAAATTGAAGTCATTTGTTTAGGTAAGCGCCTAATTCAAGATTAAAGCCTGTCTAATTTTATTTAATCACCCTTACTTTGCATCACAAAATTGATGTGCAATAGTAATCACTGTGTACTTGAAAATGGATTAATTCTACATTCTCTAGAGATGAGCCGAAGATCAAAAAGGGTTTGCATTCCTGGGCTTTAAAATTTAGGATTTGCCCCCATAACTCCTAAAGAATATGGAATAGAGATTTATCATGCGTGTAGATATTTGGTCTGACGTGGTTTGCCCCTTCTGCTATATTGGTAAAAAACGTTTAGAAGCTGCTGCACAACAAGCCGGTATTGAACTGGAAGTACATTGGCACAGTTTCCAGCTCGATCCTGAAGCACCGGTTCGTCAGGAAGTGTCCAATTCTGAACGTCTAGCACAAAAATATGGCCGCACCGTGGCTGAAGTCGAAGAGATGCAGCGCAATATTGCTGCGATGGCTAAAGAAGAAGGTATCGAATTTAACTGGGAAGGTGCTAATTCAGGCAATACCTTTAATGCGCATCGCCTGATTCACCTTGCGCAAAGCAAAGGTCTGGGCAATGAAGCTGAGGAAGCGTTATTCTACAGTTATATGACTCAAGGTCTGCCAATTGGTGAACGTGAAACGCTGGAAGATGTTGGAGCGCGAATTGGCCTGAATCCGGTTGAAGTTGATGATCTTCTTGATTCGGATGAATTTGCTGACTTTGTTAAATTTGATCAGGAAGTGGCCCATGACCAGCTTAAGGTCACAGGCGTCCCTTTCTTTGTCTTTGATCAGCGCATTGCTTTGGCGGGTGCCCAACCTAAGGAAGTTTTCCTGCAAGTTCTTGAAAAAGCATTAGAGCAGCCGCAGCAACAATCATCTGCCAATCAATGCACTACAGAAACCTGTGATGTTCCGGTGAAGCCTGAATAAAGATCAATTCAACTAGAGAAATCCTCATCCAAGATGGGGATTTTTTATGCTTTTTATAAATTTATTCCATCAAAGAATTCATCTTTAGATTGACAGAGTAATCCGTAATTTTATTGTCATTAAACACCATTTTCTCTACCTCAACTCAGGTTAACTGAATATTTTCAATTGCCGCCTAAAAGTCTTGATTACTCAATGAATTGATTGCCATAGCTTTTAGGATTGCTCTATAAACCCCATAAAACGCTCAGGCTGAAAATAAATAAAAGTCCCGCTTAGTCCATTCCTAAAAAATTGTAGAATCTCGAAAATCAGCTTTAAGTTGTGATATTAAAAAAAACAGCTAGCTGCTTTTTTAGTACTCAACCAGATTTTGACTATAAAAATAAAGCATAATACCCTGTAAAATCATAAAAAATTGAATAACTTAAATCCACTAATTCATTGTTTTATAGAGTAATTAATCTAAAATTTACTGCTTAAATTTGCCGAAACTATCATTTTCTATTCAGGCTAATTTGCTATTATTTTACTCGCAGTAAGTTTAAATACTCTCCCATGTTCAAGTTATTGAACGCTCTGATATTAGAGGTCATCTTATGAATGCTCTTAAATTTGCTTTCGCAGCAATCATTATGGCTTTTTCTGTTCAAGCATCAGCGCAAATGACTCAAGTGGTTTATCTACCAGATTTTCCGGTGACTAAAGCGCCTGCTGAACCAGTGAATTCAGATTCCACTCCTGTTCAGGCATCCCTACAAACAGCACAAGTCGTTTATCTGCCAGATTTTCCGGCGACCAAAGCGCCTGCTGAAACAGTAAATTCAGATTCTGCGAATATAGGCGCCAAATATACAGCTTAAAAGCAGAAGCTATTTGTATTAAAACAGGCTGATTGATTCAGCCTGTTTTAATATCAGGTGAATCATATCCAGATTAAAAACCGATCAAGCTAAAAATTTCGACTATTTCTCATTCTGATTTTTTTCTATTGATTTTTATCACTTTTTATTAAAAATTTTGTTTATAAAATATTCAAAATAAATCACTATTTTATGTGATCCCTGCTTATAATTGCAGCATAAATATACTGATATCAAGAAATTCTGCTATGCATGAACTTCAAGCATTGCTACAGGGCAAAATTCCACCTCAGGCGATTTCTGTTGATTTTTTAATTGAAATGGTGGAACGCCATACAAATCTAAATTCTGCTGAATATAAGCTGGTCGAACTGGCAGTCAACATGATACTCGCCCACACACTGGATCAGGCATTGCAACATCTCTAGAGATCTAAAAATGAATGCTTTAGAAAAAGCACAATTAATTAAAGAATTACAGCAACTAACACGACAACTTGAGTATAAAGCCCTGCCTTTGTATGAAATTGCACGCTCAAAAAAAAGAATACGCGATATTTTTGATCGATGTGATGAGCCTATTTTCAGAACCCAGATTCTAGCTTTTAAAGCCCGCACCCAACCTGAGCTTGTCGCCTACCAGTTTTCTGAAAATACCGCCTATCATCTCAGCTTCCGTGGTTATTTCATCGAAAGCCTAGTGCTGGAAAAAGCCCTGTATGCCTACCCGGATTCAGGTTGGGCACTTTTACATCGTCCTGAACATGGCTGGCAGCTCTGGCTGATTCCGGCTCCCCACTCTCCTGCCCTGCACAGTCCATGGGCGGGACTGCAACAATGTTATATCTGGCTGTTGCAACAACAGCAGCAGTCTGCTTGTCTGAAAGAAGATCCACCATTATTGACGGTACCGGCTCTATCCCTGAATGAGGCTGAAAGCAGCTTAAAAGTGGAAGAAAAAAGCAAATACCATCGTGGTCAGCCAAGAGCAATAATCCAGGTGCCGGAATCAAGTTACCCTAATGAACCAGCTAAAACTATACTTGAGGATCTTAACCCTCATCCAGAAACAGAAACAATAAGTCATCAAGAACCAGTCCTAACCACGGAACTCCTTCAGTTTCCTGCAGAAATCCAGCTAGGCAGCGTGATCGCCCAGGTCCGCTCTTTGGGCTTAGAAGAAGCCAATATACAACGGCTCTGTGCTTTAGAACTGGCACCCGATGACCAACATCCAGTCCACCTTGATATTGCCCTGTATTATGCCGCAGAAGACAACTGGCAGGCACGTCAGGTCTTTGTGGTTGAGCAATTGAATCTGCAAGGCCAGTTTGTCAAATATCTGATGCTTTTAGGCGTACCAAGTCAGTTGCAGGCACACTATTGCATCCAGCACTGGCTGGCCCAGCATCAGCGTCAGGCTGCTGCAATTAAATCACTGGCGTGGTCTGCTTTAGCTACCCGTTTCCTGCAAGTGGAGCTCTTTTCAAGAGCTTACTTGCAACAGGCCGAAACCGTCTGGACATCGCCAGATTATTACCCGTTTATATTTACGCATTTAATCCAGAAGCAGAAATTTATCTCATTTAAAGAAGCTGCTGCAGATTTTTCTACCCCCGTACTTTTACTACAAGAACATCAGAAAATTCGAGTGATTCATGGTGAAGCACGTATGTCGCTTGCAGAAGATGAGCTGGCCTATCCGCACTTGTTGCTACAACGTGACAAACAGCTAAATTGGCAGAATATTCACAATATTATTTTATCAATGCCACAGCCCATTCAGGTGATGGATCTATATCGGGAGATTCAGGCTCAAATGATTGAATAATTGCTGTTATTTTGTAGCTTTAACTTGCTTTTCAAGGCCATTTTTTAGAAAACTACACCTAGATATAAGAATACAAGAGCAACAAATAACTCATGCAAATAAACAGGATTACTCCAATCTTACTGCTCTCTCTCGGTATAGGAATGAGCAGTAGCATGTCTTGGGCAAATTCAGTAACAGATGCTCCTGACAATCCGGCAAATATGGAGTCAAATCATTCAGGATTACTGGATCAGATTCCGCGCTTGATCGATGCGATGCCTACGATCTTACCGGAACAGTCTGATGAAGCAATTGTACCCTCCATGATAGAAACTGAAAATAACTCATGGGCCGATAAAAGGCAGAAAGGAATCCGTGAATGGGCAGACCGGACCGCACATAAAATTGACAACTGGTTTGGCAAGACCGATCCAGACCAGCCAGCTAATGCGACTTTACGAATCATTCTGGATAATAGCTGGGACAAATATGAAACTTATGAGATCAAGCCCAGAATTCGAGGAAAAATTAAACTTCCGACTCTGGAGCAGAAATTAAGTCTGGTTTTTGGTGATGACAGTCTGGATAACGAACTGGACACCAATGCGGCCATTACCAATGAAAATCTTGACAATGCCAGGGATAAAAATCTGGATATTCGCCGTACCCGTGAAAACAACAGCTCATTTGCCTTGCGCTGGTCAGAATTCGCCGATGGCCTGCCTTTCGATACCGATCTGGACCTCGGGGTACGTTCTGGCGATGATATCTATGCACGTGCCAAAATCAGTAGAGACTGGACCATGGAGAATGACTTCTCCTTTCATGCGGAACAGATTTACCGTTATGGATTGCAGAGTGAAAACTACCTGAGAACCAATCTTGAGCTGATCCATGCCCGGCCCAATCAGGCCTTTTTTTCCAATCAGCTGAGTCTGACTTATGCGGATGAACAGGAAGATGATCTGACCTGGGACAATTACACCTTCAGACAGCATCAATTTTTTCAGGAAAACCGCTTCAATTATGGCATCTATACAGGCGGTTATCTGGAGGATAAAGATCTGCGTCTGAATCGCTGGGGCCCTTATGTATCCTGGAGACAGCCGTTTCTACGCGAATGGTTTTTTGTACAGGCTGACCTGAACTACCTGAATGATGACCGACTGAACCGTAGCCATTATCTGGGTGCGTTAGTGCGTATGGAAGCCATTTTCTAAACCTAAACTGTCCCTAAAAACCTCAAAGCCCATACAATATGGGCTTTTTCATGTTTGGATAAAATCAATGCTTATTCAGGAGAGTAATGTGTCATGAAAGCAAAAAAATTGCTGCCACCTATACGCTTTTCTTGTAAGGATGAGTCCCATCTGCGACATATTAAATCTCCCACGATCGGTACACTGGATACGCTGTAATTTTGGTACGTCTTTTTTGACTGATGCCTGAAAGCCAATATGATCATTATGCAACACTTTTTTAGGTACTGTCTCGGCCAAAGCTACTGTATTCATTGATATCAGCCTAACTGTACTTAGACTTATTACTGGCGATTTTTTCATGGAGATCTCTCCAATCCCAATCATCGCTATTATGAATTAATATTCAATAATCTATCTCATTTAAAAATTATAGAATTAAAGGTATTTCTTTATGCGAGCTATCGCTTTTTAAAATTATGCAAAGAAAATTAAAATTTTCAGGAATGAATTCAAGCTATGAAAAAATCCCTCCGAAGAGGGATTTTTGAAGCCTAGAAAATTAACCTAACAGCAGGTTGTTAATACGTTTCACATACTCAGCCGGATTTTCTGGCACCCCCCCTTCTGCAATCATGGCCTGATCAAAAATCACATTGGCCAGATCCTCAAACTGGGCAGAACCTTCCAGTTTTTTCACCAGTGGATGTTCAGGGTTAATTTCAAGAATCGGCTTAATGTCAGGGACAGGTTGTCCTGCATCTTTCAGCATACGGATTAACTGCGGAGATAGCTCGCCTTCACCTGTGACCAGACAGGCCGGAGAATCAACCAGACGAGTAGTCACACGCACTTCTTTGGTTTTGTCTTTAAGAGAATCAGTCAGTTTCTCAACTACTGGCTTGAACTGTTCAGCCGCAGCTTCTAGCGCTTTTTTCTCTTCGGCGTCTTGCAAATCACCGAGGTCAACTGCACCCTTGGACACGTTCTGTAATGGCGTACCATCGAATTCATGTACGAAGTTCATGGCCCATTCATCGACACGCTCAGACATTAACAGTACTTCAATGCCTTTTTTCTTGAACAGTTCCAGTTGTGGCGAATTCTTCGCAGCATTCAGGCTTTCTGCAGTGATGTAGTAAATGGCCTTCTGACCTTCTTTCATGCGTGCCTTATAGTCCGCCAATGAAGTGCTGACTTCGTCGTTGGTCGAGGTAGCATAGCGCAACAGCTTTAAGATACGTTCACGGTTCGTAAAGTCCTCACCCAGACCTTCTTTCAGTACCGCACCAAATTCATGGTAGAAAGTCTTGAATTTTTCCTGATCTTTTTCATCTTCAGATTTTGCCAGGCTATCTAAAGTGGTCAGAATACGGCGGGTATTGCCTTCACGGATGGTTTTCACATCGCGGCTTTCCTGCAACAGCTCACGGCTGACATTAAGCGGAAGATCAGCACTGTCCACTACACCCTGTACAAAGCGCAGATAGTTTGGAATCAGGTTATCCGCATCATCCATAATGAAGACGCGCTTGACATACAGCTTGATGCCGGCTTTGGCTTCACGGGTAAAAATATCCTGTGGTGCCTTGCTTGGAATATAAAGTAGCTGGGTGTATTCCGTGCTGCCTTCGACACGATTGTGCGCCCAGGCCAAAGGTGCAGCAAAATCATGCGTCAGGTTTTTATAGAACTCGATATACTGCTCTTCGCTAATTTCAGACTTGTTACGGGTCCAAAGCGCGCTGGCCGAGTTAATGGCTTCCCATTCATCAGTCTTCACATAGTGACCGCCTTTCGGTGTTTCACCTTCAGCAGCTTCATCTTCCTGCCAGACTTCTTTTTGCATCTGGATTGGCAGGCTGATGTGATCCGAGTACTTGTTGATGATCTGCTTTACTTTATAACTTTGCAGATAATCCAGGGCATCTTCACGCAGGTGCAGGATAATATCGGTACCCCGGCTTTCTTTTGTAATCTGTTCAACTTCGAACTCACCCGTGCCCTCGCTGATCCAGCGCACACCTTCTGAGGCATCTGTACCGGCACGACGCGATTCTACCGTAATCTTGTCTGCCACGATAAAACCTGAATAGAATCCTACCCCAAACTGGCCAATCAGCTGGGCATCGGCTTTCTGATCTCCAGTCAGTTTAGACATAAAATCTTTGGTACCAGACTTTGCAATAGTCCCCAAATTATCAATCGCTTCTTGCTGGCTCAGGCCGATCCCGTTATCTGAAATGGTAATAGTTTTATTTTCTGGATCAAGATTGATACGAACATGTAGGTCTGGATCATTTTCATAATATTCAGGATGATTAATGCCTTCAAAACGCAATTTGTCACATGCATCTGAAGCATTGGAAATCAGTTCGCGCAGGAAAATTTCAGGATTTGAGTAAAGCGAATGGGTCACGAGGTGCAGTAACTGTGCTACCTCGGCCTGGAAACTGTGTTTTTGTACGTTTAAATCGCTCATGAATCACTCCTATTATTGTAAATACAGATATTAACTGCTGCCTATATGAATGGAGTGAGTTCAATAATTTTCAATAGTCTGAAGTGGATTTTTTCTCAAAAAAATTTAGATTTTTTATCTTTATCAGATTAATAGATTGAATCAATGAATCTTAATAAGGTCCCATTTTATAGATACGCTCAAACTGCAGGTCCAGCTGCTGCTGACGCATGTTATAGACCTGACTCAGACAAGACACCGATTCCTGGCAACGGTCGCGAAACTGCAGCCATTTGACCTGATCGCGCTGAATCACCGAGCGCGTTCCCATCGGTACCATACGGCGTAAAATATGGTAGCTGGTGCTCATCTTGACATCGGCATCATTGAGCAGTCGATGCTCACAAATCGTTTTTTCTGTACCAGTTACAGCTTTCTGACAGTCAAAGCTTGCTGCATAGGCAGACGCTGCCAGCAGACTGGAGAAGATCACAATACCTTGGATTAAAAACTTCATGCTGATCTTCCTTATTATTCAATTATTAAGTCGTATTCAATTAATGTTTACTTTATTCGTTTTAATATAGTTGAACATTGCCGATCTGCTCAATTTCAACACGTTATAAATCGTTGTTATTTTG
Source organism: Acinetobacter sp. 228 (assembly GCF_048147885.1). Classification (NCBI taxonomy): domain Bacteria; kingdom Pseudomonadati; phylum Pseudomonadota; class Gammaproteobacteria; order Moraxellales; family Moraxellaceae; genus Acinetobacter; species Acinetobacter sp. 228. The sequence continues at coordinate 79,120 of NZ_JAYWYV010000009.1, forward strand.
AAAAAAAAAGCCTCATACAAGATGAGGCTATTGGAAAATCAATCCAGGAATGTGGAAGCTTAAACTTTTTAGAATTTGTAGCTATAACCCAATGTATAAACAACCGGATCAATATCTAAATTAAATTTAGATTTTCCAACTGCTGCAGCTGTTGCATCATCTAAAGTCACTTCAGGGCTCAAATCCGCATAACGCACATCTACAAACACACCCCAGTTTTTAGCATCTGCCGGTTGATAGTTAAAACCGACTTGTCCAGCAATACCAAATTCTTCTTTGACGTCTTTTGCTGCACCTTCTTCATCCCAAGCAATAAAGGCTGTTCCACCTAAACCTACGTATGGCGTAAAACGTGTAGAGTTTTTAAAGTGATATTTTGCGGTAATGGTTGGCGGAAGATGCTTAATCTTGGCAATTTTTCCTAAACCCTGAGCAGAAATATCATGGTTAAACGGGGCAGCCAATAATAATTCTGCCGAAATATTGTCATTGAAGAAATATTCAACAGAAGGAGTAAAACCATATTCCTGATCGGCTTCTACGACTAAACCTGGTGCAATTTCAGTATCGCTTGTTGGTGCCAAAGAACTCGCACCCACTTTAACTTGCCACGGACCTGCCATCGCAGATGCAGAAAGACCCATTAATGCAATTAAAGTAATTTGCTTTAACATTTTAAACACCCCACTGGAAGAATAATTATTAAAAAATAAACCCTGATTAATAATAAACACGATAGAAAATAATATGCAATACAGATTATAAAACTAATTTTCAATTATTATTTAAGATATTGTTTTAACTTTAAATTTATTTTAAATTGACTGGAAAGGTTGGTTTTAAATACCAAGTGAATTAATCAGATTAATAGGCTTTATTCAGAGTAAAACAATCAGGTTTATATTAATTTAATCTTTAATAAAAATATTTTAAATACATCTTATAATTTATTTTAAATCCAGATGAATCTGCCCTGATCTATATCAGGGCAGATTAAAATTTCCTTAGAGGACCATAGCTGCAATCCAGCCAAAAATGATCAGCGGAATATTAAAATGAATAAAGGTAGGGACTACGCTGTCTTTCATATGGTCATGTTGACCATCCATGTTTAAACCCGAAGTCGGACCTAAAGTTGAATCCGATGCTGGGGAACCGGCATCACCCAAAGCTGCTGCAGTCCCGATAATCGCAATAGTCGCTGCAGGACTAAAACCGAACTGGATACAAAGCGGCACATAGATAATCGCTAGAATCGGAATGGTTGAGAAAGACGAACCAATACCTAAGGTAATCAGCAGACCGATCAGCAGCATCAAAAATGCGGCCAGTGCCTGACTATTACCAATCCAGTGGACCGATGCCTCGACCAGCGCAGGCACCTGATTGGTGGCTTCAATCACGGCTGCAAAACCTTGTGCTGCAATCATGATAAAACCGACCAGCGCCATCATGCGCATACCGGTAATGATCACATCATCCGCTTCTTTCCACTTGAAAATACCGGCACAGCTGAGAATCGCCACACCGACCAGACCTGCTAGAATCATTGAATCTGAGTACAGTTGCACTACCAGGGTTAAAATAACAGCCAGACCGGCCATCCAGATAGTGAATTTCGAAATTTCAGGTTTAAGCTGTGGCTTTACCCCGAGTTCAGATGAAATACTTTGCGGCTTTTCAATCTGAATGTCTTTGTACTGACGCGGTTTACGATAGCTGATAAATATAGCCACCAATAAGCCAACGAACATTCCAAATACCGGGATCGCCATGGCAGATGGAATCTGGTCATAGCTGATTTCAAGCCCATAAGGCTTACCAAAAGTATTGATGTTATAACCCAGAATATCATTCAGGAAGATCGCCCCAAAACCTACTGGAATCAGCATATAGGTCGCAACCAAGCCAAAGGTCAGCAGACAGGCCACCAGACGGCGATCCAGCTGTAAATGGTTAAATACAATCAATAGCGGTGGAATCAGTACCGGAATGAAAGCAATATGCACAGGAATGACATTCTGTGAGAACACTGCAGCAATAGCGACGGTGAAAAAGATCAGATATTTCATCCGGTTCTGTGCTTTAAAATCCGCCTCACCCTTTAAGGTGCTAATCATTTTATAGGCCAGTAAATCCGGTAAACCCGAACGTGCCAAGGCCAAAGCAAATGCACCTAGAATACCGTAAGCCAAGGCAATTTTGGCCCCACCACCCAAACCATTGTTAAATGCGTCTAAGGTACCCTGCAGACCAAGACCTGCCAATAAACCACCTGTAACAGCACCAATGACCAGGGCAAAAACCACGGGTACACGTGCCAATGAGAGTCCAAACATGACTCCAATAGCAGCAAGAATTGCGAACATAATGAATCGGAGATAGAGAGAAAGCCGCTATTTTATCAGAAAATACGGATAAAAATTCCGCCACTTTCTCCTCGCCGGGTCATGCTTCACAAAGCGGCTTCTCAATCGATGACCGCAGACTTCTTCTGAATAAAATGATCAATTAATTGAGCAACTTGCTCTGGCTGACTCAGAATCGCCCAGTGATTGGCAGCCAATTCTACTCTCGAAAAATCATCCACCCATTTAGACACTTCATCGATCAGATCAGGGCCGACAAACTTATCATTTTGCAACACAATCGCTTGTACAGGACAGATTGCAAAGCGCTGCCGTGGTTGAGCTAAACATGGCAAAAAGTTGGCCCGATACAGATTCACCCCATATTTTCCATCTTTGACAATATAGGGATTAAGGGGCAGATCATCGCGTTTTTCCAGTTGCTCAACGATCTTGGCCCAACGCTGCGGGTTAAAAAAATTCCAGGCCAAAGGTGCCACCCAGGGCAGCTGAAACACCCCGATATACCAGGACTTTCTCATCTGCTTTAAGAATTTTGTTCTGTTTTGCTGGAACTGTTCGCGCATCCAGAAAGCTGCATGATCCAGACAGGGGCCGGACAGCGTGCTATAAGACAAAATTCGGCCTTTGAATCTAAAATCTGTGACAGATTCCCAAGACTGAATAGAGCCCCAGTCATGTGCAGCCAGATGAAAAGCTCGATTCGGCAATACCTTATTCACTACTTCTTCCAGATCCTGACTTAAACGTGCCAGACGGTAATCCGAGATTTTTTTAGGAATACTGGACTCACCTGCACCACGTACATCATAGGTCACAATAAAGTAGTTCTGAGTTAAATAATGAATGACTGGCTCCCAAACCATCTGATGATCGGGATAGCCATGAACCAGCACCAATGCCGGCTGTGTGGGCTGTCCATAAGTTCTGACACAGAGCCGCTGCTGATCCGTGGTATCGACCCATTGTGTTTGCATTTCCATCTTTTAATCCTGTTCTTGTTATTGACCGCTTAGTTTATAAATCGGCATGATTGATCAATGCTAGCGCATTTTTGTTGCTCTAGTATGCATAATCAAAGCCACAAAAAGAATGTCAGTATGAACCTATTCCAGAAAATTCAACAAGTGCCACTGGTATCAAAATTTATTTTGAACCGCTATGCTCCTTACCGGGGTGCAGGTATCGAAATTGATAAGATTGATTTTAATAATTATCACGTGCGGGTCAAAATGCCGCTAACCCGTAAAAACCAGAATATTGTCGGCGTACATTTTGGTGGCAGCCTGTATTCGATGGTCGATCCTTTTTATATGTTACTGCTGATGCATCATTTGGGGCCGAAATATCTGGTCTGGGATAAAGGTGCCTGTATTCAGTTTTTGGCCCCTGGCCGCGGCACCGTGATCGCGGACATCCGGATCTCTGCTGAAGAAATCAGCACCATTATCAATTTGGCGGCCAACAATGCACCTGTATACCGCAATTATCAGCTAAATATCTATGATGAAGCCGGGGTCAGGATTGCGGAAGTAGAGAAAACGGTTTATATCCGGCGTAAACAGAGCAAAGGGAAAAGCCTATCTGTCAAATAAGATAAAAGCGCCCATATGGCGCTTTTAAATTTAGATTATTTTACAAGTGAAACAGGACTTAACGACGACGGTTATCCTGTTCAATGGCAGCTCCGGCACCACCACCGATGGCACCACCGATTGCAGCACCTGCATTACCACCAAAGATGCTTTTACCGACTGCTGAGCCTACCGCACCACCTACACCACTATAGGTTGCATTACGGTTGGAACCACCTTGGGATTTACTGCCTACTGCAGCACCGGCACCACCACCAATCGCAGAACCGACACCACCACCGACACTATTACCTACGCCACCACCGACGGCACCACCTAAGGCAGCAGCACCAATACGTTGATTTTTGCTCGACATGTTTTCACAACCTGCCAACATAAAGGTGGAAAGCGTGGCAACTGCCATAACACCGATTAACTTTTTCATGACCTTGGCCTTCCTGTCTTGTCTTGTTTTAATTAAGCTTATCTTCATTTTATGAAACTAAAATCTGTAGCGTGTTATTTCTCTCGGTATTCCTGCTGATTTTTGTAAATATCAGTGGATAATTCCCATGTTTAGGAGGCTATCTGGATGAGTTTTGTATAAAAAAGACGCCCGAAGGCGTCTCTTTTTTAAGCTTTAACTTGAATTAGAATTCTTCGTTAAATGCCTGGCTTAAAGCTTGGTCCACATCAGAGAAGTTATTATGCAGTTCAAATTCTGCAGCTTCTGCTTCTTGACGACGACGCTCTAAGTGGTAAGCCAAACCTGTACCCGCTGGGATCAGACGACCTACAACCACGTTCTCTTTCAAGCCACGTAAATCATCTTCTTTACCTGTTACAGCCGCTTCAGTTAACACACGTGTGGTTTCCTGGAACGATGCAGCAGAGATGAACGAGTCAGTAGAAAGTGATGCTTTGGTAATACCCATCAATTGACGTTCAAACTTCGCAGGGAACTTGTTTTGCGCAAGAACTGCTTGGTTTTCCTGAACAACACGGATGTAATCCACTTGTTCGCCTTTGATGAAGCTGGTATCGCCACCGTCAGTGATATCAACTTTACGTAGCATTTGACGTACGATGACTTCAATATGCTTATCGTTGATTTTTACACCTTGCAGACGGTATACGTCCTGAACTTCGTTCACGATGTAATTCGTCAATGCCACTTCACCTTTCAGACGTAAAATGTCATGCGGGTTTTGTGGACCATCAGAAATCGTCTCACCACGGTTTACATGCTCGCCTTCGAACACGTTAATGGTACGCCATTTCGGAATCAGCTCTTCATAGATTTCAGAGCCATCATCCGGCGTAATCACCAGACGGTTCTTACCTTTGGTCTCTTTACCAAAGCTCACAACACCTGACACTTCTGCAAGGATTGCATGCTCTTTCGGCTTCCGTGCTTCGAACAAGTCAGCTACACGTGGCAGACCACCGGTAATATCACGAGTACGTGAAGATTCTTGTGGGACACGACCGATTACGTCACCGACACCAATTGTTTCGCCATCGCGAACAGAAAGAATCGTGTTTTGTGGCAGGAAGTAGAACTGCTCACCACCATCGACTGTGTCTAACACAACAGCAGGACGCAAATCTTTACCTGACGCAGGACGTGAAGTCACTGGCAAGATTTCGATGGTTGACATACCTGTTGCATCATCAGTTTTAGAAGTAACCGTCACGCCATCAGCAATCTGGCTGAAACGCACTTTACCAGCAACTTCTGTTACCAATGGATGTGTATGCGGATCCCAAGTCGCCACGATACCGCCTGCTTCTACAGCTTCGCCATCTTTGAGCAAGATAGATGCACCGTATGGAATTTTATAGCGCTCACGCTCACGACCTAAGTCATCCGCAATACCGATTTCACCTGAACGTGAAGTCGATACCAAGTGACCTTTGGCATGTTGTACGGTTTTCACGTTATGGAAACGTACTGTACCCTGGTTACGAACCTGTACGCTGTTTGCAGCAGAAGTTCGGCTCGCAGCACCACCCACGTGGAAGGTACGCATCGTTAACTGTGTACCTGGTTCACCAATCGATTGAGCTGCCATAACACCAACAGACTCACCTGGGTTCACCTGATGACCACGTGCCAGGTCACGACCGTAACATTTCGCACATACACCGAAGGTAGATGCACAGTTCACGACTGAACGCACTTTAATTTCGTCGACACCCTGGCTTTCAATAAACGCAGCCAGTTTCTCGTCAATTAAAGTATTACGTGGAAGCAGAACTTCATCTGTACCCACTTTCTTGACATCTTCAGCAACTACACGACCCAATACTCGTGCACCCAGGTTCTCGATGACATCACCACCCTGAATGAACGGAGTCATCACTAGGCCGTCGAAGGTACCACAATCCGGCTCGGTAATGACCAAGTCCTGCGCAACGTCTACCAGACGACGAGTCAGGTAACCAGAGTTTGCAGTCTTAAGTGCTGTATCGGCCAAACCTTTACGCGCACCGTGTGTCGAGATGAAGTACTGAAGTACGGTCAAACCTTCACGGAAGTTCGCTTTAATTGGGGTTTCAATGATCGAGCCATCCGGCTTCGCCATCAAACCACGCATACCCGCCAACTGACGAATCTGAGCTGCCGAACCACGGGCACCCGAGTCAGACATCATGTAGATCGAGTTGAATGATTTTTGCTTCTCGTCTTCACCCTGTTTGTTCTTCACAGTGGTGAAAGACAAGTTGTCCATCATCGCTTTAGCAACCTGGTCATTGGTACGCGCCCAAATATCGACCACTTTGTTATAACGTTCGCCGGCAGTTACGAAACCTTGTTCGAACTGTTGTTCGATTTCACGAACTTCAGCTTCCGCTTTACCAATAATTGCTTGTTTTTGCGGTGGAATAACCATGTCTTCCATACCGACAGATACACCTGAACGCGTCGCTTGACGGAAGCCCAAGTACATCAATTGGTCAGCGAAGATAACAGTATCTTTCAGACCCAATTTACGGTAGCAAGAGTTAATTAACTTCGAGATGTTTTTCTTGGTCATCTCAACGTTAATTTGCTGGAAATCCATACCTTCAGGCACAACTTCCCAAAGTAGGCAGCGACCAGGCGTCGTATCTACAATAATGGTTTGCTGTTCACGGTTACCATCTTCGTCGATCACAGTCTGGTGTACACGTGCTTTAACGCGAGCGTGTAGATCAACCTGACCAGTCGCCAGTGCACGGTTTACTTCGTGAGTATCCGCGAACACCATGCCTTCACCTTTGGCATTGATTGCATCACGCGTGATGTAATACAAGCCCAAGACAACGTCCTGAGACGGTACGATGATTGGCTCACCGTTCGCTGGAGACAAGATGTTGTTTGTCGACATCATTAACGCACGAGCTTCAAGCTGAGCTTCAAGTGTTAATGGTACGTGTACCGCCATCTGGTCACCATCGAAGTCGGCGTTAAACGCAGCACATACGAGTGGATGTAGACGGATCGCTTTACCTTCGATCAGGATCGGTTCAAATGCTTGAAGACCCAGACGGTGAAGAGTGGGTGCACGGTTCAACATCACTGGATGTTGACGAATCACGTGAGCAAGTACGTCCCAAACTTCTGGGGTTTCGCGCTCAACCATTTTCTTCGCAGCTTTAATGGTGGTTGCTTGACCAGATGCCTGTAGTTTCGCAAAAATAAATGGCTTGAACAGTTCAAGTGCCATTTTTTTCGGAAGACCACATTGGTGCAAACGCAGGTTTGGACCAACAGTAATTACCGAACGGCCAGAGTAGTCAACACGCTTACCAAGTAAGTTTTGACGGAAACGACCCTGTTTACCTTTGATCATGTCTGCCAAAGATTTAAGCGGACGCTTGTTCGAACCGGTAATTGCACGACCGCGACGACCGTTATCCAGCAATGCATCTACAGACTCTTGCAACATACGTTTTTCGTTACGTACGATGATGTCTGGCGCAGCAAGGTCAAGAAGACGCTTCAAACGGTTATTACGGTTGATCACACGACGGTAAAGATCGTTCAAATCAGAAGTCGCGAAACGACCACCTTCAAGTGGTACAAGCGGACGAAGGTCTGGTGGAAGAACTGGAAGTACAGTCAACACCATCCATTCTGGCTTGTTGTTTGAATCGTTGAATGCTTCCATCAACTTCAAACGCTTAGATGCTTTTTTCAGCTTGGTTTCTGACGTCGTAACAGGAATTTCTTCACGCAGACGCGCAATTTCAGCTTCAAGATCGATGTCTTTCAACAGGTCTTGAACCGCTTCAGCACCCATTTTCGCTGTGAATTCATCACCGTGTTCTTCTAATGCATTGAAGTATTCTTCATCGTTTAGAAGCTGGTATTTCTCAAATGGAGTCATACCCGGATCGGTCACTACATAAGATTCGAAATACAATACACGTTCAATATCACGCAGCGTCATGTCTAAAAGAAGACCGATACGGCTTGGTAATGATTTCAAGAACCAGATGTGCGCAACCGGTGAAGCAAGGTCAATATGACCCATACGTTCACGACGAACTTTCGCAGTAGTCACTTCAACGCCACATTTTTCACAAATGACGCCTTTGTATTTCATACGCTTGTATTTACCACACAAGCATTCATAATCTTTTACTGGACCAAAGATTTTGGCACAGAACAAACCATCACGTTCAGGCTTGAACGTACGATAGTTAATGGTTTCTGGCTTTTTAACTTCACCGTGAGACCATGACTTAATCATTTCTGGTGACGCAAGACCAATACGGATGCGATCAAACTCTACAGGAGCATGACCGTCTGAATCCGTCTTTTTGCGCATGATATCGAGCAAGTCTTTCAATTTTTTTCTCCGTGTGTTGTGGAGATTTTCACTCAACAACTGGGTCACAAATATTGTTTTTTAACTGAGTAATCCCCCCACCATCCTGCCTATCTCTAAGCGGGAAACTCCCCTTAAATTTAAGAGGAGTAAATCCCCCCCTTTATCAAGGGGGTTGGGGGGATTGGATGGTTACTTAGTCACCATTTTTCAGTTCAATGTTGATACCTAAAGAACGGATCTCTTTGGTCAATACGTTGAACGATTCAGGCATGCCCGGATCCATATAATGGTTGCCATCTACAATGTTCTTGTAGATACGGGTACGGCCTTCAACGTCATCCGATTTCACAGTCAGCATTTCTTGTAGCGTATATGCTGCACCGTAAGCTTCTAGTGCCCAGACTTCCATCTCACCGAAACGCTGACCACCGAATTGTGCTTTACCACCAAGCGGCTGTTGCGTTACTAGTGAGTAAGAACCAGTTGAACGCGCATGCATCTTATCATCAACCAAGTGGTTCAGTTTCAGCATGTACATATAACCGACAGTTACCGGACGGTCGAAACGTTCACCTGTACGACCATCATATAATACAGTCTGACCAGTACTAGATAAGCCTGCAAGTTGTAACAACTCTTTGATCTGACCCTCTTCAGCACCATCGAATACAGGCGTTGCCAAAGGCACACCAGCACGCAAGTTGCCAGAAAGTTTCAAGATTTCTTCGTCGGTCAAGCTATCAAGATCCTCTTGCTCGCCACCCACTTTGTTGTAAATCTTGTCTAGGAAATCACGAAGCTCAAGTACAGTACGTTGCTCTTTCATCATCTTGTCGATTTGATCGCCAAGACCTTTTGCAGCCATGCCCAAGTGAGTTTCAAGAATCTGACCCACGTTCATACGCGATGGTACGCCCAGCGGGTTAAGCACGATATCAACAGGTACACCGTTGGCATCATGTGGCATGTCTTCTACCGGCAAGATGTTAGATACAACACCCTTGTTACCGTGACGACCCGCCATCTTATCACCCGGTTGGATGCGACGTTTTACAGCAAGATAAACTTTAACAACTTTCAATACGCCAGTAGTCAGTTCATCGCCTGTAGAAAGTTTGCGTTTTTTCTCAGCAAATTTCTCGTCAATTTCAAAGCCCTTCTCTTTCAAGAATACTTGAATTTGCGTTAAACGTTCAGCAATTGCTTCATCAACTGGTTGAATTTCAAGAAGGTCAACGAGTTCTAAACCAGACAACACATCTTCAGACAATTTGTCGCCACGTTTAGTTGTACCGCCACCATTCGACTCTTGGCCGTTGAGTAGACGGATCACGCGTTCACGTGCAGCTTCTTCGAAGATTTTGAACTCTTCTTTCAAGTCCTTACGGTATGCATCAAGCTGTGCTTTTTCAATTGCTTGAGCACGTTCGTCTTTTTCAAGACCGTCACGTGTAAACACTTGAACGTCAATCACAGTACCTTTCGTACCCGATGGAACGCGTAAAGATGAGTCTTTTACGTCAGCCGCTTTTTCACCGAAGATTGCACGAAGCAATTTTTCTTCCGGAGTAAGCTGCGTTTCACCTTTAGGTGTCACTTTACCAACCAGGATGTCACCAGCAGTGACTTCAGCACCGATGTAAACGATACCTGACTCGTCCAGTTTAGACAGAGCAGCTTCACCTACGTTCGGAATATCCGCAGTGATTTCTTCCGCACCCAGTTTGGTATCACGTGCAACACATGACAATTCCTGGATATGAATAGACGTTAAACGGTCTTCTTGAAGTACACGCTCAGATAACAAGATCGAGTCTTCGTAGTTGTAACCATTCCAGGTCATGAACGCAACGCGCATGTTCTGACCCAGTGCCAGCTCACCGCCATCTGTTGATGGACCATCAGCAAGCACATCGCCACGACCTACTTTATCGCCCATGTTCACAAGAACTTTCTGGTTGATACAAGTGTTCTGGTTCGAACGGGTGTACTTGATCAGGTTGTAGATATCTACACCTGCTTCACCTGCGATCATTTCGTCTTCATTCACACGAATAACCACACGTGACGCATCTACATATTCAATACGACCACCACGTTTCGCGATCACACATACACCAGAGTCATGTGCTACGTTCGCTTCCATACCTGTACCAACAAGCGGCTTGTCAGCGATCAACGTCGGAACTGCCTGACGTTGCATGTTTGAACCCATCAATGCACGGTTGGCATCATCGTGTTCTAGGAATGGAATCAGTGACGCTGCTACAGAGACTACCTGCTGAGCAGATACATCCATATGCGTTACTTTTTCAGGAGGCATACGTACGAAGTCACCTTGATGACGTACAGATACGAATTCTTCAGTTAAATGACCATCTTTATCAATTGCAGAATCGGCCTGTGCAATCACAGTACCCACTTCTTCAATAGCAGATAAGTATTCAACTTCGTCTGTTACACGACCATCAACCACTTTACGATACGGTGTTTCCAGGAAACCGAACTCGTTCGCTTTAGCATATACAGAAAGCGAGTTGATCAAACCAATGTTTGGACCTTCCGGTGTTTCAATTGGACAAACACGGCCATAGTGAGTTTGATGTACGTCACGTACTTCAAAGCCCGCACGCTCACGTGTCAAACCACCTGGACCAAGCGCTGATACACGACGTTTGTGTGTAATTTCAGACAACGGGTTGTTTTGGTCCATGAACTGGGACAACTGGCTTGAACCAAAGAATTCTTTGATTGCAGCAGCCACTGGCTTCGCATTGATCAAGTCTTGCGGAGACAGGTTATCAGTTTCAGCTTGTGACAGACGCTCTTTAACAGCACGTTCTACACGAACCAGACCCACACGGAATTGGTTTTCTGTCATTTCACCAACAGAACGAACACGACGGTTACCCAAGTGGTCGATATCGTCGACTTCACCTTTACCGTTACGGATTTCAACTAATGTTTTCAGTACATCAGTGATATCCTCATTCGAGAGAATACCTTCAACTTCACGTGACTTCTGGTCTGTACCCACTTCGTAAGGACGACCCAAACGACGGTTGAACTTCATACGACCCACTGGAGACAGGTCATAACGCTCAGAAGAGAAGAACAAGTTGTTAAACAGGTTTTCAGCAGCTTCTTTGGTTGGTGGCTCGCCCGGACGCATAACCTTGTAGATTTCTACCAATGCTTCTTCACGGCTTGTAGTCGTATCTGCACGTAGAGAATCTGCAATGAATGAACCGCGGTCGATATCATTGGTGAACAGAATATTGAACTGCTTCACGCCGCCTTCTGCAATTTTCACCATAATTTCATGGCTTAATACAGTATTGGCTGCAATCACATCACCATCTTTTAATGGGATGTCTTCAGCAGTAATACGCTCATATAGGTACTCATCAGGTACTGCAAGTTTTTCAAGACCCGAAGCTTCCATTTGACGTACATGACGCGCATTGATACGTTTACCTTGCTCAACAATTGCCTTGCCATCCTTGTCCAGGATGTCAAACTGTGCCATTTCGCCACGCAGACGTTCAGGCACCAGGTCAATCTGGTAGCTACCCATGTCAAGATACACAGGTACTTTCTCGTAGAACATGTCGAGAATGTTTTCGTTACTATAACCCAAGGCGCGAAGTACTACAGTCGCAAGTAATTTACGACGACGGTCAATACGTACATAAACCAGGTCTTTCGCATCGAATTCAAAGTCTAACCATGAACCACGGTAAGGAATGATACGTGCTGAATAAAGAACTTTACCACTTGAGTGAGTCTTGCCCTTATCGTGGTCAAAGAATACGCCCGGTGAACGGTGCAATTGCGATACGATTACACGCTCGGTACCGTTAATGACGAAAGTACCGTTGTCTGTCATAAGCGGCATTTCGCCCATATAGACTTCTTGTTCACGTACGTCTTTGATTGATTTAGTTTCGCGATCTTTCAGGATCAAACGAATTTTTACGCGCATTGGTGCTGCATAAGTTGAGCCACGAAGGATACATTCGCGTACATCAAACTCAGGCTTACCAAGACTATACTCAACGAATTCTAAAGCAGCATTGCCAGAATAACTTTCAATAGGAAAAACTGAACGAAATGCGGCTTGGAGACCGATATCTTCGCGGTTTTTTGGTGATTTGCCATCTTGTAAGAATGTTCTGTACGAGTCGACTTGAATCGCGAGCAGGTACGGAGCATCCATGACGCTAGGCAATTTACCAAAATTCTTACGGATCCGTTTCTTTTCGGTATATGAGTATGCCATCTGGAGTCCTCGGAAAGTGTAAACCAAGCCCGCCTGCAGAACGGGCTCAGAAGGAATTACGCTGGCCGATATGGCCACCACTCTTTACAAATGCTGCAATTTTTAGTGGTATTAAAACGCTTAACAATATTTTTTTAATGAAAAATATTGGTAAGCGTTTGTTCATTATGTTTATTTTTAATTTGTATGAATTTTATATCATGCAAACAAAAATCGAGCCGATTATTGTAACGCAAAAAGGCTGATGACCCAAGAGCCATCAGCCAATTTTTGGAGCCGATTATAAAAAAACCGGCTCCCGGCAAAATTACTTAACAGTAATTGTTGCACCAGAAGTTTCAAGCTTAGCTTTAAGTTCTTCAGCTTCTTCTTTAGAAACGCCTTCTTTAAGGATCGCTGGAGCGCCTTCAACCATATCTTTAGCTTCTTTTAAGCCAAGACCAGTTACTTCACGAACTGCTTTAATTACAGCAACTTTGTTCGCGCCGAATGAAGTCAACTCAACGTTGAATTCAGATTGCTCTTCAGCGGCAGCAGCAGCAGGACCAGCAGCTACAGCTACAGCAGCAGCAGAAACGTTGAATTTCTCTTCAAAAGCAGAAATAAGTTCAACAAGTTCAAGAACAGTTTTTTCAGCAACTGCGTTTAGGATTTCTTCGTTTGTTAAAGCCATGAGAGTAACTCCAAATGGGTATTGAATGATGTGTGTGTAAGTTTGAGCTTATGCAGCTTCTGAACCGTTTTTCTCTTGAAGCGCTGTAAGCAAGCGACCCAATTTCGAAATAGGTGCTTGAAGTACATTTGCAAGCATAGTAAGTGCTTTCTCTTGGTTCGGAAGGTTCGCGATAACGCTAACTTCAGCACCTTGATACACTTTGCCATCAAATGCAGCAGCTTTAAGTTCAAATGCTTTATTAGTTTTCGCAAATTCTTCGAACACACGAGCAGCAGCGCCCATGTCGTCTTCAGAAGTCGAGAAAGCTAAGATTGTTGGGCCAACAAGGTTGTCGTTCAAGATATTGAATGGAGTATCTTGAAGAGCGCGTTTAGCCAAAGTATTACGCACGATACGTGTGTGAACACCTAGTTTACGAGCTTCAACACGAAGAGCAGTCAATTGCTCAACAGTTAAACCTTGGTAGTCAGCAACAACAGCAGCAAATGCAGTAGAAGCAACTTCAGTTACTTCAGCTACGATCTGTTTTTTGCCTTCGATAAGAAGAGCCATTGTAAAACCTCCTAATGGTGATTTATGTACTTACGCGAAGTACACTCCCAATTCGCGAGACCATCACTGGACTCACACGCGGAGGATGAACAAATCACACCACCGCGTCTACGCAGGCTGAGCTATTAAGAGCGAAGCATAAAACTCCCCTCGCCTGCGGTCTTTGACGCTGATAAATTTTCATTTATCAATTCAAAGTTTGCCTAAATTATCCCCTCTCCTTATAGGAGAGGGCTAGGGAGAGGTTTAACCCTCTTCCCGACCTTCTCCCAGAGGGAGAAGGAGACATCTTCAGGGCTTTAAAATTCTGTAATAAGTCGAGACTTACTTAGATACGTTTGCTACATCAACGATCAAACCAGGACCCATAGTTGAGCTCAAAGTGATCTTTTGAATGTATACGCCTTTAGAAGTAGCAGGCTTTAACTTTTTCAAGTCAGCCACAAGTGCTTCAACGTTTTGACGAACAGCTTCAGCAGTAAAACCTACTTGACCGATCGCAGCGTGGATGATACCCGCTTTGTCTACACGGTAACGTGCTTGACCAGCTTTTGCATTTTTAACTGCAGTTGCTACGTCAGGAGTTACAGTACCCACTTTAGGGTTTGGCATTAAGCCACGTGGACCAAGGATTGTACCAAGTTTACCTACAACGCGCATTGCATCTGGAGCAGCAATTACAACATCAAAGTCAAGGTTACCCGCTTGGATGCTTTCAGCAAGATCGTCGAAACCAACAACATCTGCGCCTTCAGCTTTAGCAGCTTCAGCAGCAGCGCCTTGAGCGAATACAGCTACACGTACAGTTTTACCAGTACCTGCAGGAAGTGTAGTCGCGCCACGAACAACTTGGTCAGATTTACGAGGATCAACACCCAGATTTACCGCGATGTCTAGAGACTCTTTGAATTTAGGAGCTGGAAGGCTCTCTAAAACTGCAACAGCTTCTTCTAGTGTGTAAACTTTGTGCGCTTCTACAGCAGACGCAATCGCTTTTTGACGTTTAGTTAATTTAGCCATGTCTTAAAGCTCCACTTCCAAGCCCATAGAACGTGCAGAACCAGCAATGGTACGCACACGCGCGTCTAAGTCAGCACCAGTTAAATCTGGTTCTTTAGTAGTCGCGATCTCTTCTAACTGAGCACGAGTCAACTTACCAACTTTAGTTTTGTTAGGTACAGCTGAACCCTTTTGAATACCAGCAGCTTTCTTAAGAAGAATAGCAGCAGGTGGAGTTTTCATGATGAATGTGAACGACTTGTCGTTGTACACAGTGATCACGACTGGAATTGGCAGACCAGCTTCAAGTTTTTGTGTAGCAGCATTGAATTCTTTACAGAATGCCATGATGTTCACACCACGTTGACCTAGTGCAGGACCAATCGGTGGAGATGGATTCGCTTTACCAGCTGGAACTTGCAGCTTGATATAGCCGTCAATCTTCTTAGCCATTTCAAATTACCTCTGGGTGCAAACGCCGGTGAAGGCTCCCCAATGATTTCAAGTAACGATACCGTTACAACAACAATGCCTGACTTATAAATAAGTCAGGCGTTTTCAACCCATACAAATTAGACTGATTTTTCGACTTGGCGAAATTCCAATTCAACTTGAGTTGGTCGGTTAAATACATTAATTGTCAGCGTTAAGCGTGACTTTTCGTACTGAACTTCTTCCACCACACCTTTAAAGTCTGTGAATGGACCGTCAATAACGAGTAATTCTTCGCCTGGTTCAAACATCGTCTTAGGACGAGGTGCTTCACCAGTATTGCGTACACGCGCAAGAATCGCATCTGCTTCTTTTTGCGTAATCGGTGCCGGTTTTTCAGCCGTCCCACCAATAAAGCCTAAAACTTTTGGACATTCTTTAACAATGTGCCAAGTATCATCGTTCATTTCCATTTCGACTAGAACATAGCCAGGAAAGAACTTACGCTCTGATTTACGCTTTTTGCCATCCTTCATTTCTACCACTTCTTCGGTAGGAACCAGGACTTCACCAAAGCTATCGGCTACAGCGCTACGCTGGATTCGATCATTAAGCGAACGCATCACTTGTTTTTCATAGCCCGAATAGGCATGAATAATGTACCAACGTTTCATAGCTCTCTTACCCGATAATAAACTTGATTAACCAGCCTAAAATATAATCAAAACACCACAGTAATATAGATGCAATGACAACAACGACAAGGACATGCCAAGATGTGGTCATGGTCTCTTGTTTAGTAGGCCAGGTCACTCGACGTAACTCGATTCGTGCGTCTTTCAGCAAGCGAATAAAGCCTTTGCCTTGATGGGTGGCGTATAATAAACCGAATGCCGCAACGATACAAGCCAAAATCACCCCAACGCGCACCCAAATATCATTTGCAGGTGCCCAGTACGCTGGTAAATATTGGTTTACCATCATTGCACCCACCAATAAAATCAAGGCGATAACCCATAGAATTATGTCTAATGGAGAACCAGAATTTACATCTACTGCAGGATTATTTCTTTGAGGAATTGCCGCTTCGCCTAATGCGTCGCGTGATTTTTCATTCGACATTTTTGTACTCGTCGTAGGTTTCGCGACTTATTATATGACCAATTTTGCCGACATCAAGCGTCTTTTTAAAAACTTGGCAGGTCAGGAGGGACTCGAACCCCCAACATTCGGTTTTGGAGACCGACGCTCTACCAATTGAACTACTGACCTGCAAAACAACAAGTTGGAGCCTAAACCCCAACTCGCCTGTCTTATTCTATGATTATGCAGTTACTTTAGCAACTACACCAGCACCAACTGTACGACCACCTTCACGGATCGCAAAACGTAGACCTGGGTCCATTGCGATCGGGTGAATTAGCTCTACTGACATCTCAACGTTGTCACCAGGCATAACCATTTCCACGCCTTCTTTAAGCGAGATCGCACCAGTTACGTCCGTAGTACGGAAGTAGAACTGTGGACGGTAACCGTTAAGGAATGGAGTGTGACGACCACCTTCTTCTTTAGAAAGTACGTATACTTCCGCATCGAATTTAGTATGTGGCTTGATCGCACCTGGTTTAGTCAATACTTGACCACGCTGTACGTCTTCACGCTTAGTACCACGAAGAAGAACACCACAGTTCTCGCCCGCACGACCTTCGTCTAGAAGTTTACGGAACATTTCAACGCCAGTAACAGTCGTTGTTTGTGTATCACGGATACCAACGATTTCAACTGATTCGCCTACTTTAACGATACCAGTCTCTACACGGCCAGTTACTACTGTACCACGACCAGAGATTGAGAATACGTCTTCAATCGGCATAAGGAACGGAAGGTCAATTGCACGCTCTGGCTCTGGGATGTAAGAGTCAAGAGCTTCAACAAGCGCAACTACTGCTGGCTCGCCGTATTGGCTGTCATCACCATTAAGTGCAAGAAGAGCAGAACCACGGATCACTGGAGTGTCATCACCTGGGAAGTCATAAGTAGAAAGAAGTTCACGAACTTCCATTTCAACCAGCTCAAGAAGCTCTTCGTCGTCTACAAGGTCGCATTTGTTCAAGAATACAACGATGTAAGGTACACCTACCTGACGAGAAAGCAGGATGTGTTCACGAGTTTGCGGCATTGGGCCATCAGTCGCAGCACATACAAGGATCGCGCCGTCCATCTGAGCAGCACCAGTAATCATGTTTTTAACATAATCGGCGTGGCCCGGGCAGTCTACGTGAGCGTAGTGACGAGTTGGAGAATCGTATTCTACGTGAGAAGTATTGATGGTAATACCACGTGCTTTTTCTTCTGGTGCAGAGTCAATCGCAGCGTAGTCTTTCGCTTCGCCACCGAATTTCTTCGCACATACAGTTGCAATCGCAGCTGTTAAAGTTGTTTTACCATGGTCAACGTGACCAATTGTGCCCACGTTAACGTGTGGCTTATTACGTTCAAACTTAGCCTTAGCCATGTTAATCTTCCTCGTTTACGTCGAACACAATTCTGAGTAAAACCCAGCTCCGACATATCGTTTAAAAAAACCGAACATCAAATACTTGAAAAGCAGACTAAATAGCCTGCTTTTTGGAATTTCTTTGCAACTAGAGTTGCTAAACTGTAATCTGGAGCTCTTATCGAGATTTGAACTCGAGACCTCTCCCTTACCAAGGGAGTGCTCTACCACTGAGCTATAAGAGCAAATATTAGTACTTCAATGGAGCGGGAGACGAGGGTCGAACTCGCGACATGTAGCTTGGAAGGCTACCGCTCTACCAACTGAGCTACTCCCGCACGATGTTGGTACAAACCACTTATTGAAGTCTTAAAATTGGTGGTGAGGGAAGGATTCGAACCTTCGAAACTTTCGTAGCGGAGTTACAGTCCGCCCCCTTTGACCGCTCGGGAACCTCACCATTTTTTACACTTACATCAGTGCTATTCTTTACTTTACACTACCAAACTTCTAAGATGGTGCCGGCACACGGATTCGAACTGTGGACCTACTGATTACAAGTCAGTTGCTCTACCAACTGAGCTATGCCGGCGTTTCTTAGTGTTTCGTACGTTTCGTATCGGAACGGTGTGCAGTTTAGCAAAACTCAGAAACCATGCAAGTGTTTTTTTCAAAAAAAACCTCAAAAACTCATAAAATCAAACCATTTGATGATAATTCAACCGCTTTGATCACTGCGCGAGCTTTTATTTGGGTTTCATTCCACTCAGATTCAGGATTTGAGTCGGCAACCAGCCCTGCTCCCGCCTGTACATAGACCTTATTTTCGCGAATAACACAGGTACGAATCGCAATCGACATGTCCATTTCGCCATGCCAACCTAAATAACCAACAGCACCACCAAAAATTCCACGTTTTACCGGCTCAACTTCGTCAATAATTTCCATGGCACGGATTTTTGGTGCGCCAGAAAGCGTACCTGCGGGGAATGTTGCCTTAAAAACATCCAAAGCATCAACATCATCACGTACTTCGCCCTGGACATTGGAGACAATATGCATGACATGTGAATAACGCTCGATCACCATTTGATCAGTGACTTGCACTTTGCCGATTTTAGCAATGCGCCCCACATCATTACGTCCCAGATCAATCAGCATGACATGTTCAGCAATTTCTTTTTCGTCAGAGAGTAAGTCCTGCTCAAGTGCCAGATCTTCTTCTTTGGTTTTGCCGCGTGGACGGGTCCCCGCTAATGGACGAACTGTGGCAATTCCATTTTCCAGACGGGACAGAATTTCCGGTGAAGAACCGACAATATGGAACGGCGTATTATTTTCTAAAGTCCGACCTTGCACCAGAAACAAGTAGGGTGATGGATTAAGATGACGCAGTGCACGATAGACCTGCAGTGGATCACCATCAAAATCAGAGACCATCCGGTGACCAGGAACGACCTGCATCACATCTCCAGCACGAATGTACTCTTTAACTTTTTCTACTGAGGCAATAAAGTTGTCATGTCCAGTAAGGGACTCAAAATGCGGCGGGGTATGTTTTTCTGCTTTCAGGCTAACCGGCGTTGCCAGAATATGCTCCAAGTCATCGAGCTGCTGCTGTGCCTTCTGATATGCTCCAGAATCAGCGGCATCGGCATGCACAATCAGAAACAAGGTGTCTTTCAAGTTATCAAACACGATGACAGTTTTAGACAGCATCATCCAGATATCGGGTAATCCGACCGGATCAGCTTCCGGTACATTTTTTAACTTCGGCTCGATATAGCGCACGGCATCATAGCCAAAATAGCCTACCAGACCACCAGTAAAGCTTGGCAAGTCCGGCAATTCTGCCTGGGTAGGCACCTTAAATTGCGCCTGAAAGTCACGAATATATTGAAATGGATCAGCACAGTGCTGTTTTTCAATTGAAGCATCTGCATACTGTACCGTCAGTTCGCCGGCATTGCAGGAAAATACGGTAGATTCACCTAGTCCAATAATCGAATAGCGTGCCCAGTTCTCCCCGCCTTCTACGGATTCAAATAAATAAGCCTGCTGATGCTGCTTAAGGCGTGCAAAAATAGAAAGTGGTGTATCGGTATCTGCCAGACGCTGACGATAAACAGGAATGAGATTATAGCCTTGTGCAGCAAGTTGCTGGAATTGTGCTTGAGTGGTCATGCGGTTTTTCTCTTTAAATTAGGGTTACTCAGTATGTAAATAGAATTGAACTGAGCGACGCCATCGAAAAACCTTACAACTATTCATTTTCTTTCCTTAGTACGCGTATTAGGCAAGTAATTCTCTAAGATCATCCACAATCTGCTGCGGCTGACAATCTGCAATATTTTCACCATGATTATAGCCATAGCTGACCACAACACAATCAATCCCGGCGCGGCGTGCGGCTTCGACATCATTGGAAGAATCGCCAATCAGCAACACCTGTTCGTTGCTTACGCCATAATGTTCGACACAATGCAGCAACTGGCGTGGGTGCGGCTTACGTTCAGTAAAACGGTCGCCACCAATGGTATCGGCAAAATAATGGGCCATATCCAAGGTATCCAGAATACTACGAGCAGGAAGTTCAGGCTTGTTAGTGACACAAATCAGGATTTTACCTTGGGCTTTGGCCCAATCCAGAAATTTCAGGACTCCTGGAAAAGGAACGGTATCTACACAGGGATCAACATTGTAGATATCCAGAAAGGTACTTAAGAGTTCCTGATGCTGTGCCGGCGTAACTTCGCCCACCAGATGCTGAAGTACACTTTCACAGAATATCGAGGTGCCCTTGCCCACCCAGGTCCGTACCTGTTCTTCGGTCACCAGCGGCAATTGCAGCACGTTCAGGCTCATATTCATGGCGCGATACAGATCATGAGCTGAATCCACCAGCGTACCATCCAGATCGAACAAGATCAGTTCACGCTTTTCTAATTGTGCAATAGACATCCCGATCCTCTTTTATAATGTGCGCAGCCACAAAAAAGGCATGCGCTATGCATGCCTTGATTGTAACCAATCATCAGCTTATTTGAACAACAACCAAGCCATAATTGCCAAAATAATCAGCACAATCACTGAAATCAAACCAACAGATACATTTTTCTGGGTTTCTTTTTCCTGCTCTACACGTGATACAGGCTGCTCAACCGGAACTGGCGCTGGCTCAGGTTTTACTGCACTAATATCTACGTTTTCTGGAATAGGTGCCGGTTTTGGAATACCAACACTGGTTGGCATACCGTCACGGGTCAACTGTACCGAAGCATCACGCTGTTTCAGTTCCGGCATTCCCTGATCATTCATTTTCTGGGCAGGTGTAGGCTCCGCCACTTCAACCTGTTCCACAACTTTTTCTGCTGTTGCTTCAATTTCTGCTGGAACCTCTACCGCAGCCACAGGCGCCAGTACCGAAAATTTCAAGCTGGCGAACTGAACAATGTCATCCTGCTTTAATAAGGTTGCTTGTTCAATCTGTACATCATTAACAAAAGTACCGTTGGATGAACCCAAATCCTGTACCCAGAGCGCACCATCTTTCAGTAAAAATGCCGCATGTTTACGGGAGATTTCCGCAGCCTGCAACACGATATCTGCTGCCTGATGACGTCCTACCACCATGTCACGGTCAATGCTAATTTCCTGTCCTGTTAAGTCGCCTGTGATTGCGTGTATTTTCCAAGTCATGAAAGTTACTTCTCTGTTCTCTTTGACATTATCATAACATGCTGTCTACAAATGAGAATGTCTTAGCTTTTTGGTCTAAGTGTAGTTGTTGTAACGGTATTTTTACTTTTTTCCACCTGCTGGACGGGTTGTACTACTTGACGCTGAATCACAGGCTCAATCGCCACCGGCGTGACGATTACATCAGCGGGCTGGACCTGAACAGGAGCTGTCGGCACAGTTTGATAGGTCGAGTTTTGTAGTGGCGTTTTCGATACTGGAATTCGCTGCTGATATACATCTTCAACACTTTCTGGCAATTTGGCAAAGTTTCCATCTGAGTCTAATGCAAGTTGCAGACTATATAATTGGCTATAGCGTTGCTGGGTCAGTCTGTGCACTGCATTTTTATCGCCCACGATAGTTGGATGGATAAAGATCAGCAGGTTACGCTTCTGGTTAGATTGACCTTCCGAACGGAACAAACGTCCAATTCCGGGAATCGCACCCAGGCCAGGTACGGCCTGACGGCCATAGCGGGTATTGTCCGAAATCAGCCCGCCAAGAACAATCGTTTGTCCATGTTCAGCCAGAATCGAGGTTTTAATCGCACGCTTGCTCGTCACCAGATCCTGTGCCTGTCCTTTACTACTCTTGACATCAGACACTTCCTGTTCGACTTCCAGACGTACCGTGCCATCTTCACCAATATGCGGAACCACCTTTAAAGTGACACCGACATCTTTACGTTCAATAGTGGTATAAGGATTGACCACACCGCCAACCCCTGTGGACACTGAGCCGGTGACAAAAGGTACGTTTTCACCCACCACAATATAGGCTTCTTCATTGTCCATGGTCACAATGGAAGGTGTAGATAACAGATTAGACTTGGTACTTTCTTTTAAAGCCTGAATAATCGCTCCATACAGACGGCGCGAACCATCACTGCCTTCACGATAATCACCCAGTACCAGTGAACTGCCCGCTCCGATTGAACTTAATGCACCCGCACCGCCACCCGTCAGATAACCGGCCGCAATATTTTTCAGGCTAGTCCCAAAATTATCAAAATTAACCAGGCCAACACCACTGCTGATATCACCCAAAGCCCACTGTACCCCAAGCTGATCGGCATCGGTGCCTTCAATTTCAATAATGGCCGCTTCAATCAATACCTGTTGACGGCGGATATCGAGCTGATTAATCGCCGATTCAATTTCCCGCATCAGTTGTGGATCGGCTTTCACCACCAGAGAATTTTGGGTCGCATCAGCAATAATACTTACCCCATTGGCATTAAAGCTGCTAATCCCACCCTGTTCATTATTCATGCCTGAATTCAGCTGAATCCCTGAAGAAGAAGTGGGGTTTCCCGTATTATTCCCGCTATTGCTATTATTTAAATCACTGCTGGAGCTGAGTAAAGACGAGCTTGATGAGGTCGTACCCGAATTTGAATTACTGCTCACCGCCTGTCCGGTCACCAGTCCCTGCAAGATTTCTGCAAGATTCTTGGAACTGGCATATTTCAGACGAAAAACCTTTAAGCCGCCTAAACGGTCTGCAGCCGGGACATCCAGGGTTTCAATAATCTGCCGCACCCGCTTGCGCGTGGTGGGATCGCCCTTGATGATGATCCGGTTGGTGCGTATATCGGCAATCACCCGTACCCGTGAGCCCTGGACATCCTTGGCCGCACCAGTTGACGTCATGGACTCAATCAGACTAATCATCTCTTCTGCCTGACTGGACTGCAAAGTCACCGCTTCAATATCATTCTGGCCTGTACCATCCAGATTCC
The DNA here is from genome assembly GCF_048147885.1 of Acinetobacter sp. 228. Lineage (NCBI taxonomy): Bacteria > Pseudomonadati > Pseudomonadota > Gammaproteobacteria > Moraxellales > Moraxellaceae > Acinetobacter > Acinetobacter sp. 228. Next base: position 102,806 of record NZ_JAYWYV010000009.1, read on the forward strand.
GGACTATAGTTTCCAGCTGGTAAATATTGCTGGCGCGGTCCGATACAATCAGGGCATTGGTACCCGGTACTGCAGCCAGATGGGCAAATTGCGGCATCAGGGGACGCAGTGCAGGAATCAGGTCATTCGGATTGGTATTTTCCAGCCAGAGCACCCGAGTCACAATCTGGTCACCCCGGGCACGGCTTCGGGGATCGTAGGGAATACCCGAGTTTTTAACATTACTGTCCGGAATCAGCTTGATGGTATTGCCGGAAGGAATCGCCACTATGCCATTGACATTCAACACGCCTAAAAACAGGTCATAGACTTCATTTTTATTCAGTGCTTTATTGGAAATGACCGTCACATTGCCACGCACCCGCGGATCGACTGCGAAGTTCTTGCCAGTAATATCTGCCACTTCATTAATGAATGCAGCCAGGTCAGCATCCCGAAGGTTGATTTTCCAGGTTTGCGCATAAGCTGCCGTACTGACTACAGCCATCAGTGGTGTCGCCACACAGAAGGCCCACGCTGATCGATTATTATTAAATAAAGCCATAAACTTATGTGTTTCCTAACCCTATATGTGATGACACATCACTTAAAATCTTGTTGTATGGTCATCACCTGATCACCACGTTTTATTTCGAGTTTAGCCTGACCTTCGCGTCGGGCCTGTTCCAGCAATTGTGCTTCTGTCTGTCCCTGGCTTAAAGTTTGGCCATTCAGAGACAATATCCGGTCTCCAGGTCTCAAACCCAGCCGATTACGCAGTGCGGCCGGTGTGCGGGCCGTCACCTCATACCCGCCTTCCGATGATGCATTTACCCCCATATTCTGTAAATACTGTTCGCGGTTTTCCTGCATCTGCTGGATTGCCCGACCAATTTCATTCTGGGGGGAAACAGTATTTTCCTGTCCTGCACCGCCGCCACCCGGAGGACTCATAGCAGGAGCTGCTTGAGCTTCAGGTATGACGGGCTGATTCAGGCCATTTTCCAGCCCTTTAAAGAAAACCTCCTGCGTCGCTCCGCCAGAACGGCGCAGTACTACCCGATCCCAGTACACCTCAGCCAGTTCCAAGCCACTGTTGCCCAGCTGATCTCCTACCCGGTACAGCTCCGCCTGATCATTGATCTTGATGACCGCAGACGAGTTATAACGTGGATTAGCGACCACCACACCTTGTAAAATGATATTCGCGACTTCCACCACGACTACACTTTGCACACTTTCCTGAAACAGAGAAAATGTACCGATATTCGGTATTTGCGGCTGTTGTGAGCCCAGCTCGACCCGCTCCAGCTGCATCGCCTGTGGAGGAGCCACCAGCAGCCAGAACAGTGCAGCCAGTTTCCAGCACAAATACAGGATCAGCAGCAGTAAAACCACAGGTGCAGCACGATTTACCTGTTTAAGGTCAATATTTTTTAAAGCTTCAAGTGAAACTGCCATCAGTTAATGCCTCCCATAAGAGGCTGACGGGTACTAATCACAAAAGTATCCAGTCCTGCTTTACCCTGATAGGATGGGGCATTCAATAAAAAGCGCTGGGTGAGCTGGATATCCAGCATCATGCCGGGATCAAGCTTGATATTCAGCATACGTTGCTCACGGCTATCGCGGACATCGAGTAGCAACTGTCCATTTTCCTCGGTCAATGTGCCGGTCAACGCGGGGATGTTTATGCGCTCCTGGCGCTGGGCAAAGGTATAAATCAGCTCGCCACCCGCCCATTGCATTTGTCCGGCCACCTGACTAAAACCCTGCTGTGGCTTATATTTAAAATCCAGATCTTTAAATTGGATTGCAGTGCTTGGCCATTGCCAGTCCGCAATTTTTTTTAAGGTTTCAGCAGCAACCTGCCCTTCAAGATTTTTCACAATAAAAGATTTATTCAGACCATAGGCCATGATCCCGGAAAGCTGAGTATTGCCACTATGTATATCCACATGTGCCCCAACTCGCAGCAACAGTAAATCCAGAGGCCGCACTTTCCAGTTCAGACTGCCCCGAAGATTACCTTTTTTCCAGTCCGCACTTCCTTGCCAGATATTTCCGTTTACATTATGCAAAGTCTGGTTATTTTTATAAAATTTTGAAATTAACCAGGCTGCTGGCACTTGTAATACCACAAAAACAAAAAATGCAACAAGAGCAAGGATCAACCATCTTAAAGTTTTCGGTTTATTGCTCATCCCCACCACGACCAATCACTCAAGTCCAAATCCTCATTTATAATTTTTTCCTTATACCTACACATTATGCACACTTTTCTCCTAACGCCAATTCATAGATATAAAAAAACCAAGCAGGGATGCTTGGTTTAATTATCATAGTCTGTCTGTATGACAGACTAATGACGAAATCAGATAGGAGCTTAGATCAGGAAATCGTCCAGCTTTGCACCTTTTTCCAGTTCTGCCACCAACCAGCGTGGTTGTTTACCACGGCCAGTCCAGGTGTCATCCGGATTGGTTTTGCTACGATAACGTGGTTCAACCGACTTGCGTGACGATTTCTTACGTTTAGATGCACCAAATTCCAGCAACTGCTCAACAGTCATACCAACTTTCTCGGCAACTGCCAAGATTTGCTGATAAGCATCTTCAATTTCCTGATCTTTTTTTAAAGCAATAAGTGATTCTGCTTCTGCTTGTAAACGTTTTAACTCTTCTACTGATAAATGAGTAATATCTGGCATAAGGCTCTCCGAAAAATAATATTATTCGTTTTGTTAAATAATAACCCCATCATATTTATATTAAATAAAACATTCAATATAAAATCTTGAGGCAACAACAATAAAGTTTAAAAAAAATTACAAATCAAAATAATTCATTCATTTTTAGATTTTATGTTGAACAGTTAATTCAATTGCTTTGATCTTTTCACGAATATAATCTGGAATTGGAGTTTTCTGCATGGTTATTTTATCTACGCAAACAATCACTGCTTCAGAAGTAGCAACAATACCCTGCTGTTTTTCACTCCATAATAGATATTGCATTCTGACTGCACTATTTCGGATTTCTTCAATACGCGCTGCAATTTTCAAATGATCAGGAAAAACCACGGGGCTTAAATAACGGCACTGATTTGAAGCGACTACTGTAATTACTGATTCATTGTTTAAATCCAATAAATTCAAATATGCCAGGCGGGCACTTTCGACATAGCGGTAATACATGGCATTATTGACATGTCCCAAGGCATCCATATCACCCCATGCTATAGTTTGCTCATAAACAACTGGGTATTGGTCTAATTCCGACATTATTATTCTCAAGTCTTAATTTCTATAAAGTTTACATTGGATTCAAATACTGCATTCAGCTGCTGCAGTAAGTCCTCCCGATCCTGCAAGGCAGCTTTAATTCTTAAATAACTCATACGAATATCATCGGGATATAAGTCGAGTAGTTGCTGGGCTTGATCTGTATGGCCTGTCGCTTGCAGTACATGCCACTTTGCAAAGCTTAAAATCGGTAATGCCGGATATTTCGCCTCCCAGTACGAAATCTGCTGTGCAATCGCATTATAATCCGGATTTTGCCGTAATAACTGTTGCTGGAACCACAAATAAAAAACATCCTGATTAAACTGCTGCTCCATCAAATGAATTGCAAGCACCTCATGCTCAGCACTCATTTCCGGCATTCTAAATAATAATTTCAACCATAATAATTTTATTGAATAGTCACGATCAAATATTTGCGGTTTTAAATCTAAATAACGTTGCTGTAAATAAAATAAATCTTCCTGTGTGGCTTGATCATAGGCTAGCAATAATTGTTCAAGCCATATTTTTTTTACTTTCTGGTCTAAATGTCCGTATTGGGTCGAGCGTAAATATAACCAGGGAAACTGTATGGCAAATACCCCCCATAACGCAACAAGACGCTGTTCATAGGCTGATTTAACCTGAATTAACCAAGGTGATAATTCATGCTGATTTAAAAACTCTAAATGGGTGAGTGCTTGTCCACCTTGTTGTTGTGATAAATAAATTTCAATCCGCTGCAATTCTGCCAATTCAAATGCCATTGGGCTTGACTGATTCAATGCAGTTAATGCCTCATTATACTGCTGCTGCCCCCAAGATAAACGTGCATCTATAATATGCTTGAGTAAGCCCGATTTACTAAAAGACTGCTGAATAAAATCCCGCTGATCCTGTGCAGCATTTAATAACCAGATAACTGCCAGTTGTTCATAAGGATGTAAGCGGGAAAAACTAAATACTGTTTCCGTCTTACGCTGTTCACGATTGCGATATTGCTTGATGGCATACCAGATGCACTGTATCAGAAAACTTACGCTCACCAGGGATGCGGCCAAAAACCAGACTGTGGTCTGCAGCTGCCATTCACGCCAATATAGATAGACATAACCCGCCCCATGTCCATAACTGAGGATACTTAGCCCAGCAATGCCAAGTAAGCATATAAATAAATAGGCCTGCAGAATCTGTTTCATAAGCAATTAGCCCACTAGGGTACGTGTGTTCAATAATGGAATCGGAGTGATCGGTGTCGCCTTGATCTGTTTCAGCTGCTGAATCCATTGCTGGCTCTGCGCATCTGGTAATTGCTCCAAGACCTCAATCACCGCATTCAGAGCCTGCTGAAAAGCGACAGATTGATCTTGCTGCAAGGCACTCTGTGCAATAAGCAAACGTAGCTGGGCTTCTTTAAGTACCAGATGCCGTTGCATCAAGACTGTACTTGGCTGATCTGCAGATTCGATCTGAATCCAGCGCTGCCAGAAAGAACGTTGAGACACTGGCGGTTGACGATATGGCTTCTGAATTTCCTTTTCAATTTCAGCATCCATCTTCACCAAAACTTCTTTTAATTTGCCTTGCTGCACCAATCGGTTATTCACGAATTTTTTCAGCATGTCTTTATCTTTTGCAATCACTTGCTGCAAACTGCTCACCAAAGCGGGCGCCAGAACATAATCATCCAACTCATTGGATAACTGATTTAATTTTTCAATGGCGGTGGCATATTGTTGCTGTTGCAATGCAAATTCGATCAAGTCCAGATGTTGCTGTACCAAGGCAATATCATTCTGCATTTCAGCCGCTATCGGCTCCCCTGCGGGTGCTTTTGCTGCAGTGACTCCAGTCTTTTCCTGCTGAGCAGAAATCTGGCGCTTTAAAGCCACGAACTGATCATTAAGCATGGCATTTTGCTGCTGTAACTGACCAATACTCTGCTGCAATTCAGTCTGTGCTGTATTCAGAACATGCAGGTCATAGCTAAGCTTGACGAGCCACGACAAACTTAAGATGAACAATACAATGAATAGTTTCTTCATGCGTTCCCTAATATCAGCCCCATTTTCTGCAAGATTGTGTTTGCGTCTAAATCATCGATTTGTACGAATTGAAAACTTGCCTGATGCTGCTGTTGATATTCCCCAAGAATAGCGGCCAAACGTGGCCCCAAAACCAAATAACAGGCTCGCTGTATAAACTCCGCATCCTTTTGCAGGAGTGTCAGCCAGTTTAACCAGCTCGCTTCACTGGTGATCAGCACCGCAAAATGCTGCTGTGCCTCAAGCAATCCCAGGTTCTCTGCCAGAGTTTTTGCCGCCGTTTCAGGACATTGCCGCCGGTACAAAATAAAGTTTAAAACTTTAATATTGCTGGCACGTAAATGATCCATCATAAATTGACGGCCACCCTCTCCGCGCCAGAAAGCCACACTCGAGCCAACAGCCAGCTGTTTCAGCACCGGCAATTGCAACATACCTTCCGAGGTTTCAACTTCTGGTACATCACTGTGAATACCGTATCTCGCTAGTGCGTCTTCAGTGGCCTTACCCACCGCAACCCAATGTACCTGCCCCAGAGCCGATAACTCAACGCCCGCCTGTTGCAAATATTGCATGCCAATTTTGGCCGCCGTCGGGCTGACTACCACAATAATCTGTACCTGTTCCAGCTGCTGATACAAGTGCAACAGCTCATCGGAATAAGGCATGGCATGCAGCTCGAGCAGAGGCAACTCTAAAACAGCAACCTGTGCTGCCTGTAACTGCTGGGTCAAGCCTATAGCACGGTCACTGGGACGGGTATTAATCAATAACATCAGTTTGAATAAAGTGTTTTGAGCAACTCGCCAGCACCTTGATCAAGCAAGTCTTTTGCCAGCTGTATCCCCAATTGTTCGGCATCCGCAATTTTCCCAGTCTGCTGTGCTCGAAGCAAAACTGCTCCATCGATACTGCCTACACGACCTTCGATTGAAATCACACCCTCTTTGAGCGTGGCATAACCTGCAATCGGCACCTGACATCCGCCTTCCAGATAGGCATTAAAGGCACGTTCGGCACGTACGCAAGCATCTGTATCTGCATGCAGGAGTGGCTGAATCAAGTCCAGCACTGCCTGATCATGAGTACGACATTCCAGGCCCAGCGCACCTTGACCCACGGCCGGTAGACTGATTTCAGGAGTCAGGGTATGACGAATACGTTCTGCCAGACCTAAACGTTTTAAACCGGCACTGGCCAGAATAATCGCATCATAATGGCCTGCATCCAGTTTGGACAAACGCGTGCCGACATTGCCGCGCAGATCGATAATGTCCAGATCTGGACGCTGTTTTAAAATCTGGGTTTTACGGCGCAAACTTGAGGTTCCCACTTTAGCTCCGTGTGGTAATTCATCAAAGCTGGCATAAGTATTTGACACAAAAGCATCCAGTGGATCTTCACGTTCACAGATCACTGCCAGACTTAAGCCTTGCGGCAAAGCCATAGGAACATCTTTCATGGAATGTACGGCGAGATCTGCACGACCATCCAGTAAGGCGGCTTCTAATTCTTTTACAAACAGTCCTTTTCCACCAATTTTGGCCAGTGGCGTATCGAGAATTTTATCGCCCTGTGTAACAAAAGTGACTAACTCGACCTGCAAACCAGCGTGCAAATCTTGTAGGCGCGCACGGATATGTTCCGCTTGCCAAAGCGCAAGTGGACTTTGTCGAGTTGCAATTTTTAGGGTCTTCATAAATTTCAATAGCAGTTAATGAGAACAATAGTCTAAACTTAACCTGCTCACTTGAAAATGCAAGTGAATTTATACAAGTTTCAACTGAATGCTCTCACTTGCCCCCTGCTAAAGCTTTTGAATCCGGTCTCTTAAGAACGGTAAATGTCGCCGGCTCACTGCTAAACGGTCGTCCAGTTCACGACAACGTACCTGATACTGACCTGAACTCACCACTTCCAGACCATCCAGATAATGCACCGAGATCAAGGCATTACGATGAATCCGGATAAACTGGTCCCCAAACTCCTGCTCTAGCTCCTTTAAGGTTTCATCAATCAGTACACTGCCATTTTTATGACGTACAGTGACATATTTCTGATCTGCCAGAAAATAATAGATATTTTCAACTGGCACCAATTCCACACCACGATAGGTCTTTGCCGCAATCTGCTGGCGGCTGATATTGATTTCTTCCATATTTTCTTTTTGTTTTAGTTGGCTCATTTGAGCTTGGGTAAGTTTAGTTAAGTGCTCTAAAACCTGTGCCAATTCCTGTTGCATCACCGGTTTAAGCAAATAGCCTTCGGCATTTGATTTAAATGCATCCAGCGCATGTTGGTCATAAGCCGTACAAAAGACAATGGCCGGCATTGGATCCAGTTGACGCAAATGTTGCGCACAAGCCAGTCCATTCATTTCAGGCATTTGAATATCTAATAAAATGACATCGGGTTCGTACTGGTGAGCCAGATCAATCGCCTCACGACCATGGCTTGCTGTCGCCACCACATCATGCCCCAGCTGAGAGACCAACCGTGATAAACGCTCGACGGCCAGAGGCTCATCATCACAAATCAGGATGTCCATTTCTCCTCCTTCCCCAGTTAACATTATCAAATCAATGATAAAGCCAACTGCGATTTCTTTGATTTATTTTTATTTATATTGATATCGCACTACCGTCGTAAACATCCCTTCGCCGGCAAAGGTCTGAAAAGTCACACTGGATCCGTAATAAGCTTGCAGACGCTGTCTGACATTTTCTATTGCAATACCATGTCCCTTTTTTAAAGTTTTATTATCCTGTGCATAAGGGTTGGTTATGATGATATTAATTTGATTTTGCAATATTTCAACCAATATGCTTATGGTACTCTTTGTGAGAATTTTTTCAACTCCATGGAAAATACTATTTTCTAGCAAAGGTTGTAAAGTTAATAATGGAATTTGAACTTGTGAGTATAAGTCTTTGTTTTCTAACTTCCATTCTACCTGTAAGCGTTCACCTAGACGGATCTGCTCAATCTCCAGATAACGCTGGCACAGATCAATTTCCTCCTGCAGGCTGACCAGTTTTAACTCCTGAAAACTGGCGCGAAACAGCCGTGACAAATTCAACAGCATGTGCTCGGCTTTATCCGGATCAATACTGATCAGGCTGAGCACACTGTTCATGCTGTTAAACAGAAAATGCGGCTGAATCCGCGCCTGCATGGCCTGAATCCGGGCATTCAGCTCACTATGTTGTTGCTGCTCCCATTGCTCACGCAAATAAAGATAGCGAAAACAGAAAGTTCCCAGCAAAATTCCCAGACTTAAATGGAGTCCGGCCTGATCCAGAACAATTGCCAGGTTTAAATCCTGAAAATTAAAATTCTGCCCAAAATGTATCAAAATATTCAGATTCACTGTGGTCAGCAGCACAATTGCCTGTAACAGTAAAAATCCGGAAATTAACGCCAGCTTAATGCCCATACGCTGAAAGGCTTGATGGAACAATTCTACCAATGCTGCAAAACATAACAGCACCCAGTTGATATACAGGATATATTGCAGCAGGTGCATTCCATTCAAAGCCTGCCAAGATTGTGCTTCTGCGAGCGCTAAAATCATGGCCAGAATATTGCCGCCAACAAAGAGTTCCAGCAAATAGTGCAAATTGCCGATCTGGCTAAAAAAATAGGAATTTTGCGTCTGTTCGTTTATCGATGCGAAAGATTGAGCAGATGTGACTTCGGCAATGGGCTTTGAATTTGTTATACTCTTTTTCGTTCTACTGCTTTTAATCTGATTGAGCCGACATGACCACATCTTCTAATTCCTCTAATCCATCACACGCCCAGACTTCGGGTATGTGGGGCGGTCGTTTCTCTGAAGCGACTGATGCTTTTGTTGCTGAATTTACAGCATCTGTTCAATTTGACCAACGTTTTTATAAACAAGATATTGCAGGCTCGATTGCGCATGCAACCATGCTGGCAAAAGTAGGCGTACTGACCGATCAAGAACGCGATGACATTATTGAAGGTCTGACTGCAATTCAAGCCGATATTGAAGCAGGCAAATTCGAATGGCGCATTGATTTAGAAGATGTACACATGAACATTGAGTCACGCCTGACTCAGCGTATCGGTATTACTGGTAAAAAATTGCATACTGGTCGTAGCCGTAATGACCAGGTAGCAACAGATATCCGTCTTTATGTGCGTGATGAAATTGATGCGATCTTAGAATTACTGAAAAAATTACAAAAAGGTATTTTAAGCCTGGCAGCTAAAAACACCGACACCATCATGCCAGGGTTTACTCATTTGCAAACTGCACAGCCAGTAACTTTTGGCCATCATCTCATGGCCTGGTTTGAAATGCTGGTACGTGATTCAGAGCGTCTGATTGATTGCCGTAAGCGTGTCAACCGTATGCCGCTTGGTTCTGCTGCACTTGCGGGAACGACTTATCCAATCGACCGTGCTTATACTGCTGAACTGCTAGGTTTTGAAGCGGTTGCTGAAAATTCTTTAGATGCAGTATCGGATCGTGACTTTGCAATTGAATTTAATGCTGCTGCATCTTTAATCATGATGCACTTGTCACGTATGTCTGAAGAACTGATTCTATGGACTTCGGCGCAGTTCAAATTCGTCAACATTCCAGATCGCTTCTGTACTGGCTCTTCCATCATGCCGCAGAAGAAAAACCCGGATGTACCTGAACTGGTACGTGGTAAAACCGGTCGTGTCTATGGCGATTTGATGAGCCTGCTAACTTTAATGAAAGGCCAGCCGCTAGCCTATAACAAAGACAACCAGGAAGATAAAGAACCATTGTTTGATGCCATTGATACCGTTCGCGGTTCACTCATGGCATTTGCCGACATGATTCCTGCGCTGGTTCCAAACATTACCGAAATGCGCGAAGCAGCATTACGTGGTTTCTCAACTGCGACTGATCTGGCTGATTATCTGGTGAAAAACGGCGTGGCTTTCCGTGATGCACACGAGATTGTAGGTAAAGCGGTTGCACTCGGCGTTCAGGAAGGTAAAGATCTCTCTGAACTTAGCCTTGAACAACTGCAACAGTTCTCTGACCTGATTCAGGCAGACGTATTTGAAAAAGCCCTAACCCTTGAAGCTTCGGTGAATGCCCGTAATCACATTGGTGGTACTGCACCTGCTCAGGTGGAAGCTGCGATTGCACGTGCTTACACTCGCCTAGAAAACCTTTACGCTTAAGGAAGACCGATATGTCTCGACAAGTATTTTGCCGTAAGTATCAACAAGAAATGGAAGGCTTAGACTTTGCACCCTTTCCGGGGCCAAAGGGTCAGGAACTGTTTGATAACGTGTCGAAACAGGCTTGGCAAGAATGGCTAAAACACCAGACCACGCTGATTAATGAAAAGCGTTTAAATGTGTTTGAACCTGATGCGAAAAAGTTTCTTGAAGAACAGCGTGAAAAGTTCTTTAACAATGATGAATCATTGGAAAAAGCCGAAGGTCTGAAGCCTGAGGCGTGATTTAGCGGAGCACTGCTCCGCCACGCCGCAAGACAAGTAGCTATGCTGTGCGTAGGCTTTAATTTAAAAGAATCCCTCATCTTTGGGGGATTCTTTTTTATATGTTGCTTTAAAAATTACGCAAGACAAGCGCTGAAAGCGCGCGTAGGCGTTAATCAAAAAAGAGTCTCTTTTGAGACTCTTTTTTATTTTTAACATGGCCTTTTTTTCTATAAACCAGGCGAAGTGCGCAGTATTAACAGTTAAAAAATCCTGTTACAGGCTTTTTTCTATTGATCTCCAGACTACTCCACCCCCACAATATCAACCTTTAAAATGTGTGTAGGCTCTACGCTGGAAAGATTATCTTCTCAGACTTTTCCTTATTCTAGAAGCTTTGCACTGGCATGAACTGGAATATTAAGAACAGATTAATAAAAGCACACTAAAGAAGTTATTCCTTTAGTACTGAATTTTGCTTATCCCTCTTATCTGCTTTGTAATGATGGGCCAAGAACTGAATTAGCCAAAAGCATTTTTACCTACTCTATCTGCTTAAGATAGTCAGCCACTATCCTGCTGAAAAACATTCAGATTTGTATCAAAATTAGAAATTGTAAATTCAATATACAGAGCAATCACAAAACACAACAATCTGCTACAAGAAGTCATATGATTTTGAAAAACTGGCTCTCTATAATGAGTCCTAAGAAGATGAGACATCTTTGAATAACTATAATAATAAGTAATAAATACCCCGATTTAATCCCAGTCCTTCCCCCAAAGGCTGGGTATTTTTTTACCTGTGATTTGTCCATTTTTTACTGATTCATACCCATAAAAAAAGCCCCTTTTCCAGGAGCTTTTTTATTTGGATTATTTCAATTAAGGCTGTTTCAGATATGGCCAAGCCGCTTTCAGATAAATAAACATTGACCATAAAGTGAGGACAACTGCTGTATATAGCAAGGCATATGCCAGTATTTCCAGCGGTGGCCAGTTCAGCAGGAATACGGTAATGGCGATCATCTGGAACGCTGTTTTGTATTTTCCAACAGTTGAAACCGCAACATTGGTCCGTGCACCCAATTCTGCCATCCATTCACGCAAGGCTGAAACAGTAATTTCACGGGAAATAATTACAATCGCAGCAAAAGCCATCGACATGGAAGGCTGCCATTGCACCAGTACAATCAGTGCAGCCGCCACCATTAATTTATCTGCAACCGGATCGAGAAACCGCCCAAAAGCGGAAGTCTGATTTAATGTACGTGCCAGATAGCCATCAAACCAGTCCGTTACCGCAGCCACCACAAAGATCGTGGTTAAAATGATATGCCGCGTCATATCGGGGTTATGAGCATCAAAGCCCATTGCAGGTGGCCAGTAAGCCACCAATAAAAATACCGGAATAAGAGCGATACGCGCCAAGGTCAAGATATTTGGAATATTCAGGATACGACCTGTAGTCATAGACACCGCCAATTGTTCCCCTCATGTACGATGAAAATGCACACTTTTTTAGAGGTTTGATCCATCATTAATAGGCTTCACTTTATACGAATTGACCGAAAGTGTCACTAGGCAAACACCGTCACTGTTTGTCTTGCCATCGCAATCAGGCGATTTTCGGTATCCCACAGACAAGCATGTTCTGTCGCATAACCATCTGCAGCATGATCAGTAAATACTTTATATTTAAACCAATCATGCAATTGGTGTTGCACCGGATGCACATACGTCACGGTCCAGGTCAAGCTACTTGCAGGTGCCATTTTTTTAAACATCGGTAACACCCCGGGTGGCCAGATATCAAAAATAGCCATCAGGTCTGCGACCAGAAATTCACGGTTACGATGCTTTTCGGGATGAAAACGGCACCAGCCGCTAAAGTCTGGACGAGGGCTGCCACTACAGGGCAGATTGACATCCGCCCAGGCAATTTCAAAATGGTTATAACAGTCTGGCATGCCATAACCCGCAGGAATCTGAAACAACTGCTCTGGCGCAGCAAAGTCAGGAGCTTGGGCTTGTTGCTGCACCTGAATGGCGGAATCCCGGGAAATTCCAAAACTGGCAACCAGAATACTTTGCACGGCATCATCCTGCCATAAACGTACTTCAATAGTCGTCACAGATTTACCCTGCCGCAGGATTTCAGCCGTCAACCGTACTTTGGCTTGCTGAATCGGGCCGACAAAGGTCACGCTACAACTCAGCAGATGCTTGGCAGGATCATTGATCTGTGTAACCGCTTTTTGCATCATCATCGCGGCAGCCAGACCACCATACAGGGTACGGCCCTGTAACCATCCCTGTGGAAATTCCACCCATTCCTGTTCGGCAATTTGTGCATAAAGTGCATGCAAAGACATGTTGGTCCCTCAGTAAGTCTTGATGCTTAGTATATTGGGCAAAATTCTTCAGGTTGTGAATGTCACGTGACCCAAGCGTCAATGCGCACTTTGGCCCTTGCATTTAAGTCACGCGTCATTCATGCAGTACTTTATAAATCATTCTGGCCATGACTGAACCCAGTCCCGGCACCATTTGCAGATCTTTTTCTGAGGCTTTCAGCACCCCTTGAATTCCGCCAAAATGGGTCAGCAGGTCACGACGGCGTTTTGGTCCCAGCCCCGGAATGACTTCCAACACTGATGAACCCCGTTTCTTGTCACGTTTGGCACGGTGCTTGGTAATCGCAAAACGGTGTGCTTCATCACGCACCTGCTGAATCAGATGCAGCGCCTTATGATCCTCCGGTAATTGAATTTTACTGCCATCGGTAAAGTGCAGGGTTTCCAGACCGGGCTTACGTCCCTCACCTTTGGACACACCAACCATAAAAGCATCCAGTCCCAGTTCCTGCATAACTTCCATCGCCATGTGCAATTGCCCCTTGCCACCATCAATCAGCAGCAAGTCTGGCAACAGGGCTTTTTTATAACGACGGGTCAGCGCCTGACGCATGGCAGCATAATCATCGCCCGCCTGAATATCCTGAATGGAAAACTGGCGATAATCGCGCTTGCGCGCGCCACCACTATCAAAGACCACACAGGACGCCACGGTATCTTCGCCCATGGTATGTGAAATATCGAAGCACTCGATCCGGTCTACAGGACGGCCGACCACCTGCTCCAGCTGATGAAAACGCTCATTTAATTCTATATGATTGGCTAGCTTGCCCTGAATCGCGTGCTGTACATTCATCTGCGCCAGTTCCAGCCATTCGGCCCGGGTTTCGCGGACTTTAGACTTGATCTGGATTTTCTTGCCAAAATGCTGCGACAGTGCTGCTTCCAGTTCCTTACGATCAGCCACTTCCAGATTGACAATCAGTTCAGCCGGGATTTCATCTGCCACCTGAAAATAAAAATTGGCAATAAAATCGGCCAGCATTTGCCCCAGGTCATCACTAAGCATATCCGGGAAATAACTTTTCCCACCCAGCATTTTACCGTTGCGCACATGCATGATCTGCACACAGGTCACCCCGGCCTGATAGGCAATCGACAGGATATCGGCTTCGCCTTTGAGCTTATAAATCGCCTGCTGTGACTGTACCTCTCTTAACAGCGCCATCCGGTCCCGATAGAACACCGCTTTTTCAAATTCCAGCGCTTCAGCGGCCGCTTCCATTTTTGCGATCAGTTCCTGATTCAGCTCCTTGGTATCACCCTGCAAAAAGCGGATCGAGTTATCGACATCTGCCTTATAGTCTTCCGGAGAAATAAATCCGACACAGGGCGCAGAGCAGCGTTTGATCTGGTATTGCAGACATGGCCGGGTCCGGTTGGCAAAAAAACTGTTTTCACAGGAACGCACATTGAACAGTTTTTGCAGCACCACCAGAGTATCCCGTGCCGTATAAGCACTCGGATAAGGTCCAAAAAACTTGCCCACCTGGTGCTTGCCCTTGCCACGTCCACTGGCTAAACGCGGATAGGGCTTATCTGCCGAAACAAAAATATAGACATAAGATTTGTCATCACGCAGCATGATGTTATACGGTGGATGATGCAGCTTGATCAGGTTCTGTTCCAGCAACAAGGCTTCAGTTTCAGAACGTACCACCAGAGTCTGGATATCATAAATCCGTGCCACCAAGGCCTGGGTTTTGGGATGATCCAGCGTTTTGACAAAATAGCTGGAGACCCGGTTTTTCAGGTTTTTGGCTTTACCCACATACAATAATTCGCCGTCTTTGCCATACATCCGGTAGACCCCGGGCAGGCTGGTCATATTCGCCAGGATTTTTTCAATATGGGGGCGTGCGTTTTCGTTCACCTAAAGCCTATTTTTCACCTACAATCTGCAGATATATGTGATGATTGTTGTGTCATTTTCAAGCAAAAACACAAAATTCCCCTGAAGCTGCCACCCAATCTTAAAGTTCCTGTCGGGTTATACCCCCCAATCTATAATCCTCACGACATAAACTGATTGTTAAAAGCTATAAATTTCAACCTTTAACTTTGTTATGCTCAAAAAGTCTAGTTTTGAGATGATTCGCATGACCATGCAGCAATCGGACATTCATATTGTTCAACCCTCCACCTCCACCCATAGCCTGTCTGAACGTGATCGCCTGATTGGCAAACCGCGTTTTCATTTCGAGCCAAATAATGTAATGCAGCTGCTACGTGAACGGATTATTGGGCAGGATGCAGCCCTGAATGAAATTGAAAAAATGCTGCATGTGGTCAAGGCAGATTTTTCCAGTCCGGATCGCCCTTTGTCGGTTACCTTGATGCTGGGTCCTACTGGCGTCGGTAAAACAGAAACTGTGCGTCTGATTGCCGAAGCGATCTATGGCCGCCCGGATGCCTTTTGCCGGATTGATATGAATACTCTGGCACAGGAACATTATGCAGCGGCTTTGACCGGCGCACCGCCCGGTTATGTTGGTTCTAAAGAAGGCCACAGCCTGTTTGATGAAACTGCGATTGCCGGCAGTCATACCCGTCCCGGCATCATGCTGTTTGATGAACTGGAAAAAGCCAGTAACGAGGTTATTCGTGGCTTGATGAACGTGCTGGATACTGGCCGGCTGACCTTGACAGCGGGCACCAAAACTATCGATTTTCGCAACTGTATGATCTTTATGACCAGCAATGTCGGAGCACAGGCGGCGCAGCAATATCTGGACAAACTCAGTTATCTGCCAGAAAAAATGCAGGCTCTGTGTCTGAAGCGCGTTCCCGTCCAGCGCATCATTGAAAAAGTCATGCAACGTAAATTCGACCCCGAGTTTCTGAACCGGATTGACCGCAGCCTGCATTATCAGGCGGTACAGCATGATGCCCTGCCACGTCTGGTCGAAATTGAACTGGATAAACTGAACAAGCGCTTGCAACATCAGCAACGCAGCGTGCATTTAAGCGCTTCAGCCAAAGCCTATTTCTATCAGGGCCATGATATCCGTTACGGCGCCCGGCATTTGGGCCGCAAGATGCGTACCGAACTGGAGCCAATTCTGGCGCTGTATTTTTTAAACCAGCCCGAGCAATTGAGCCTGCACCTGGACTGTATCAATGCACAGCTGGTGGTTCTGCCTGAGCAGGCAAAAGCTTAACCAGGGTAGACTCACTATCCGTTTTTATTCGGCTGGAGAGCCTGCATAAAAGCAGTCTGATTTTTGGGTGAAACCAATATAAATTTCTGCACGCCCGCATCCGTATAGTCAATCCGCAGACGCTTTAAGGACAAGGCTGGTGCAATAATAGAGTGCTCGGTGGGCTGAATGGATTGGATTGCACTTAACGGAATCTTCCAGCTTAACCACAGGCTTTTTATGGTCAATACCCCATTGTCCACCACATAGCGCGTACTCCACAGCGGCCACCACAGGATAATAATAGTCAGAATATACACAGCGGTATGCAGCGGATACTGCTGCATGGTCCCTTTGGCCTGCATGGTCAACAGCAGTTGCAGCAGCAGGCCACTCATACAAATCACAAAAGCCAGCAGCCACCAGTCTTTTTTAGAACGAAACACGTGCATCGATATCCCCCATATCCAGGTGCAGGATCATCATAAACAATTCCGGCACAGATGACAGGGCCTGGATCTGGAAGGATAACAATTATTTCAATCCAGATATCGTTTGAGCCGTGATTTTCCTGGCTACTTTCAGAAAATTCCCGTAACCAGAAATGAGATACGGCAGTTTTATTTGTGCCGATAGAAAAATCTCGACAACTACCTGAAAGCCCTGCAATCAGCCAGATTCGGCGAGAAAAATCCTGTGCTCAAGACTGAAATTGACTGAATTGACGCAGCTTAGCGAGATGCTTGCCTTGAAAATCAGTCATTCTGCTCCATATCAGTCAGGCTGATCGATGAAAAATAATGAATTGAAACAGAATCTTTGGTTCATCGGGCTATAAGAAACTGAAAGGAAAAATTATAACCGGTCGGATCAAGCCGGCAGAAATTGATGACCATTGCGTCACGGCTTGATACAACTTGTTATGTTCTTTTTGGATATAGTTATCGTAAGATTAGCGAAGTCAAAAAGTGCGCGGGACATGCGCACTTGCTTCACAACATCAACTTAGAAGTCCTCCAAAATAAAGGAGATCAGGGCATGATCCACGCTGGCAATGCCATTACCGTCCAAATGCTTGAGGACGGGATTGCAGAATTCCGCTTTGACTTACAAGGTGAGTCCGTTAACAAATTCAACCGTGCAACGATTGAAGATTTCAAGGCTGCGATTGACGCAGTTTCCGCAGCAGATATTCAGGGTTTAATCGTTACTTCAGGTAAATCTACATTTATTGTAGGTGCTGATATCACTGAATTCGGCGACAACTTTGCTCAGGGTGAACAAGCGATTGTTGACTGGGCAATGCCAGTACATGAAATTTTTAACAGCTTCGAAGACCTCGACATTCCTAAAGTGGCGGCCATTAACGGCATGGCACTGGGTGGCGGTTTCGAAATGTGCCTGGTATGTGACTACCGTGTCATGTCAGAACAAGCGCAAGTAGGCCTGCCTGAAATCAAGCTGGGTATCTTCCCGGGCTTCGGTGGTACAGTACGTTTAAGCCGTCTGATCGGTATCGATAACGCGGTAGAATGGATGGCAATGGCCAATCCTAAAAAACCTGCTGCTGCGCTGAAAGATGGTGCAGTCGATGCAGTGGTTGCTGCAGACAAATTGAAAGATGCTGCGATTGACCTGGTGAAACAGGCCATTCATGGCCGTTTAGACTGGCAAAACAAGCGTCAGGAAAAACTTGATCCGGTTAGACTGAGTCCGATCGAACAGATGATGGCGTTTAATTCATCTAAAGGTATGGTGCTGGCCAAAGCCAACCCAGCTCAATATCCTGCGCCAAAATTACTGCTGGATTCATTACAGGCGGGTGCTAGCCTGCATCGTGATGACGCGCTAAAAGCTGAAGCTGAAGGTTTTGCTAAAGCTGCAGTCACACCACAGGCAGGTGCATTAATCGGTTTGTTCCTGAATGACCAGGTAGTGAAGAAAACTTCCAAGAAATATGAACAAGGTGCACATCCCGTGAACCAGGCGGCCGTTCTCGGCGCAGGTATCATGGGTGGCGGTATTGCTTACCAGGCAGCAAGCAAAGGCACACCGATCATCATGAAAGACATCGGTAACCCGCAACTTGCCTTGGGTATGTCTGAAGCGAACAAACTGCTGACCAAGCAGGTTGAACGCAAGAAAATGAAACCGGCACAAATGGGTGAAACCCTTGCTCGCATCCGTCCTACTTTAAGCTATGACGAGTTTAAAGAAGTTGACATCGTGATCGAAGCAGTGACTGAGAACCCGAAAGTCAAAGGTATCGTACTGAAAGAAACTGAATCTAAAGTACGTGACAACACTATTATTGCGTCTAACACCTCGACGATTTCAATCACGCGTCTGGCTGAAAATCTGGAACGTCCTGAAAACTTCGTGGGCATGCACTTCTTTAACCCAGTACACATGATGCCACTGGTTGAAGTGATTCGTGGCGAGAAAACTTCTGCTGAAGCGATTGCAACGACTGTCGTGCTTGCACAGAAAATGGGTAAAACGCCAATCGTGGTCAATGACTGCCCGGGCTTCCTGGTGAACCGCGTATTATTCCCTTACTTCGGTGCATTTGACCTGTTACTTAAAGATGGTGCTGACTTCCAGCAAATCGACAAAGTAATGGAAAAATTCGGCTGGCCTATGGGTCCTGCCTACCTGATGGACGTGGTGGGTATCGACACGGGCGTGCATGGTGCAGAAGTCATGGCTGAAGGCTTCCCGGATCGCATGAAACCTGATTACAAAGGTTCGATCCAGGTGATGTATGAAAACAACCGTCTTGGTCAGAAGAACGACGTTGGTTTCTACAAGTATGAACTTGACCGTAAAGGCAAAAAAGCCAAAGTGGTTGATCCAACTGCATATGAGCTTGTGGCATCTGTTGCAACTGCGGAAAAACGTGAGTTTGACGCTCAGGAAATCATTGACCGTATGATGCTGGCTTTCTGTAATGAAACTGTTCGCTGCCTGGAAGACAATATCGTGGCAACACCTGCTGAAGCAGATATGGCAATGATCATGGGTGTTGGTTTCCCTCCATTCCGTGGTGGTCCATGCCGTTACATCGATCAAACCGGTGTAGCTGAGTATGTGGCACTTTGCAATAAATATGCACACCTTGGTAAAGCTTATGAAGCGCCAGAAATGTTGCGTGAAATGGCTGCTAACAACAAAAAATTCTACGGTTAAGGAGCAACGTGAATGGCTACTTTAAATCCACGTGACGTTGTCATCGTTGATGGCGTGCGTTCAGCAATGGGTAAATCCAAAAACGGCATGTTCCGCAATGTACGTGCCGACTCAATGTCTGCTGAGCTTGTCCGTGCCCTGTTGGTACGTAACGAATTCGACCCGAATGAAGTTGAAGACGTCATCTGGGGCTGTGTGAACCAAACCCTAGAACAAGGTATGAATATTGCCCGTAATATCGCATTACTGGCAGACTTGCCGAAGACTGTTGCAGGTCAAACGGTAAACCGTCTTTGTGGTTCGTCTATGCAGGCGATTCACACTGCGGCTGCGCAAATTGCGACGAACCAGGGTGATATCTTCATCATCGGTGGTGTTGAGCACATGGGCCATGTTGGCATGATGCACGGTATCGACCTGAACCCTGAAGCGTCTAAGCATTATGCTAAGGCGTCGAACATGATGGGTCTGACTGCTGAAATGTTGGGTCGTATGAACGGCATTACCCGTGAAGAACAGGATGCGTTTGGTGTGGAATCTCACCGCCGTGCCTGGGCTGCGACTGAAAATGGTCTGTTCGAGAACGAGATTGTTGGTATTGAAGGTCACAATGCAGATGGCTACAAAATGCTGTGTGATATCGATGAAGTGATCCGTCCGGATGCCAATATCGAAACCTTCCGTGCTTTACGCCCAGTCTTTGATCCGAAAGGCGGTACAGTGACTGCAGCAACCTCTTCAGCCTTGTCTGACGGTGCATCTGCCATGCTGCTGATGTCTGCTGAACGTGCTCAAGCTTTAGGTCTTAAACCACGTGCTGTGATTCGCTCTATGGCAGTTGCAGGTTGTGATGCTGCGATCATGGGTTACGGTCCGGTTCCAGCAACACACAAAGCACTTAAACGTGCTGGTCTTAAAATTGAAGACATGCAAACGGTTGAGTTAAACGAAGCATTTGCGGCACAAGGCTTGTCTGTTCTTAAAGGTTTAGGTCTGTATGACAAGCAAGACATCGTAAACTTAAACGGTGGCGCGATTGCATTGGGTCACCCATTGGGTTGTTCTGGTGCGCGTATCACAACAACGTTGTTAAACGTAATGGAACAACAAGATACGCAAATCGGTCTTGCGACGATGTGTATCGGCCTTGGCCAAGGTATTGCAACAGTGATCGAACGTGTTTAATTCTTAAATACCGAGATCAAAAGAAACCCCGCTTAGTGCGGGGTTTTTTATTAAAAGAAATTCTAAATTATCAGTGCTATAAGCTAGCTATGATGTCTAATTGGTTTTATAAAAATAACTTAAGCCGTATGAATGATTTCGGAGGCCACCGAAATGTACCTGAACCAACTTATCAAGTTCTTTTGAACTTGTACCTTTCTAAGCAATGTTATCCCTTTGTAATTTCAGTTGAATAATCAACCAATAAAATCCTATTTATGAATCACTTAAATTTTATATATGTATGATCAAGCCTCTTTTTTCCTATTTCCTTAAAAGGATTTATATGAACATGCTTAAAACAATGATCGCGACTGCAATCTTAGCGACTTCTGCATCTGCAATGGCAACTGAAGCTCAAGTTACACCAGCAACTGTTGTAACTAAAACAACCCAAACTGTTGCTAAAGAAACTGCTGCACCTGTACAAGCAAAAGTTGAAGCTGCTCAAGCGACTGTTGCTGCAACTCAACAAGCGGCTGAAACTAAAGCTGAAGCAGTAAAAACAGAAGCGACAACTCAAGTAGAAACAGCTCAAGCTACAGCAGAACAACACGTTGAAGCTGCGCAAACTGAAGCAGTAGAAACCAAAGACGCTGCTGCTGAAAAAGCAGAAGTAAAAGCTGAGAAAAAAGGCTGGTTCTCTTGGTTTAAAAAAGCGGCTTAGTATTTTTTTAAGCATAAAAAAGATGTCAGCCTGACATCTTTTTTTGTTTTGGATGATTTAATTCAGGAATTTAAAAAAATCCTCAATCTTCTATTCAACCTTCTGCGCTAGCATGGTGGCAAAGTGCTGTTTAATACGATGACCCTGTTCATCCACCCGATGCAGTTCGCCAACATTCTCATTGTATTTGATCAGCTTCCACCCTTCGTACAGCTCGCTTAACTGACCCGGTTTAAAACTAAATGGAAAGTCTGGCTGTACCGGAATATCGTCTGTATCCATGGCACAGACAATCAGATTATAACCACCCGGAACTGTCGCCTGCTGCATTTGTGCAATCAGCGGCGGAATGGTTTTTGCCTCAAGGAACATCATCACTACAGTACAGTAGATAAAGTCATATTGGCCTGTAATACTGGTATCCGTGTTGAGATCGCGACGCTGCGCCTGAATATGCTCAATCTGCTCCGTCTGCACAATTTGTCTTAAGGTTTGCAAACTGTTTTCATTGACATCCCAGGCATCTACTTTAAAGCCGTTCTGGCTTAAATAAAGCGCATTACGTCCTGTACCACAGCCGATATCCAGGGCACGACCACCCTTTAAATAGGGCATGGCGGCCAATACTTCAGAATGGGTAGGATTCAAATGATATTTCTTGCTGAAATAATCATCAGGCCGGCAATAAAAACGCAGCTGGCATTCGGCATCCTCACTGGCAGAGACAATTTTGTGCCATACCTCAGGCTCAATAAATGGCGGTTGCTGCTCTGGAGTAAACACATGCTCGGATTGCACCTCGCCAGATTGGTCCAGCATGGCAAAATGTACCTTACCTTTTAAGACGGTCAGTTTTGCCCAGGTGCCTGCTTTGGTATTGTGCTTATTTTTGAAACCCTGAGGAATACTCTGCTGTGTCCAGACCGGAAACTCCTTATAACATTTCAGTTCTTGCATGATTGACTTCCCTCCACTTAGCCCATATGCCACCTTTTATTGTTTAAGCAGCGGCTGTTACTTTCGAGCATAGACTGTTGATGCCGGAATTAAAATCATGCTTATGTACGCTGTGTCCATACAATAGCAAGATGAGGACTATCCAGAAAATAAAAAAAGCTGCCTGGATTTGACAGCTTCAATTCAGTAACCCGTATTGAGCAGTGGATGACAGTAATCTGGCCGACCATCCAAGACAGGTCATAACTTGTTTTCTACTGCTTTCTGGTTAGCGCTCGCGACTTGTTGCATCTGCTTGTTCAGGTCCAGAATTTCCTTGTACAGCGCATTAAACTCTTTCACCGCTTTATCGTCATAGAACATAAACATGTTATTTTTCTTTTGCCATTTATACTTTTTTAAGACTGCAAATAAAGCATCTGCCTTGGCTAAATTCTGTTTTTCGATTTCGAAAATGACATGTGCATTACTATTTTGCTGACTATCTTTCAGATTCTGGGTTAGTTGCTGGCGATAACGGTTTTTAATATCCAGTTGCTGTGCCTTGTCGATCAGCTCAGCATCACGTTGCTGGATTTTCTGCTGATAGCTGTCCATAATTTGATGGACTTGCTTAAGCATGGCTTCAGTTTCTTTATAATCTTGGGTCTGGTCCTTGGCCAAGCGGTTAATATCCAGAAAATTCTGCCAGTTGGCCGCTTTTAGATCCCGTAGATACTGATTACGTTCCTCGGCACTGTCACGCAATTGCCCCAGCATGAATTCAGCCATAATGGCATAGTCGCCCTCCAGACGGTCATCTTCCAGCTCGATCTGAATCGGTTTAGACCAGTCCTGTGCCTGCTGTGCAATACTTTCAGTTTTTTCTTCTAGTACGGTTTCATATTCCAGCAGCTCGGCCTGATGTTTTTGCTGGACAGAATGCTGATAAAACAGCCCAATAAAAATTGCCAGTGTCACAGCAGCTAAAATCATAAAAACACGCGGCATGTACACGCTCCAGTTCTATCCGTCAGATCTTGTAGATTCCTATCCACTATGCTTATTTTTTAGACACAATTCAAGATGTTCAATTTTTCCAGCAATACTTACCTATGAAGATATAACACCGATCTGGCAGGAAATTTATTTCAACTTCCTGCTTGTTTTTGATCTTTAGTTGCTGCTAAACAAGCCCGCAACTAGTAAAGTCCAATGCCGGGCACGGCTTACCTGGAAGGAGATGGCAGTGAAAGATTAAGCTGGTTCCGGTAGGAATTAAACTGCTCACGGGCAATCTGGACGGTGGTGGCATCGCGATTAATACCAAAAGGTTTCAACACCACATACAGCCCATTTCGTGGATCTGAAGACAATAAGCCCTGTGCTACAGCCAGCACATATTCCTGCAAGATCACAGGCAGGCTGTCCAGATCTGGAGGAGCAGGTGCACGCATGACATCAATATTTGCGACAAAATCAGCATCGACGCTATAAGACTGGATATCACGTTCAATTTCCATCAGGCGCATTTGCAAGGCCTGTTGTTGAGCTGCATCTTCTTGGTAAGGCACAACTTCAATCACCGCACGCAGTTCAGGTTCTGCCATTACGGTAAGCGTAGGCAGTATCACGGAATCAGATTCACTCGTAGAGCCAGCATAACCTAATAACGGTAAAGTAAAAGTCATACAGGTAGCTATCAGGCTTCGTATTATGGGTTTCAGGAGATTCATCATATTCACCCTCGTTTGGAAAAGGGAAAGCATCTGACTGAAAGCTTACAAATAATACCAGCGCCTATTGTTAAGTTTGATAAACGGTAAATGACGAATAAAAACAGCTTAAACTAAAAAAGGAAGCAATTAAAAAGATTGAAAAATTAGGAAAAATCTTGATATGACTTTAGTCCGGACAAAAAAAATCCCCAAACATGGTTTGAGGATTTTTTTGAATATGGTGGCGAGACCCAGGATCGAACTGGGGACACACGGATTTTCAATCCGTTGCTCTACCTACTGAGCTATCACGCCGATG